>NZ_BPIK01000001.1:1987500-2287500 GCF_026004075.1 Meiothermus sp. | reverse complement strand
ACTGGAACCGCAACGGAACCATTGAAAGCAACGAAACCCTGCCCACTACCCGCACCGGAACTGTTCCGATGGGTACGGGTACCGGCACCTACACCATTACGGTAGCTCAAGACCCCACCCGCCCACGCTTCATGCTGGTGCGTTCGGTGGGCCGCTACAGCGGCTCCCAGGCCATTGCCCAGGCCACTTTCGACCTTTCTAACACCGGCCCCTGGAACTATGCCATCTTTAGCGGACGCGGGGCTGCCAACAAGCACTTGAACGGTGGGGCCACCGTTCGGGGTGGGCTGTATGTGCAGGGCGACCCAGGAAATCCCGACAAAGAGGTAATTGGCTCTACCGGCAATTTTGCCATGCTCAACGAGTACAACTATAGCTCCAATGCGGTGTTGAGCAACCGTCTTAACAGCGACATGCGCAGCCTCTCCAACCTATGTGCGACGTTACGGGTGCAGTATGGCCGGGTAGAGGTAAGCGGAAGCTCGAGCTATGGCACTCCAAGCAACAAGCTCCTGGGTGCTTATGTGGGTGATTCAGTAAACGACATTTACGGTAATACCTCCGATGTATGCGCTAATAACCGAGGTATCTGCACCGACGACCGGGGCGCCTTCGACCTTCCTCCGGCTCTGGCCCCCCGCTTCCCCGAGTTCAACACTACCCCCTGCACCAGTGACCCCAGCAAGACCTGGGCGGCCTGTGTGCGCGATGAGGCAGCTACCGGAGGCCTTCGTATTACTGGCAGTGCTGTTCTTTTCCCTACGGGCGCAATACCAACCAGTCCGCTGTCGTGCGTATTGGGCAACCTGCTGAGTGGGGGTGAACTGCGTTTTGGAAGCACCAGTATGGACTGCCGCTATAGTCTAAATGGCAAGACCGGCGGTTTCCGTTACATAGGCGGCAATCCGGGTACGCTGGAGATTTATGGAACTTTGCACACCAGCGGAATTAACGTGAGATTCAGCAATGCCGTAAACTACCGGGCTTTCGACTTCACCGACCCCACCGAGCGCAATGCCTCCATATTTGTGGAAGGCGGCAGCATCTACATCCAGGGTAACTTGTTGCCCGATGCCAGCTCGGCCACCTTTCCCAACCAGGTGCTGGGGTTGCTGGCGCAGAACAATATCGAGCAACTTACCGACTATGCCATGGGTATTTTTTATGCTGGTAATCGCTTCCGAACCCAGCGAAGCCAGCGCACACTAGGCACCGTGGTATCCAATGAGTTTTGCACCACCAGTGCAGGCGGTAGCCAGTGTAACGCGGGTCAACAAGCCGAAGTAACCTACGTCCCCACCATGGGTAACATCCCGGTGGCGGCCCGCATTCCCGAGGATACTATTATCGCTTCCTTCAAGGTGATGTCCTACGAACGGCGCTAGTAGGGGTTCTGCTTTAGAAACCACCCATCGCCAGGGCGGGCCAGTAGACTGGAATTATGCCGCTCAAGCGCCAACTGGCCTGGGTGATTGGTCTACTGGCCTTTATTCCCAACCTGGTGATTGCCCTGACCTTCTGGGCCTCGCTGCAAGGGCAGTCGCTGGAAACCTCGCTATTTTTGCTGATCTGGGTGCTGGTGCTGGCCCTGATTGCCGCCGGTGTGGGTTATTTCCTAGCTAATATATTGCTGCGCCCTATGGACGAACTCACCCGCAGTCTCTACTACCTGCGAGGTGCAGGCCGCACCCTGGCCGAGCTTTCGCTTCCCTCGCCCAAGCAGCCACCCCCCGCCGAGATAGCCCAGCTACGCGAGGGTTTCGAGGAGGTATTGGATCACCTGCGCGAGTTGCTGGAGGCGCGCGAAGCCACCTACGCGGCCCTGACCCACGATCTCAAGACTCCTTTGCTGGCCAGCCTGCGGGCGCTGGAGTACCTGGAGGAGGCCGACAAGATCGGGCCAGAGCGACGCAAAGAACTGCTGAGAAGCATGCGGGATGAGCTGAGTCGGAGCTATTTACTGGTGGAAAACCTGCTCACGGCCAGCCGCCTCGAGGCCCAGCGCATTCAGCCGGAAAACCTCAACCTGCGCTCGATTCTGGAAGACTTTCGCCTGCGCTATGCCCAACAGGCTCAAAAACGCGGTCTGCGCTTAGAAATTGAGGGAGCCGGGCAGGCTCGTGCCGAGCGACTCTTGCTCGAGCGGGCGCTGGCCAACCTGGTTGAGAACGCCCTGCGCCATGCCCAAAGCCGGGTGGTGCTGCGAGCGGGGGATGGCTGGCTCGAGGTCGAGGACGACGGCCCGGGATTGCCCGACAACCTGGAAAACCTTACCCAGCCTTTCCGCAGCCAGCGCCTGCGTGGGGTGCGGGCGGGCAGTGCGGGGTTGGGGCTGTATGTGGCCCGGCGGGTGGCTGAGGTGCACGGCGGACGGCTGGAAAGCCTGGCTTTGCCGGGAGAGGGAACCCGGCTGCGCGTCCGGTTAGCTTAAGCTCCTTGCAGCCAGCATGCTGCACAAACCAGCGTGTGATATTTGACCATGGGTGGCGGGTATCTTTGGAAAGAAGCGGGCAACCCTATCCAGAGCGAATAAAGATTCGCTTATGGCAGTTTCGTGCTGCATTAACGACTTATTAACGTAACGCACCAACCCCCATCTGGGGGTACTTGAACTCAAACGAACTGCCCAAACTCGAGGAGGTATGGCGAGGTGTTTGCAAGCTAGTAAGCAGATAAGAATGTCTGGGGGTTTTACCCTGCTGGAGCTCATTGTGGTGATGGCTATTCTGGGGGTAGCGGCCGGGATCGGCATCCCCCAGATACGTAATATCGGGCAGCGACAAGAAGCGTTGGCCACGGTGGATCAGATCCGCCAGCTTTTCTGGCAGGGGGCTACGGCGGCAGCCAGCCGGGGCGGCACCAACTTTGTGCTGGTGCGCAGCGGCAACACCCTGCAGGTGCAGTCCCAGGTGGATGGAAGCGTACTGCGGAGCGTGACCCTGCCGAATGGGGTGAGCTGTAGCCTAAACAACGGCACACTGGCTACCTTTACCTCCCCTGGAAAAGTAATTTTTTCCAGCAGCTTTCCAGCCAACCGCCAGTTCACCGTAACGGCGGCGGGTCAGACTTTTACCCTGACGGCAACCCTGATTGGGGAGGTGCGACGGCAATGAGAAACCGGGGTCTGACCCTTATTGAAGTGGTGGTGGCTGCAGGTGCGCTGGCCATTGTACTGGGCATTTTCACCACCTTGCTGGTGGGCAATATGCGCCAGACCAGCATTGTGGGAGGCCGGGCACAGGCCAATCAGCTGGGGCTTTTTTTGGGCCGGCAGATTCTCGAGGCCGATGAACGGGCCGTTCCTGACGAGGGCGAGAGCCTCACCTGGGGTTATGGCCAGTTAACCAACGCCACCAGCGGCTTTCCCAGCCTTACCAGCGAGCGGCAGTTTGCCAACCTGGCCCTCTATCGTGCCAGCGTAACCAACCAGGGAGTCCCTTCCTGGGCCAGCAGCAACTGGCAGATTAGCCAGTACCGCATTGAGGTTTGCTGGCGCAGTCCGGAGGGGGAACAGTGTGTCAACCAGAGCATCATCGGCCCTTCCCCAGCACGGGTGGGAGCCGAGATTAACAGCGGTATCAACTGAAGGAGGTTACTTTGCGCCCTCGAGGTTTCACAGTCCTGGAATTGCTGCTGGCCCTGCTGGTGCTGGTGATCGTGATGGCACTGGCTTTTAATACCAGCATCCAGGGTCTACAGCTCAACCAATCCAACGAGGCGGTGAGCGCGGCCCAGAACAAGGCCCGGCGGGTGCTGGAAGTGATGAGCCAGGATTTGCGCACGGCGGCGTTTGCCATCGTGACCCACACCCCCTTCAACAGCAACGCCACCAGTATTTCCTTTGCCCAGGTGGCTGGGGGGGCCGGTTACACCATTACTGCGGTGGCTGGTAACAGTCTCACTTTGGTGAGTAGCTCGCCCACCATCGCCGCTGAGATTCCTGTGGGCAGTCGGCTGGTAGTTATAGACGGTAACGATAACGCGGTGCTAACCCGCACCACTGCGCTGCCTGTGCTAAGTGGTGTCAATACCTACACTCTAACCACCACCTGCAACAACCTGCCGGTTACCGCCACCTCTCAGACCCTGGCCTCGGTGGTTAGCCTGCTGGGCTACAGCTACGATGCAGCCAACCGCAAGCTGGTCTACCAGGCTTTGGGCGATGCAGCTTCTACCGATGTGGCCTACGATGTGAGTAGTTTCCGCATCGACTACGTCTATCAGCAGCGCAACGATTCTTCGGTTAGCGAAGAGCGCAACCCCAGCGGCTATCTGGTGAGCGGCCGGGTACAGCCCTACTTCACCAGCGGTGGGTCGGAGTTTACGCTGCGGCGGCTACAGTTCACCCTAGGGGTTCAGGTGCCGTTGCGCGGGCGCAACGTGGAGCGAACCTACACCGGGCAGGTGGACATGATCAACAACCTCTACTATCAGGCCAAGGTGGTGAGCATATGCAACCCATGAGGGATCGCCAGGGCATCGCGATTGTGGTAGCCCTGACCATTATTCTGCTGTTGAGCGTGGTAAGCACCTTAATGTTCACACGTTCCATCAACGACTTGCGTACCAGCCGGGATAACACGGCCATGGCCCAGGCCATCAACCTGGCCCGGGGAGGGGCTGTGGCTGCTAGCGCGCTGATGTCCTACGAGGTGCGGGCCAGCCTCGAGGGTATCGTACGTTCGGGGAACCCCAGCCTGGGCGGCATCAGTACCAGCGATATCTGGTACTACGGAGGCAACGCCACCCAGCCCATCGCCTCCACGGTAGCGGCCCGGCTGGCTTTGCTGGCCAATACCCTTCAGACCAGCCTCAATACCGCCATCTGTGGCCGCAACTTTGCGCCGGATGGTTCAGGTGCCACGGTACAAGTGCGCGTGCACTTTACCACCGCCCCGGCCTGCGGCCAGGCCTTTCCCTCCTCGGCCCAGCTTCCTTCCGGATATGTGGTAGACGACGACAACAACCCGGCCACGCCCCTTACCCGCCAGGTGCAGGGGTATGCCCTGCCCTACGTGATGGTGGTCACGGCTTCTCCTGGCACCCCTTACCAGCGGAACGTGATGGTGCAGGGTGAGTATCGTTTCTTGCTATCTAACGGGAGCTTCGCCCGCTACGCGCTGTTTACCAACCGGCACCGCAACCGCGCCAATAGCTCGATCTGGTTTACCGGCAATACCCTGTTTGATGGGCCTGTGCACACCAATGAGCGCTTCCGGTTCTCCTTCAACCCCTGGTTTGGTGGCTATGTGACCAGCGCAGGCTGCACCGATGCTGGGGCCAGCCGTTGCAGTGGCTCCATCAGTCCCGGTGCTTTTTTTGGGTCAGGTACAAGTTCTACTTTCCTATCGCCCGGCCAGATGACCAACCCCAATGCCCCTTCCTGGACCAGTGGTGGCATTACCCATGCCCCGGTTTTTGAAGGCAATCCCAGGGTGAACTGGCAGGAGCCGTTTATCCCCATGCCGGCCAACAACCAGAACCAGCGCGACGCGGCCAATGCCGGGGGGTTATACCTCAACTTCGATGTCGCACGGATCACCCTGTACGCAGGGGATGCCAGTGGGACGCGGCCTACCTGCAACGCCTCGGGGGTTTGTACGCCGGCCACCTCGCCCTACCAGTACATCGAGGTCTGCCGGACCACTGCCTGTACCGGCAGCGATCGCCAGCTTTACCGCTACGACGCCAGCGGGGCGCTCTATCGCCACAACGGAAGCTGGCCCGGCGTACTGGTGCGGACGGGTTTCAACGGGATGATCTTTGCCGACGGCAGCATCAACAACCTCACCGGCCCGGCCCGCTCCGATGCTAGCAATCCCAACACCGCTCCTCCGGCACTGGCCAGTTTTGCGCAGATTACCGTAGCCAACGCTGGTAGCGGTGAGAATATCCGAATCCAGGGTGACCTTAAGTACCAGAGCCCGGCCTGCAGTGGTACGCCCACCCGCAGCGGCAGCACGGTGACGCGGGCTACCTGCAACAACCTCTCCGCCGACAATATCCTGGGGGTATACAGCCAGGATGGGGATATTCTACTGGGCAACGGCACCAACAGCTCCCTGCAGGATCTGACCATTCATGGGGTGCTGATGACCTCGAGGGGCGAGGTGGCGGTGCAGAACTACAACAGCATCTCTCCCCGCGGTTCAATCCGCTTGCAGGGGGGGATTATCCAGTACACCTACGGGGCCTTCGGGCAGTTCAACAGCTCCACAGGCCAGATGATTCAGGGCTATGCTCGCCAGTTCACCTACGACCCCCGCATGCAAGACCGGGCGCCGCCCTTCTTCCCGACCACCGGGGTGGTGCAGGTGAGCGTGGCCACCCCCCTCAGCTTTGGCCAGCGCGAGCAGGTGTACTAACCGGGCTTTCACGCTTCCACAGCTTCCTGAAAAGCCAGGGGGGCTGTGGAAGGCTTTTTATCAGGCTGCAACTTGCTAATCTATAGCTGGATGCGCCTTCTGATTGCCGACGACCACCCTTTGTTTCGCATGGGCCTGCGGGCGGCCCTCGAGCGTGAGGGCTTTGCGGTGGTGGCCGAGGCGGGTGATGGCCAGGAAGCAGTCAAGCTGGGCCTGGAACTGCTGCCCGATGGGGTGCTGCTGGATGTGCGCATGCCCCAGATGGATGGCATCGCGGCTACTCGGATGTTGCGAGAACGGCGCTATGGCGGACTTATTGCCCTGCTAACCACCTTTAACGAACCCGTGCTGGTTCAGCAAGCTGCCTACGCCGGTGCCGACGCCTACTGGTCGAAAGAGCTGCCCCCGGAGGCTTTGGCTGAGCGTCTGCGCAGGCTGGGCCTGGGGCTGGAGCCCCGCTTGCGGGCCCCCGAGCTGCCCAAACTAACCGCCCGCGAACAAGAAGTCTTGCAGTGGATGGCCCAGGGCCTCTCCACCAAAGAAATTGCCCGCCATCTGCACATCTCGCCCGAAACCGTCAAGGATCACCTGGTGCGGCTCTATGAAAAACTCGAGGCCCGCAACCGCGTGGAGGCGCTCGAGCGGGCCCGCAGCCTGGGGCTGCTGAACACATAGGGAGAACCCCTGGCCTGGCTGGACACCCGCTGCGTTGAGAGGAGTGGGCTTCTGGGCTTGATATGGGTTATAATTCCAACCATATTCATGAGACTTGATGTGCGTATGGGGGCATTTAATGCTAACGACACGAGGTGTTGCGCTGGTTTCAACGCTGGTATTCATGTTTATTGTCATCATTCTGGTTAGCATTGCCTCGCTTACATCGCTCTCCAACCGCCGCAATGCCCAGGATGCCCTGCGCACCTCGCAGGCGCAATTCGCCGCTGAGGCAGGGCTCGAGCGGGCCGTGGCCCGGCTGTGGCACCAGGTGCTGGCCAATGCCACTTCTCGAAGCGTGACGGCCTATGCCGCTGAGCTAAACCGTATTGGCCTATCCAACGGCGCTGCCATAGCCAGCCTGTTTGGCGCTCCGCAAAGCCTGGGGGATGGCTCGAGCTTTGTAGTGCAGGTCTCGCGACAAGACGATACCAGTACCGACCCCGACGCCATCGTGCTGACTGTCACTTCCACCGGCACCCTGGCCGATGGAACCACCCGGCGTTTGCGGCAGGTCTTCCGGGTAGACCGGGCCTTCTTCCCGTTCGACTATGCCCTTCTGACCAACAATGCCGAGTGCATTTTCTGCCACCTGGACGTAAAAAGCCTGGATGCTTTGCGGGGTAACCCCAACCCCAGCGACCCCAGCACCTGGTGGCGGCGGGCCAAGGTGGGGGTGCTGGAAAGCCTGATCATGCGCGACGACGAAGAAGCGGGTGTAGTGCATGGCTCGCTGGTGACTCGAGGCACCATCAGCCGGCAGTACAGCGGCGCTGTAGGCCCCTCCAACCGCTACTACACCACTATGAACCCGGGTGATACCCGCATTCGCTCAACCACTCTCATTACAGCCACCCCGGCCGACTGCTCGACCCCTAGCAACTGCACCACCCCGCAAAACCTCTACTACAACTACCCCGATAGCAGCAATCTGGCGGCGTTTGGCAACCGCTTTCCCGATGGCGAGCTGCCCGATCGCTTTCCCCTGCCCATCCCGGATACCAACAACAACCGACTCATCGACGATGCCGAGTGGAACGCCGAGGTGAGCTCGAGCCTGGCCGGAACCAACGAGAGCTACAGCGCGGGCACCCTTAGGGCGGCTATGGTCCTCAACCCCAGCGGCGGCGTGGCCTGGCCGGGCGGGAGCGCGGTGCAGACCCGAACCTCGGCCGATCTGGGCCAGAACCCCACGAATGTGCTGCTGGATGGCTCTGTCATCCCGATTGAGCTGAGCGGTACGGTGTTCATTAATGGAGATGTGGTGCTGAGGGGATTTGTTCGCGGCAGTGGCACCCTTCTGACCCGCGGCAACCTCTACGTGATGGGGGATCTGACCTACGACTGCGGTACTGGGAGTACCCTGGTTCCCTGCGATTACAGCAACCCCAGCCGCCTACCCCAACTCAACCTAATAGCAGGCGGCAATTTAGCGGTAGGCGACTTTATGACCGTTCAAAGCGACATAGAAAGCCTAACCGAAGAGCAGATGCTCAGCGCACGCTCCAACCAACCTACCATCAGCTTTTGTAGAGAAAACCCCACCAATGCTGCCTGCTACCCAGAAGAGCGCCCGCGCCCCAACCTGGCTCTTACCGAGATAGCCAATTTCAACCGGCGGGAGCTGCAACGCTACCTGCGCGACAACAGTTACCGGTCGCGCTTTTATACCTTTGGCGAGAATCAAATCTATTTTGCTGCTGGCTGTAGCCACCAACCACAAAGGTATGCAGAGTACAGCACCATTACGGCAGGGGCTCGAGTCTCCTTCTGCCGCGGCGACACGGTGCTGAGCAGCACCACCCTCACGGCTGAACAGGCCCAGAGCATCCTGGCCCGCGCGGCCCGTTACGAGGTGACCTCGAGCACCTTCACCAACGGCATTCTCAAGAACCTCTGGGCCAACTCCATGAACGCTCGAGGCACCGGCCCACTCCGCACCGATGGCCTGCTCTACTCGGCCAATGCAATTTTTGGCCTGTCCCAGCGCAAGTACCCCAAGCTCAACGGGCGTTGGGATCTGCGCGGGGCTTTGGTAGCTGCCGACACCGGCATCTTTGTGCCGGGCCCCGGAGACGGCACCGCGGGCCTGACCATCTACCACGACAACCGCCTGCGCCCTCGAGTACCCGGTGGGCAGCAGGCCCAGCTTAGAAGAGGTATATGGGAAGTGATTGGGCAGTGAGCAGATATTCGCAAAGGGGCATTAGCCTGGTGGAGTTTCTGATTGTGCTGGCCGTGCTGGGCATCCTGCTGGGGGTGGGTTTTGTCTCGCTAAACGCGTACCGACAAAGCCTGGTCATCCGCGAGGCGGCTACTCAGGTCGCGACTGAACTCCTTAGTATTCGCCAACAAGCCCGCCGGCAGTCGCTCAACTTCTCCTTTCAAGCCAGTGCTGGCGGCAGCACCTACAAAGTGGGCCGTACCAGCGAGCTGGCGTTGCTGACCAGCAAGCCGTTGCCTGCGGGCGTGGTTTTCCAGAGCGTTCCTTCTGGTGGAGGCAGCATTACCTTTATGGCTCCGTACGGTATTGTCAACGCGGCCAACCGTACTTTTGCGCTCCGGGGGCCGGGCAACCGGGTACTTAATGTGCACATTGTGGGCAGCACCGGCAAGGTGGTGGTGCGTGCGCCGTAACGCTTTCTCCCTGGTAGAGGTGATGGTGGCCCTGGCCATCCTTTCCATCACCATTTTGATGTTGAGCTACTTTGGCTCGAGCTTCTCTCTTACCCGGGGTGCCCAGATAGACACCCAGGCCCAGGCTTTTGCTCGCAGCTACTTCGACACCCTGCGGGCTAGCTGGTCGACAAGGGCGGCTTTTACTGCGGGAACACCCCCCTCCGTAGCGCTTCCCAGCAGTTTTAGAAACCTCACCGTTGCCACCGAAGACGTTCAAACCATCGGAACCCAGGTGGTGCTGCGCCGGGTGACCCTTCAATTCACCGGCCCGCAAAACCGGGCTTACCGTTTCGTTACCGAAGTGGTAGGGCCACCCCAGTAGAGGCGTTATGCACAAAAACGGTCTTAGCCTTGTTGAAATGCTGATTGCAGCCGTTGTTGGGGTGGCCATTCTGACCTTAATTGCCGCCGGGTTGCGCAGCAGCAGCGATAGCCTTCGCTTTGTACAAAATGCCCAGCTCCTCACCGAAGACCTGCGCAATGCCGGTAACCTGGTGAGCGATTATCTTTCTACGGCGGCTTTTATATACCCCCCTGGTACAACCCTCACCATTGGAAGTGCGGGGGGTTATAGCGTACGCAACCCGCGCACCAACAGCAATACCTGGCAGATTGGCCTGGATCCGGCCATTGCCCTGCTCCAGCCCCCTCGAGTAGAGGGTGGGGTGGAAGTGGTGAAGTTTGTGATGATTTACCCCCTCAACCGGGGCTGGGTGGTCGCGCGGGCCAGCGGGGCCGAGAACCCCGGCCCCGACCCTGCCAACAACGATAAATGGCTGCTGTACATCTACGAGCGTAACCTGGTGGTGGGCAGCAACCGCCTGCCCAATGGACTGCCGGCTATCATGCCCACCACCGTACCGGGCAGCAGCGGCAACCTGCTGGCTGACTATGTGCAGCCGGGCGGTTTTGTGGTGAATTTTGCCGACTGCTTGGGCTTTGACGAGGAAGGTCTGGCCACCCCGGTGCCTTGCCCGACCACCCCACCTGTACCGCTTCGGGCCGAGCACAGCGCGGTGCGGGTGCGCTTTTCGTTACAGGGCGAGATAAGGCAGGGCGGGCGTGACTCCCGCGTGCCAGCCAGCCCTCTGCGCTTTGAGGCAGCCCCTCGTAACCTGCCCCAGCGGCTCAGCGAAATTAGCCTGAACTAATCGCGCCCGGCCGACAGCACTGCCAGGAAAGCCTCCTGCGGCACGTCCACCTTGCCGATGGCCTTCATGCGCTTTTTGCCTTCCTTCTGCTTTTCCAATAGCTTTTTCTTGCGGGTGATGTCGCCGCCGTAGCACTTGGCCAGCACGTCTTTGCGCAAGGCCTTGACGGTGGCACGGGCAATAATCTTGCCCCCGATGGCCGCCTGGATGGGCACCGCAAACTGCTGGCGGGGGATAACCTCGGCCAGCTTGTCCACAATCTCGCGCCCAATGCCATAGGCTTTGTCTTTGTGGGCGATAAAGGCCAGAGCATCTACCGGCTCCTCGTTGACCAGGATGCTCACCTTGACCAGATCGCCTTCCTGGTAGCCTGCCTGTTCGTAGTCCATGGAGGCGTAGCCCCGGCTGATGGACTTAAGTCGGTCGTGGAAGTCGTAGAGGATTTCGCCGAAGGGCACCTCGTACACCAGCTCCACCCGCTTGCCCATGTAGTGCATGTTGCCCATCTTGCCGCGCTTTTCCTGCAAAAGCTGCATGATGGAGCCCACATATTCCTCGGGGGTGTACACCGTGAGCTTGACGTAGGGCTCGTAGATGGCCTCGATTTTATCGGGGTTGGGCAGCTCGGAGGGGTTGTGAATCTCGATCTCCTCGCCGCTGGTGAGCTTGACCCGATAAATCACGCTGGGGGCGGTGGAGATGAGGTCGAGGTCGAACTCGCGCTCGAGCCGCTCCTGCACAATTTCGGCGTGCAGCAGCCCCAGAAAGCCGCAGCGAAAGCCAAAGCCCAGCGCCTCGGAGGTCTCGGGTTCAAATGAAAGCGCTGCATCGTTGAGCTTGAGCTTCTCCAGGGCCTCGCGCAGCCGGTTGTACTCCTGGGTGTCGGTAGGGTAGAGGCCGGCAAACACCACCGGTTTGGCCGGCTGGAAGCCCGGATAGGGGGCTTCACAGGGGTTCTGGGCCGAGGTGATGGTATCGCCTACCTGGGCATCGCCAATCTCGCGGATGGCGGCGGTAATCCAGCCCACCTCGCCGGGGCCAAGCTGGCCTACCGGTTCCAGCGTTCCGGGCCGGAAGACCCCTACCTTGTCCACCTCGAAGACCTTGCCGGTAGACCAGATGCGGATGCTGTCACCGGGCTGGATGCTGCCATCCATTACCCGCACGTAGGGAATCACCCCCTGGTAGGCGTCGAAGATGGAGTCGAAGATCAGGGCCTGGAGGGGGTGCTCCGGGCGGCCCTTGGGGGCCGGGATGCGGGCCACGATGGCCTCGAGGATCTCATCCACCCCCTGGCCGGTTTTGCCCGAGGCAAAAATGCATTCGTCGGCGGGAATCCCCAGCACTTCTTCAACTTCCAGGGCCACCTCCAAAGGCTGGGCGCCGGGCAGGTCAATCTTGTTAATCACCGGGATGATGGTGTGTTCGTGCTCCATGGCCAGGTAGAAGTTGGCGATGGTCTGGGCCTCTACCCCCTGCGAAGCGTCCACCACCAGCAACACCCCTTCCACCGCGGCCAGGGCCCGGCTCACCTCGTAGCCGAAGTCCACGTGGCCGGGGGTATCAATCAGGTTGAAGATGTAGGTTTCTCCGGCTTTGCTCTGGTAAAACAGCCGCACCGCGCTGGCCTTGATGGTGATGCCGCGCTCGCGCTCGAGCTCCAGCGAGTCCAAAAACTGCTCGCGCATCTCTCGATCCGAGACCGCCTTGGTCATCTGAAGAATGCGGTCGGCCAGCGTAGACTTACCGTGGTCTACGTGCGCGATGATAGAAAAATTGCGAATCCTCTCCTGCACAGCCTACCCATTGTAGCCGATGCGGTGGGAAAGTCTGTAATCACGGCGGGCGCTTGGCAGGCAAGAGTAATTAGCGGAATGGGCAAGAAAAAGGCGGCGGGTCTGGGTTTGTAGGGCCCACTTCCAGCCTGTAGGTGCCGGGCTCCCCTGCCGGTTGCAGGAAAAGGCCTGCTCCCTCCGTCCCGCGAACCACCCGCAGGGTGTAGTGAGGCCCGCCGAAGATGGGCAGGGAATTCGAGGTCTCGCATTGCAAGCGCCACTGTCGAATCTCGAGCTGGGCTCGAAGGTGGCGACCCAGATCCCCTGTGTTTGCCAGCGGGAGTGGGTAGTTGGGTTGTAAGCGAAAAACCACCCGTTCCCACCCGCCTTCCTCCTCTCTTTCCAAAATGGCAGCGTTCAGTGCAATCAGGCCATAGCGTGAGGACAGAGCGGTCTCGGTGATGGGTTGTGGTGTAACGGTTGATCCTGTGTAAACGAAGCTACAGGCTCCAAGGAACAATGAACAGAGGAAAAGCACAGGGTTCAATCTCATGATTTTTTCTGCGCTCGAGTCCATCAACCTGACGGTTGGGGCCTACCTGAACTCTGAGATTAATAGTACGACAACCTGGGTTTTGGGTGCCAAGTAAATCACCCTCGACAGGGACGACCTCGAGGGGTGCGTGGGCTTGGGGCTGCTCGAGGTGATGTCTCTGGTAGACGACGGCCTGCGGTTCATACTTGCCCTGCATTGACGCCCTCTACTGGGTTCTGTAAAGTTGAGCAGAGCGCATAGATGGGTGCCTAAGGAGGTTTCCATGAAAAAAATCGGGATTCTAGGACTGGCGGTTTTGGCTTCGCTGGGGATGGCCCAGACCAAAATTGGCAACTGCGAAGTGACCGGCCCCAAAGGCCAGTTTCCCATCCGCCCGGCGGTGGCCGGCCAGCTAACGGTGCAGACCAACCTGCCGGGGCCGGGCTTCTGGAACGGCGACAGCCCCGCCACCATCAAGGACGGCTTCGAGTACTGCCTGGCCGCCAACATTGCCCACCGCGCGGGGCTGGACAAGGTGGTGGTGCAGAACGTGGCCTGGGATGCCCTGATTGCCGGCCAGACCCGCAACTTCGACTTTGCCCTCTCGCAGATCACCATCACCGAGGCCCGTAAGCGGGTGGTGGACTTCTCGAGGCCCTACTTCTCCTCGGATATCGGCGTGCTGGTGCGGGCAGCCGACAAAGCCAAGTTCAACGCACCGGCCAGCCTCAAGACCGCCCGCCTGGGGGTGCAGCAGGCCACCACGGCGGCCAAGTTTCTGAGCGAGACCCTCAAGCACCCCCAGAACCTGACCCGGGTCTTCCCGGATGTGGCTGCGGGCTTCACGGCGCTGCGGGCCGGTCAGATTGATGCCTTCATCATCGACACCTCCATCGTGCTCTCGGAGGCGGCCAAGTCGGGGGGAGCCCTGGCGGTGGTGGGCCAGTTCAAGACCGGCGAGAACTACGGAGCGCTGTTTACCAAAGGCAACCCCAACCGGGCCCAGGTCGACAAAATTCTGGAAGCTCTGGAAAAAGACGGTACCCTTAAGAAGCTTTCGCAGACCTACCTGGCCAAGGAATGGGGTATCGATCCCACCACGGTGCCGATCTGGCGCCCCTGATGGCCGAGACAGACCAATTGAAAAACGCTCGCTGGTGACGGCGGGCGTTTTGCTTGATGGGTAGACATGGTTTGCTGTGTAGTGCTATCTTGAGGCGTCTGGGAGTTTTCTGAGGTGGCCCATGTTGTTTTGTCCACAGCCTGGCTAAGGGGGTTGCCCATGGCTAGCGGTGGTCGGATGATGTTTGGGTAGTTCAGCGCCTTGGTCCCGGGCCGGGTTACGTTCCAGTTGCCCGTGATAAGGAGCAGTATGCAAAAAGGTAAGGTCAAGTGGTTCAATGCAGAGAAGGGCTATGGCTTTATCCAGCGCGAAGAGGGGGAGCCGGACGTATTTGTGCACTATAGCGCCATTCAGTCTCGTGGCTTTCGTACCCTGAACGAAGGCGACGTAGTAACCTTCGACATTGAGCCCGGAAAGAACGGTAAAGGCCCTCAGGCCGCCAACGTGAGTGTGGTCGAGCCGGCCAAGCGTTTTTGAGAGTAACCGTCCTAAAGGGAGGGGCAACCAAAGCCCCTTCCTTGCTTCTTATGGGCAGGGCTGGTTCTGATTGATTGGTGCAGGTGGTTTGCAACCGCGCGGCGCGCCATGTGGAAAAAAAGACCCAGCACAACACCACTTGTTGTACTGGGTGCCAACCGAAACCGACCTAGGCTTGCTTGCTCTGGATGAAGTTGATCGCATCCTGTACGGTGCGAATCTTTTCCGCGTCTTCGTCGGAGATTTCCAGCCCGAACTTGTCCTCCAGGCCCATGATCAGCTCTACGGTATCGAGGCTGTCGGCGCCAAGGTCTTCGATAAAGCGGGCTTCGGGCACTACCTTGTCGGCATCCACGCCGAGTTTGTCCACGATCACTTCTCTTACATCGTCTAGGATTGCCATGTTTTAACCTCCATAGATTAGGGTTTATTCTACCGTGCGGGATTCTACCACATCAAAACCAGCCTCGGCTCTGAGTTACAGGGCTCGAGCATTCTAGTGCGGGGTCATGCCGCCATCCACACACAGGGTTTGTCCGTTGATGTAGGCTGCATCATCCGATGCCAGAAAGGCCACGGCCTTGGCCACCTCCTCGGGCTTGCCCAGGCGACCGGCGGGGATTTGCTTGAGGTACTCGGCCACAACCTGCTCGGGCAGTTTGGCGGTCATGTCCGACTCAATAAACCCCGGCGCCACGGCATTGACGGTGATGCCACGGGTGGCGTACTCCTTGGCTACCGACTTGGTGAAGCCAATCAGGCCCGCTTTTGCCGCCACGTAGTTGGCCTGGCCGGGGTTGCCCAGGATGCCCACCACGCTGCTGATATTGATGACCCGGCCCCATCTGGCGCGCATCATCAGCTTGATGGCCTCGCGGGTGGTGTGGAAGATGGCGCTCAGGTTGGTGGCGATGACCGTATCCCAGTCCTCGTCCTTCATACGAATCAAAAGGGTGTCGCGGGTGATGCCGGCGTTGTTGACCAGCACCTCGAGCCCCCCCAGGGCGGCGCTGGCCTCGGCTACGAGTTTTTGAGCCGCTTGCGCACTGCTCAGGTCGGCCCCCAGCACCACCACCTGGCTGGCCCCCAGGGCCCGGGCCTCGGCGGCGGTGGCCTCGGCGGCGGCCTGATTGCCGGCATAGTGCACCGCCAGGGCATAGCCCCGCCGGGCCAGCTCCAGGGCAATGGCTTTTCCGATTCCACGCGACGAACCTGTTACCAGCGCTTTTCGCATACTTCCTCCAGATGTTAGCCTTGCCCTAGCATGGCCAGGCACTCGGCGATTTCTTGCGGGCTGGTTAGCGAACGGGCCTCCACCCCTTCCAGGGTGCGCCCCACCAGGCCGGTGAGTACTTTACCGGAACCGAACTCGAGGTACACCTTCACCCCTTGCGCCTTCAGGTGCTGCAGAATCTCTACCCAGCGCACGGCATGGGTGATCTGTTCCAGCAACAGCTCCCGAATTACCGAAGGGCGGGTCTCGGGCTGGGCCAGCACGTTGGAGTACACCGGGAAGCGGGGGGTGGAGAACTCCACCTGGGCCAGGTCGGCGGCCAGGCGCTCCCGAGCCGGCCGCATCAGCGAGGAGTGAAACGGAGCCGAGACCGGCAGGGGTATGACTCGAGCCCGGTGGCTTTTCAACACTTCAGCAGCCTCTGCAACTCCCTTGGCCGTGCCGGAGATGACGGTTTGCTCGGGCGAGTTGTAGTTGGCGATCTCCACCCCGGCAATGCCGGCGGTCAGCTCCTGAATGGTCTGGGCCGGAACCTTCAAAACAGCCGCCATGGCCCCCGCCCCCACCGGTACGGCTTCTTGCATGTACTCCCCGCGTTTGCGCACTAAGCGCAGGGCGTCTTCCAGACTGAGGGTGCCGGCGGCCACATGGGCCGTCCACTCGCCCAGGCTGTGCCCCGCTGCAAAGCTGGGTAGCGCACCGCCCATTTCCAGATAGGCCTGGAAGGCCGCATAGCCCACCGCCAAAAGGGCCGGCTGCTGGTTGGCGGTTAGTTTGAGTTCCTCCTCCGGGCCTTCCCACATCAGCTTGAGCAGACCGGGCAAAGCAGCCTCGGCCCGATCCAGGGCCTCGCGGGCCGCCCTCGAGCCCTCATAAAGCGCCTTGCCCATGCCAATTTCCTGCGACCCCTGTCCGGGGAACAAAGCTGCAATCATGGTTCACCTCATCAAGGCCACGGCCCTAGTCCGGCTGCCACCAGGTCATCACGCTGGCGGCCCAGGTGAGGCCAGCGCCAAAGGTCACAAAGAGGATGTGGTCGCCGTTGTGGATCTTACCTGCGTCCAGGGCCTCCTGCAGCGCGATGGGCATGGAGGCCGTGGAGGTGTTGCCGTAGCGGTCTACGTTGACCCAGACCTGCTCGGGGGGCAACCCCAGGCGCTCGCGGGCTGCTTCGATGATGCGGGCATTGGCCTGGTGGGGAATCAGGTACTTGATGTCCTCGGGTTTCAGGCCGGCTTTTTCGATGGCCTCGAGGGTCGCGGTGTTCATCACCCGCACCGCAAACTTGAAAACCTCGCGCCCGTTCATGTAGGCGTACTGCCCCATGGGGCTGCCGTCGGGCAGCTTGTCGGCGATACAGCGCAGCATCAGCTCCTTGCCCCCCGAACCGTCGGCCCCCAGCACAAACGACTTGAAGCCGTACCCGTCCGGCACCGGGCCAATGACGGCTGCCCCGGCCCCATCACCAAACAGCACCGCCGTGGAGCGGTCGGTGTAGTCGAGGATTTTGGAGAGGGTTTCGGAGCCGATGGTGAGCACCTTGCGGGCCAGCCCGCTATGCACCATGGCATGGGCCTGGGCAATGGCGTACCCCCAGCCAGGGCAGCCGGCCAGCAGGTCGTAAGCGCCGGCATTCAAACCAAAGCGGTTCTGCACCAGGGCAGCCGTGGCGGGGAAAAGGGCATCGGGGGTGTTGGTGGCCACAATGACCAGATCCACCCCTTCCAGCGCACTTTCTCCATGGCGGCGAATCAGGTCTTCGACTGCCTTGAAGGCCAGGTGGGAAGTGAACTCCCCCTCGGCAGCCAGGCGTCGCTCGCGGATACCTGTGCGACTAACAATCCATTCGTCGGATGTGTCCAGTATCTTTTCAAAGTCGTGGTTGGTCATTACCCGCTCGGGGGCGTAGGTGCCAAGGGCAAGGATACCGGTATTCATTCGCCTCCTAAAGCTGCCCTAAACACATAGGGCACTTCAACAAAGATAACACTCCGCCCCCCCCTTGTGCCGGAATGCGTTTTGGACTAAGTCTAGACGGCAGGCTCGGCTGGGCGCGACAATGGCAGCCTACAAAAGAACGCCCCCGACCGACACCGCTCGTCGGTCGGGGGCTTTTGAAGCCGGTTTTAAGCTTTGACTTCCAGTACTTTTTTCCCGGCGTAATAGCCACAGCTATCACAGACGGCATGGGGCGGTATCATGGCCCCGCAGTTGGCGCACTTGGTGAGAGTGGGGGCTGTTAGGGTGGAGACCGCAGCCCGGCGGATGTCCCGGCGGGACTTGGAGACTTTCTTCTTGGGTACTGGGTGCTTGGCCATCTTGGGTCACTTCCTTTGGGAGTATCAACCCCTGGGTGGGGTTGTGCTCGACAAACCGTTCTCCAATCTACAGGCTGAAGCCCAAAAGGTCAACCTAGCTCCACCCGGTCGCCCTGTTTAAGGCCCAGCTGCTCCTGGGCATTGCCCAGATGGATGGCGACCTCTAAAAGCCCAGCGCTGCCCACATAGGCCAGGGCCGTCCCGACTGGCACTTCGGCGTAGTGCGAAGCCACCGGGATGCGATGATAGCGAATGCGCACCGTTTTGCCACGGATCTGGGCCGGGGTGGCTAATAGGGTGGTGATGGCATTACCAAAGCGGTCAAAGGTCAGAATCTCGCCCTGGTTGCCAAAGTTCAGATGGATGGGCAGGCGCACCAGCTCCGCAACCGGCAACTCCGGGCCAAAGCGGGCTGGCTCAACCCCCGTGGCCAGGTGGGCTGCAACCGGTCCAAACACGTCGCGCCCGTGGAAGGTGGCCGATTTGCGGGGCAGGTGGTAGGCAGGGTTCTCGAGCAGGTACGCCTTACGTGGAGGGTCTTGCAGGTAGGCCAGGGTGAGCAGGCCGTTGTCCGGAGCCACGTAGCAAAGCCGCTCCCCCACTACCAAAACCGCCCGGCGGGAGGAGCCCACCCCCGGATCGACCACCGCCAGCACCACCGATTGCCGGGGTAGATAGGGTACCGACTCATACAGGATGTAGGTGGCCCGATTCAGATCGCCCGGAGGCAGGTTGTGGGCTAGATCGTGAATAACCACACCAGGAGCAGTTTGCCGCATCACCGCCTTGACCACCGCAGCGTAGGGATCGGCTAGGCCAAAATCGGAGAGAAAGAAGATTTCCCGCATCTAAACGCAGTCTATACAAAAAGCGCCCGGTGCACAGCTCACCCTCTAAAAGCCCGCACTTTTTGTCAGCAGGGACGAAGGAGACAGGTGCTAACCGACCAGCAGGGTACGTACCAAGGGCATGTTGGCAACCAGGGCCAGAATCAATCCGGCCAATACCCAGGCGGTGGCCCCGGCCAAAGCCCCTTTGGTGCGCATATATAGCCAACCCAAAAATAGGCTTGCCATCAGGAAGAAGATTGTAGGGCCGGGAATGGCTAGGGCAAACAGCACTGGAATCATGAAGTTACTTAGCTCCTTATAGCGCTCCTTATAAATCGGATATCCCACGCCGCGAATAACCACCTCCAGCAAACCCAGCCCCAAAAAAATGGGGTACATGGTGCCGAGTCCACTCAGACCCAGGGGCTTGGCGATGTAGGAATACAAACCCAGTAGGGCCAGTAAAACCAGGCCGGCCCAAGTGCCTTCGACCCAGCTTGATCTCGAGCCCAACGCCTGAACCAGGCCCTCTTGCTTCACCATCTGATAGGTAATGAGAAGGGCCAAAGCGCCCATCAGAAAATAGAACACTGGGCGTACAACCTGGCCCTGGAATGGGGTAAACAAAGCCAACAGGTTTTGGTAGAGCAGTTGCCCAATGCCTACACTGGCCAGCCCCGCCAAAATAAAGGCCAGTATGAGCCATAGATGAATGGAGCCAGGCCCAAAGCGCCGATCGCTGCCCATTTCCACGGTACGCATGGGCTCGATACGGCTTTCCCCATACAGCACCAGCCCCAAGTAGATAAGGAACACCAGCAGCCAGGGCCAGATTTTGCCCAACAGGCTGCTGGGAAGGCTTACCCTCGAGGATAGCTGACGCAACACCAGCGAGCCTTTTTCAAATTCACCCAGGCCGTAGTAGACCATGGCTAGCAGCCCTAAAGTTTGGGTGTAGTCCCCCTCTAGGGGCCCCAGGCGAGGCAAGACTTCCTCTAGGGCCTCCGCTGCTGCGCGGGTGTCACCCGACAGCCACATCAAGCGGGCTTTTACAAGCTGCTCCTTGGGACTGCTGCCCAGTAGACCCAGGGCTTCTTGAGGCCGCCCCAGCCGCTCTGCCAGTCGAGCCGCGCCCAGTCGGGCTTCTTCCGAGGCTGCTATCCGTCGGTAGGTGGCGTAAGCTTCTTCGTAGCGGCCTAAAGCCTCGTAAATCTGCGCCCGTAGCAGCACCGCCTCGGTGCTCAGGCCTCTGGGTAGGCGCTCGAGTGCCTCGGATGGCCGCCCCTCCAACAGTAAAAAGCGCGCCTCCAGCAGGGCTACCTCGGGGTCTTGGGGGCCCATTTGCTTCATTTGTTGGAGGAAGGGCTGGGCCGCAGCCAGGTTGTTTTCCTCGAGGTAGATGCGTCCCAGCAGTTTGATGCTGGGCAGGTGATTGGGGTTGTCCACCAGCGCGAGCTGACAGGTTGCTTTGGCGCTATCCCGCACCCCCTGGTCGTACAGGGCCTTGCACTGGGTGTAGTAGCCTTCAGCGCCAAGCTGGGCCAGGGCCGTAAACGCAAATAGGGCGATTCCCACGGCGAAAGGAATCGCTCGTAACGCTACCATGGGGGTAGTGTAACATGCACACCCAGGCTAGTTGCCTGCAGATGCACATCCGGTAAAATCCATGCGGTATCGTAGTCGGCTGCGAGCCGCAAAGAGGAGGAACCTGTGAGGAATCTGCTACTTGGGCTGATGGTGCTGCTGTCCATGGGCTTGGCCCAAAACCCTGCAACAGTCGAGAAACTGATTGATGAAGGCAAGTTTCAAGAGGCCTACGAGGCAGGCTTGCGATTGGGGAACGCCGAAGGCCTGATTCTGGCTGCCAAAGCCGCCAGCTATTTTGCAGGCTACCAGGCCAAAGATAACGAAAAAGCCGACTGGTATGGCCGGGCCGAAGCCGCTGCCCGTCGGGCCATCCAGGCCGACGCCGATAATGCCGAGGCCTATTTTGAGCTGGCTCGAGCCCAGGGCCGCCTTTCGCAGTACCGGGGTATTTTGGAAAGCCTGGGCCTGGCTAGCAGCATCAAAGAGAACCTGGACAAAACCCTGCGTCTGAACCCCCGCCATGCCGGGGCCAGGGTCGCGCTGGCCCTGTGGCACCATTCGCTCATCTCCAAGAACGTGGGCTGGTTGTACGGGGCCAATGGCAACCAGATTATGCCGCTGTTCAACGAGGCCATCCAGCTCGAGCCCCAGACCATCATCCACAAGGTGGAGCTGGCCGGGGTGCTGGCTGCCCAGGGTAAGAAAGAAGAGGCCCGCAAGCAGTACGAGGCCGCTTTGGCGATTGCTCCCAAAACCGCCGCCGACCGCTTCGACCTCGAGCGCGCCCGGCGTGAGTTGGCGGCTTTGCGGTAGGGCCTGGTCGAGGGCAGCCCCACACCCCTTATTGTTCAAAGAAGCAGGCGGGGCCTATACAACCTTGCGAGGCCGGGCCCCGCGCGTTTTATTGGGTACGATTTGATACAATTTCAGGCGGGCTAACCCCCTTTTGTAGGTCTCGATTTTTAAAGGAGCTTTGATGAACGACCCTTTTGGCCGTATCCCCGGTTGGAGCCCCCATCAGCGCGTGGGCCTGTTCGTAGATACCCAGAATCTCTACCACTCGGCCCGCGACTACTACGGGCAGAACGTCAACTTCGAAAGCCTGATGCGCTATGCGGTGGCCAACCGCCAACTGGTGCGGGCCACCGCCTACGTAGTCGAGCGCGAGCACGACACCTCGGCCTGGCCCTTTATCTATAAGCTCTCCACCATTGGCTTCCGGGTGCGCCGCATGAATCTGACCCTCAAGGAGACCACCGACGAGGGCAAGCCCATCTACGAAGGCAACTGGGATATGGGCATCGCCGCCGATATGGTGCGGCTGATGCATACCCTGGACGTGGTGGTGCTGGGCAGCGGCGACGGCGACTTTGTGGACATCGTGGAGGTGCTGATGGAACGCGGCATCCGGGTCGAGGTGATCGCCTTCAAGGAGACCACCTCGCAAAAACTGATTGATGCCGTAGACCGCTTTATCCACCTGCCTGAGATCGAGAATGCCTTCGTGCCCAGTAAGGACCGGGAGCGTACAGCAGTACCACGAATCGAGCCCTAGCCCGCGAACCCGGCCATAAACCCATTCCATGAACCTCGAGGACTTCGACTACCACCTACCCCCCGAACTCATCGCCCAGAGTGGAGCCGAGCCCCGCGATACCTCGCGGTTGATGGTAATTGACCGCTACAGCGGCCAGATTGCCCACCGCATCTTCCGCGACCTGCCCCAGTACCTTCGGGCAGGGGATGTGCTGGTGCTCAACCAGAGCAAGGTGATTCCGGCCCGTACTTTTGCCACCAACCCACATGGAACGGTGCTCGAGGTGCTGCTGGTGCGGGAAATTCCCTCCAGTGAGGGGCTGTGGGAGGCCCTGCTCAAACCCGCCAGACGGGCTAAGGTAGGCTCGAGGCTGACCTTTCCCGATGGGCTCTTCGCTACCGTGGAGGCCATCGAAGCAGACGGAACCCGGCTGCTCAGGTTTTCCGGCAATGTCTGGGAACACCTGGAAAACATCGGAAAGATGCCGCTGCCCCCCTACATCCAGGCCTCGGTAGACCCGGCCCGCTACCAGACCGTGTACGCCAGAACCCCCGGCTCGGTGGCCGCGCCCACAGCGGGGCTGCACTTTACCCCCGAACTGCTGGACAGGGTACGGGGGCTGGGGGTGGATATTCAATACGTCACCCTGCACGTGGGCCCCGGCACCTTCAAGCCTGTCCAAGACGACCCCGACCGGCATGTGATGCATTTGGAGCCCTACGAGGTTTCGCCGCAAACCGCCGAGGCAGTCAACCGCGCCAGGGCCGAGGGGCGGCGGGTGATTGCGGCAGGCACAACAGTGGTACGCACCCTCGAGACCGCCTACAGCGCTGAGCTAAGCGGTGTGCGGGCGGGCAGCGGCGAGACCCAGCTATTCATTCGCCCAGGGTTCAGGTTCAACGTGATAGACGCCCTGATTACCAACTTTCACCTGCCCAAATCCACCCTGCTGATGCTGGTCTCGGCCTTTATGGGGCACGAGCTGATGAAACAGGCCTACCAGACCGCGGTGGCCGAACGCTACCGGTTTTATAGCCTGGGCGATGCCATGCTGATTCTGTGAAAACTAGGTTTCGACCGCCTCGAGCGCCTCTTCCCGAACGATAATCTGCGCCGGGTTCCCGATGGCGGTTGCACCGGGGGGCACGGGTTTGGTGACCACCGCCCCGGCCCCAATCTTGGCCCCATCGCCCACCACGATAGGCCCCAGCACCACCGCATGGGCCCCCAGCAGCACCCCCTTGCCAATGGTGGGGTGGCGCTTCTCGCGGGTGAAGCCGGTGCCGCCCAGGGTCACCCCGTGGTACATCAGCACATCGTCGCCCACTTCGGCGGTCTCGCCAATTACAATGCCCATGCCGTGGTCTAGCACCACCCGGCGGCCAATGCGGGCGCCGGGGTGAATCTCGACCCCGGTGAGCATACGGGTAAAGTGGGCCAGAATGCGGGCCAGTAACTTGAAATTGGCCCGCCAGAGCCAGTGGTTGAGCCGGTGCATCCACAAGGCGTGCATCCCCGGACTGAACAGGATGGCCTCGAGGGCACCCCTGGCCGCCGGGTCTCGGTCCAGCACGGCCTGCACATCCTCTCTAAACCGTTCCACTATGGATACCATTCTGGGACACTCGAGGCAGAACCAACCCTGCCTGCTGATTAAGCTTAGCCAGTCTTCCTTCAGCCTGGCTGTGAGCTTGCATTCTATTGGATCCTTGAGTATGCAGTACAGCCGGTCAGGGTTTGGCCCGGTTCTGTTCTCGAATGGCAGCTATCTGCTCGGTCTCGAAACCGGTTTGAGCCAGCATGGATAGAATCAGGTCGCTTTTGGCCTCGATGTAAGCCTCGATGTTGTGGGCATGCTCCTGGGCAAGACGCTTCTTCAGGGCGCCATACGCCTGTACCGCCGCGGGATGAGCCCGGAGATAGTCCCGCAAGGCCAGGTGGTTGCGCAGGCTCACGCTGTCTTGCAGACAAACATACAGATGATGCGGTGGCAGGTGGGCCGGTTGCTGGAAGGCTTCCCGCCCCTCGATACCCAGGTTGCCCCGGTGCACATAGCCCAGCGTTCCCAGGCGTTCGATGGCCAGAGGAATTAGGGCGGCAGAGGCGATGACCACATCCATATCAATGATAGGCTTGGCGGCCAGTCCCGGCACCGAGGTACTGCCCACGTGCTCGATGGCCAGGGCAAAATCCTGTACTGCTCGCCAGACCGGCGCCCGGAGCCGTTCAAAAACTTCGGGCCAGGTAGGATCGTAGTCCACCACCACAATGGGCTGGGACATGCCTAGGCCCCAATCGAGACGTTATCGAGGTTCAGGTTGGTGTACACGTTCTGCACATCGTCGAGCTCTTCCAGGGCTTCCACCATGCGCAGCACCTTCTCGGCCTCTTCCTGGCTCAGGCTCATGGTGTTTTGCGGCACCATGGTGATCTCGGTGTCCTCGGGCTTGAAGCCTTTGGCCTTGAGGGCGTTGGCTACGGCATAGACTTCCTGGGGGTCGGTATAGACTTCCAGACCTTCTTCACTCTCCTGAAGATCAATCGCCCCGGCCTCGATGGCGGCTTCCTGTGCGGCCTCGGTGTTGGGTTCAACCCAGATATAGCCCCGCCGGTCGAACTGCCACGAGACCGACCCGGTAGCCCCCAGGCTGCCCCCGTGCTTGTTGAAGATGTGACGCACCTCCGAAGCCGTGCGGTTGCGGTTGTCGGAGAGGGCCTGCACGATGATGGCCACCCCGCCCGGTGCGTAACCCTCGTAGACGATCTCTTCGTAGTTGCTGCCCTCGTCGTCGCCGCCGGCAAGTCGCTTCAAAAGGCGCTCGATGTTGTCGTTGGGTACATCGGCGTCCCGGGCAGCTTCGATTAGGTTGCGCAGGTTGACGTTGGCCGCCGGGTCGGCGCTACCCCCCGCCCTGGCCGCGGCTGCAATCAGACGCAGGTATTTGCTGACGATCTTACCTTTTTTGAGGTCGTTAGCGGCTTTCTTGCGCTTAATTTGTGCCCATTTGCTATGACCAGCCATACATCACCGTCCTTCAGTATACGGCAGTCACCACCGGGAAAAGCAGCTGGTGTTTCCCGAGTAGCTACTCGGAGTTTTGATTACGATAGGCCTTTATAGCTAGACTTAGAACAATTGCGGCGGTGGTCTATAATGGCCCTTATGCGTCGCGTCGTCGTTACCGGAATTGGCCCGGTGGCCCCCAACGGCATCGGAGCCGAAGCCTTCCACAAAGCCCAGCTCGAGGGCCGGTCGGGCATCCGCCGCATCACCCAGTTCGATGCTTCGAGCTACCCCGTGCAGATTGCGGGCGAAGTGGATGTCAACCCCGAGGAATACATAGACAAGCGCGAGTTGCGCCGCCTGGATCGTTTCACCCAACTGGCCCTGATTGGCGGGCACCTGGCCTTGCAGGATTCGGGGCTGGAGCTCGAGAAAGAAGACCCCACCCGCATCGGTACCCTGATTGGAACCGGCATCGGGGGTATGATTACCTGGCAGGAGCAGAGCAAGGTGCTCTTCGAGAAGGGTGGTACCCGCCTATCGCCTTTCTTCATCCCCATGATGATTGCCAACATGGCCTCGGCCCAGCTGGCCATGAAATATGGCTTCATGGGGCCATCCTCCACGGTAGTAACCGCCTGTGCAACCGGCTCAGATGCCATAGGCAACGCCTTGCGGGTAATCCAACTGGGTGAGGCCGATGTGATGCTCACCGGCGGCACCGAGGCGGTGGTCACCGAGATGGCCATTGGCAGCTTTGGGGTGATGCGGGCCCTCTCGACCCGCAACCACGAACCCGAGAAGGCCAGCCGCCCTTTCACCAAAAGCCGCGATGGCTTTGTGCTCTCGGAAGGGGCTGCGGTGCTGGTGCTGGAGGAGTACGAACGGGCCAAAGCCCGTGGTGCCAAAATCTACGCCGAGCTGGTGGGTTTTGGCCGCAGCGCCGATGCCCATCACATTACCGAGCCTCACCCCGAGGGCGCGGGCGCGGCCCTGGCCATGCGAGCGGCCCTCAAGGATGCCAAGGTCAGCCCTGAGCAGGTCGGCTACATCAACGCCCACGGCACTTCTACGCCGGTCGGGGACAAGGCCGAGACCCTGGCCATCAAAAAGGTCTTCGGCGAGCACGCCTACAGGCTCTCGGTCTCGTCCACCAAGAGCATGATTGGGCACCTGTTGGGCGCGGCGGGGGCCATCGAGGCTGTGGCTACCGTGCAGGCCCTGGCCAGCGGAATTCTGCCGCCCACCATCAACCTCGAGGATCCCGATCCCGAACTCGACCTCGACTACGTGCCCAACACCCCTAAAGAAAAACAGGTGGACTACGCCCTCTCCAACTCGTTTGCCTTTGGAGGGATGAACGCCACCCTGCTCTTTAAGCGGGTTTAGCCAATCAAAATTCGCTCTGGCCGTGGTTGGAGGGGCGAGCAGCTCTGCGGATCTTTACGGCTTGGGTGACCATTTTTATAACCCAGGCCAACCTACCATTCGCTTAACATTTTTTTGCGTATCATTGAGGGAATATGGCCCTACGACATGCGTTGGTGAGCGGCATGGTGGTGCTTGGTCTGGCTGGTTCGGCCCTGGCTTCTCCCGCCCAGGATCTGTTTGATCAAGCTACTTTTCTGATCGGCTTCTACTACAACGGCCCGGCCAAGGTTCCGCCCTTCAGGGAGCTACGGCGGCAGTACCAGCCTGAACTTGATCGGCTTTGTGCTTCTGAAGGTAACCGCTGCGGCTTCGATAAAGCAAAACAGGTTATCGAGCGCATTGTGCGGGATATTGCCGATCCATTTACGGTCTTGGTCACTCGAGACCAGCTCATCGATGACGAGCGTTATGGGGCTGGCCTGGGGCCCGCGGCCCCCAGGATAGGGGTCTGGGTACGCGAAACTCCCAGGGGGTTGGTGGTGAGCGAGGCCTTTCCCGGCGAGCCGGCGTACGAGGCCGGGCTGCGCCGGGGCGACCTGATTACCCAGATTGCAGACCAGCCTGCGACCCTGGCCCGGCTGAACGCGGCTGAGGCAGCCCGCAGCCCCTTTGGCTTGCGTTATAGCCGGCAAGGCACGGCCCGCAGCGTGACGCTCACCCCACGGGTGGCCGAGGCCACCATGCAGCCCAGGCTCGAGGTCAATAACAATATCGCCTACTTGCGTATCTACCATCTCTACAGTTCCGAAAACTACTCCACTGCCCAGCTTATCCACGATGCTGCACGTCGGGCGGAACAGGCCGGGGCCCGCGGGATGGTGATCGACCTGCGCGATGCCCTAACCGGTTACGACTCGGAAGCCCTGCTGGCGGCGGCGGCTTTTACCGGCAAGGGGGGGTTCATTTACGATCGTCGTTTTCAGGGGCAGGATGAAACCCACACCGTAGAAAATGGCAAGCTTTACGTGCAGCCTGAAGGAGCCGAAAAGGAAGAGCAAAACGCCCTCGGGCGGCCTTACCTGGCCCGTATCCCGGTTGTGGTGCTGGTTAACCGCAATACCTTCAACTCTGCCGAAATGCTGGCCTACTTCCTGCAGGCAGCGGGTCGGGCCAGGGTGGTGGGAGAGCCCACCGCCGGTGCCCTGGGGATGTCGGGCAGCGCCGAGGGCCCCCTTATCAACGGCGATTTTATCGCGGTTTCTTCGCTTAGAATGCGCAACCTGGACGGCTCGCCCTTCCCCCTCAAAGTCAGCCCCGATGTGGTGGTGGAGGACGACCTCGAGGCCCTTATTGCCGGGCGTGACCGAGTACTGGAGCACGCCTTGGAAATGCTGCGGTAGGTGAAAGCTATGCGCAAACTGTTTGCCACTCTGGTTCTGGTGCTCGGCTCGCTTTCGCTGGCCTCGCCGGCTCAAGACCTCTTCGACCAGGCCAGCTTCTATGTGGAGTTTTATTACAACGGCCCTGCTACTTTGAACCTCAAAGAGCTCACAGCCCGCTACCAGGTGGAGCTGGATCGTGCCTGTGCTTCGCAAAAAGATACCTGCCCCTACGAGCAAGCCGTGCCCATCATCGAGCAGATGGTGGACGAACTCAACGACAATCACACCTATTACCTGAGCCCCGAGGCTTTGCGCGGCACTCGAGAAAGCCGCCAGGGTAATGCGCCTTCCCGCACGTTGCGCATTGGTGTCAGCCACCTGCCCATACCTGGTTCCCGCGACCGCCTCATTGTGGATGTGGTGGAGGGAGGGCCAGCCGACGAGGCTGGGCTGGCTTATGGCGACCGCATCATTGCTATCAACGGACGCTCCTTGGGCGAGCTGCCTGATGACAATCAGGTCGTCCAGCTCCTAACGCAGTCGGTGCAATCGGGGCGTCCGGTGGTTTTAACCATTCTGCGGGGCCCCGAGCGCCAGCGCCTCGAGATAACCCTCACAGGCCGTGAAATTAATCTGGCCCGCTTCCCCTCGCTCAAAATAAGGCCCGATGGCGTGGCGGTGCTCAAAATCCCCGACTTTGATGCCCAGGGCCAGGTGGGCCGCCGGGTACACGAGCTTGTGCGTGAGGCCCAGCAGAAAAACGCGCGGGCCATGGTTTTGGAATTGCGGGGCAACAGCGGCGGCTTGCTCAACGAGATGATTCTTGCCGCAGCTGCTTTTCTGGACGAGGCTTATGTGGCCCTGGAAGACCGCTATCAGACCGAGCGCACCGAGTTTCGTATCCGTGATGGGCGGTTCACCATTACCCGCAATGGTCAGAGCGAGACCGCTAACCTACCATTCCTGACACGCTGGCGCGGCCCCTTGGTGGTGCTGGTAGACAACAACACTGCTTCGGGTGGAGAGTATCTGGCGTCGGCCATCCAGAAGGCCAGGGTAGGGGCCCTGGTGGGCGTACCCACGCTGGGCATTGGCAACACCACCACCCGCCCCTTCAATTTGATTAACGGAGGGGCCTTGAGCATCTCCTACAACCGGGCCTTTTTTGCCGATGGAACGCCTTATCCGCCACGGGCTACTCCAGACTTCGTGGTTGAGAACTCCCTCGAGCAGCTCGCCAACACCGGGCGTGACCTGCCTTTTGAGAAGGCCCTCGAGGCACTGGGTATCAAGGCAGGCCGGTAATAGCGAGGCTGCGCCCGCCTGGATGTGGGATTGATACACAGGTGTCCTGTGGGTTGAAAATTACACCTTAGCCGGCCTGTGCTGGGTACAATCTGAGCAAGCTTATGAAAGTTTCTGTGCGCCTCGACTTCTCGCCCGTTACAAGCGATTCGGCTGCAATTGTGCATGAGCTTTACTTAAATTGCCCCACCTATATTTCACTCATTGGGGGGGACATGCCCACCCTAAACGACATTCGGCGCGAGCTTGATACCCTTCGCCACGACACCAGGCGCCAGGCGCTGCTCTTGATGCAGGAGAACCGGCCCGTGGGTTTTCTGGACTACAAAGTGGCTTACCCTGATCTGCACTCGGCCACCATCAGCCTGCTCTTAATCGAGGAAAAGCTGCAGGGCCAGGGTCTGGGAAAGGCCGCGGTAGAGCAGCTCGAGGCCCAGTTGAGTGGCCGAATGGAACAGTTGTATGCAGTGGTGTACGGCAATAACGAGCAGGCCAAACGCTTCTGGGAGCGAGTAGGCTTTGAGCATCTGCGCGACAGTGGCCCGACCCTGAGCTGGTATATGAAATCTCTAAAGTAGTTTCGGGAGTATCTTGTGGATCTGGGCATTGCAGGTAAGCTGGCCCTGGTAACAGGGGCGTCGCAAGGAATTGGACGGGCTATCGCAACCACTTTGGCGGAGGAGGGGGCTAGGGTGGTGATGGCAGCACGCAATCGCGAGAAACTCCAAGAGCTGGTACGTGAAATCAGGACGAGTGGGGGAGAAGCCCATGCGGTAGCGGTGGATCTAGCTCGAGAAGAGGAGCTCGAGCGCCTAATTGTAGAAACCCAAAAACTGGGAGCTGTGGAACTCTTCCTGGGTAATACAGCGGGGCCCAAGCCTGGGGCGGCTCGAGACTTGAAGATTCAAGATATTCGCATGGCCGCAGAGCAGCTTTGGTACCCGATGGTGACTTTAGCTAATGCCTTGCTTCCTGATATGCAGGCGAGGCAGTTCGGCAGAATTCTGTTTATCACCTCGCTGGCTGTTAAGGAGCCCATCGAGAATTTAGCCCTTTCCAACGCTCTACGAGCAGGACTGACAGGTTATGCCAAAACCCTGGCTAAAGAAGTGGCTCCCTTTGGCATTACGGTCAATACCTTGGGGCCGGGCTATACCCGCACGGAACGGGTTGAGGAGGTATTTGCCTTTCGTGCCCAGAGCCAAGGCATCAGCTTAGAAGCAGCATATGCTCAGCAGGCCGCACAGATACCAGCAGGCCGGATGGCTTCCCCCCAAGAAATTGCTAACGTGGCCGTTTTTTTGCTCTCGGCCAGGGCTAGCTACTTAACCGGTCAAGCCATTATGGTGGAGGGCGGGGTCATTCGAGGGTTGCTGTAATACCGGACTCACAAGAAGGGTCGTTCAACTACATGCAAGGGGTTGCCCTCTGTAATCCTTTGGCTGCAGAGCTGATCCCAGAGCCGGTCGAAGGGGTCGAAGCAAAAGATACCCTTTCATACTGTTTCCGCTTGAATCCTTCACCGCCATGCGCAGCCAGAGGTGAAGGATTCAAGCTGACCGAAGGGAGTAGAAAAGCATTTCGACGGTATCGTTCTCTGTTATACGGATTGGGCTAGCTGGTCGCATTCAATGACGAGTGAACCGAACCTGGTATCAGTTCAACCACCCGATCTACCAGCGAAAGCCAGCTTTTGTCGTGAGTGGCAATAATTACGCCGCCTCGCGATCGGGCGTAGCGCACCAGGTTTTCTAGCAACCCCCGCCCTTCTGCATCCAGGGCTGCCTCGGGTTCGTCTAGTAGCCAGATATCGGGGTTTTGCAGGCGCAACTTGGCCATGGCCAGGCGCTTTTTCATGCCGCTGCTATAGCTCAGTACGGGCTTGTCGTGCGGGAGCCCGACCTCTGCCAAGGTGGTAGCAATCTCTTTGCTGTCACTGACTCGCCCATCGAGCCGAAGGGCATAATGCAGATTTTCCGCTCCAGAAAAATGCCGATGAAAGGCCGGTGGATTGGCCAAAAAACCCACTCTTCCGCCCAGCTTGACCGAACCCTGGGTTGGCTGTATCAAACCAGCTAGCACCCTCAATAATGTGGTTTTCCCCACGCCATTGGGCCCTACTAGGGCTACGGCCTCGTGCTGGGCGAGCTGAAAGTCTAGGTCACGCAGTACCCAGTCCCGCCCGTAGCGCTTGGAAACCAATACGGCCTCAATCAGCATAGGACTTATCATACGCATAGGTTACTGCCCAATTAGGCCCTTCTCGAGGTTCAGAAGCCACTCGGGCGTGATTTTCAAAAAGAAGCTGTTGAGTTGGGTAAAGGTACCGGTAAACATCAGCACGCCTACCACAACCAGAACAATCCCAGCCGTTACCTCGGCCCAGCGAGAGAAATGGGCTGCCTTGCGCAGCACAGGACGGATGCGATCGGCAAAAAGAGCCACCAGCAGGAACGGTATAGCCAGCCCCAAAATGTAGGCCAGCAGAAAGCTGACCCCACCTCCAGTGGCCGTGAGGGTCAAAATGCCCCCCAGGATTGGCCCAATGCAGGGTGTCCAACCCAGACCCAAGATGGCACCCAGCACAAAGGCCCCCCAGGGGCGACTGGTATCCCCCTGATAGCGCAAATTAACCCCCCACTTTGGCTTTAAGCCCAGCATGTACAGGCCAAACAAGACCAGGATGACCCCGCCCGCCTGACCCAGTAACTGGCGGTTTTCCGCTAACAGCCCCCCCAGAATGGTGAAGGGTAGCCCTAGCAGCAAGAACACCAGCGAGAACCCACCTACGAAGAAGAACGCATTGAAAAGAGGCCGTCCGCGCTCCCCGCCCAGGTACAGAAGGTAGGTAGGTACCAGCGGCAGCACGCATGGCGAAAGAAAAGAGAGAATCCCGGCTAGAAAGGCGGCAATAAGACTCATATTAGCCAGGATAGCCCAGAAGGGTTAGGGAATTCGTAATTCTTTCAAGGGTTGCCGGGTAATATTTGAAGATGCAAGACGGCACCCTGGAATATCAGCGTGACCAGCGTATTCGCGCCATATTGGAGGCCATTCCCGACGACATGCTGCTGGTAGATCTCGAGGGTAATATCCGTGAGTACAAGGCTGGCAGGAGTGCTACTCACCTGCCCATGGATCGCTTCCTGGGTACAACCCTGAGTGAGCTATTTGCTCCAGATGTAGCACAAGCGCTTCAACGAGCCGCTTGTAAGGTGCTGGCTGGTGAACCGGCCCAGGTACTCGAGTTTAGCCTGGAATCGCGGGACTTCGAGGCCCGGATTGTCCCCATGGAAAAAGAGCTGACTCTGATGCTTTTCCGGGACGTCACGCTCGAGCGCCAGGCCGATCGTCTAAAGTCGGAGTTTATGGCGGCTGTCTCGCACGAACTCAAAACGCCGCTGGCCTCGATACTGGGTTTTAGTGAACTGCTGCTGGACGATAAATACAGCCCTTCGGAGCTTAAGGGTTTTTTAGAAAACATACAGCACAGCAGCCTGCGGCTCAAAGATATGGTCAACAACTTGCTGGACACATCACGCCTGGAGGCTGGCCGATTTAGCATCAATCGGCAGCCTGTAGACCTACGGGCCACCTTAGCCCAGACTGCCCGCAGCTTTGCCGGGGTGGCCAAACTTAGCCAGATTCAGTTCATTTTGGAGCTCGAGCGGCTGCCCATTATCGAGGCCGATCCGGAGCGCATTGGACAGGTGGTGGGCAATTTGCTTTCCAACGCATTTAAGTTCTGTCCCCGCCAGGGCACCGTTTGGTTACGGGCCAGAGCCCATGGTGGGATTTTGATCGAGGTAGAGGATACTGGCCCGGGCATCCCACTGGAAGAGCAGGGCCAGCTCTTTCAGCGCTATAGCCGCACCAAAAGTGCCATTGCCAGAGGCATTGTGGGTACGGGGCTGGGGCTTTACATTTCCAAGGCCATTGTCGAAGCCCACCAGGGGCGCATATGGGTAGATTCGCAGGAAGATCGGGGGGCCAAGTTTAGTGTGTGGCTACCGCTTTAGCGTTAGGCTAAGGATATGCTGCGCATAGTAGGGCTGGGCAAGAGTTATCCGGGATTCAAGTTATCGGTATCGCTGGAGGTTGGCCCAGGGCAAACCCTGGCCTTGCTGGGGCCTTCGGGGAGTGGCAAGAGTACGCTTTTGCGGCTGGTTGCGGGTCTGGAAATACCCGAAGCAGGTCAGGTTTGGCTGGATGAAGCCGAACTCACACTGCTGGCGCCCGAAGCGCGCCGTGTTGGGCTTGTGTTTCAGGACTATGCGTTGTTCCCGCACATGTCGGTATGGGAAAATATCGCTTTTGGCCTGCGCGAAGCGCGCTGGGAGGCCTATAGAATGCGGGAGCGGGTAGCCTTTTTACTGGAGTTGACCCATCTGGGGCCTCATGCCCACAAGCGCCCCGACCAGCTTTCGGGCGGGGAACGGCAACGGGTAGCGCTGGCTCGAGCCCTGGCCAACAACCCCCGCTTGTTGCTCCTGGATGAACCATTGGGCGCACTGGATTTGAAGCTACGGCAGGAACTGCTCCTGGAACTGCGAGCCATCTTGCGCCAGATTGGCGTACCGACCATTGTGGTTACCCACGACCAGTCCGAAGCATTTGCAATTGCCCAGCAGGTGGCTTTGCTAAAGGAGGGCATCGTTGTGCAACTCGGCTCACCCGAGCAGCTTTTTCGCCAGCCCAAGAACCCTTGGGTGGCCAGTTTTTTGGGCCACCGCAACCTGCTCTCTGCCGAGCAGAGCCGCCAGATGGGCCTTCCGGCCCGACCACACTTGTTGCCCCAGGAGGCCATAACCCTGGGGGTGGGTGAAGAAGCGGTTGTACGGGAGCGGGTATTTAAGGGTTTTGTGGTGGCCCTCGAGCTGGTCTGGCGGGGCCTGGGGCTGTACCTGGAAGGCCCGGAGCAGGGGCTTTACCCCGGCGATACCACCCAGATACGGGTAGATTGGTCGAGGGTGGTCGCGCTGGAAGAGGAGCAAACAGGTCGTCGCGACACCATAAATCCCCTGGCCTAAGCCGTAGGTTGGTCTTGTTTATGCACCGCTTTACCATTCTGCTGGGAGGCCTGGTTGTGCCCACCGAGCGGCTAAGAGCCCAGGTGGCCGGAAGCCGGATTATTGCAGCTGACGGGGGTATGCGCCATGCGCAAACCCTGGGGCTTATGCCCGAGCTGTGGGTTGGCGACTTCGACTCGGCCTCCCCAGAACTGGAGCAAGCCTATGTCCAGGTGCCTCGAGAGGAACACCCGGTGGCTAAGGACTTTACCGACGGCGAGCTGGCGGTCGCGGCAGCCCTGGCCCGGGGGGCCGAGCAGCTTGTTCTGGTAGGGGCCATGGGAGGCCAGACCGACCAGACCCTAGCCCACCTGCTGCTGGGTATCCGGCTGGCCCGGCAGGGTATTGCCACCTTGCTGACCTCGGGTAACGAAGAGGCCCATCCCCTGTTGCCGGGACAATTGCGCTTATATCTGCCGCCGCAGAGCAAGCTCAGCCTGTTGCCCCTGGGGGGGTTTTCGGGCTTGAGTATTCGGGGCGTGCGTTGGCCACTCCAAAAAGCCAGCGTATCCTTGGGGAGTACGCAGACCCTTTCCAATCTGGCATTGGGCCCTGTGGAGATCGATCTCGAGGGTGGCTACGGGGTGGTGATCGTCTATCCCGAGTCTGCATAAAGCTCAAAAAGATATGCTTTTGTTCGACGAATAAAGAGAGCCCTTGCCATGAGCCTGCTGGCTTCTCATGACGAGGCCTGTGGGGGTCGCGGTATATTCAAGCATGGACACCCGCGGTTGGGTTCTCAAAGCCATTGAGAAGCTGCGCTTCGCCAGCGAAAAGGACATTATTCGCTGGCTGGACGAGGAGGGTGAGACCCTGTCCAGGGACGAACTGCGGCGCACCCTCGAGCTGCTGCTACAAGAAGACCGGCTCGAGCTCAAAAACGATCTCTTTCGTCTTAAGCGCAAAAGCGGTGGTCAAGCGGCTTTCGATAATCTGTTTAACGACTGATGACTGTGCCCATCTAACTCATGGGCTGGATGGCACAATTGGGGCATGGGCCGACACCTGTTTTTGCGGTTGGCTTTGGGGCTGGTGGCTGCCGGACTGCTGGCGCTGGCTCAGGCTTTCTCCACCGAGCGCATGCAGGCCGACCTGCAGGCCCTGCTGTCGCAGGGGCCGCGGGTCGCAGGCCTGCCCGCGACCACAGCCGCCGGGGAATACCTGGCTGCCGAGCTGCGCAAGGCGGGCTACACCGTGGAATTCCAGCCCTTCACCTACAGCCGCACCCGCGACCAGGGCTCGAGCCTCCAGGTGGGTGCGGCCACTTTTCCGGTTAGCAGCATCGTGGGTAGCCCGGGCCGACGGGTAGAGGGGCCGCTAGCGGTGGTGCCGGGGGCGGGGCTGGCCGCCGACTTCGCCAACCTGAACCTGCAGGGCGCCATTGCGGTGGTGCGCCGGGGTGGGATTCCGGGCCTCGAGAAAGCCCAGTTGGCGGCCGAGCGGGGGGCTGTGGGCATTATCTTGCTGACCGAGGAGCCTAGCGGCACCCGCTTTACCTTTGGCGGCAACAGCCCCATTCCAGGGGTGACCCTCTCGCAGAGCGATGGTGCTGGGCTCTTCAGCCAGGTAGGAACCCGCGCCGTGCTGGACGTGCTCATCCTGACCGAGGAGGTACAGGGGCGCAACGTGATCGCCAAGCGCGGCGGCCAGAATCCGCTGGCCATTGTGGGGGCCCACTACGACTCGGTTCCGGGCAGCCCCGGGGCCAACGACAACGCCTCGGGCACCGTGACGGTGCTCGAGCTGGCCCGCCAACTGGCCGATAGCCCCCTCGCAGCGCAAATCTGGTTCATGTTTTTCGATGGGGAAGAGGACGGGCTGTGGGGCTCGCGCCGGTTTGTCGAACAGAACTCCGAAATTGTGCGGGGCCTGAAGGGCATGCTCAACCTGGACATGGTGGGCGTCAACGTGAATGGTTCCCTGGGCATCGGTGGGAGCGGTGAATTGCGGGCGCTGGCCGACTGCAACGCCCTCCAGGTGGCCTGCGGCAGTGCGCCGGGTGGGGGCAGCGACCACGTACCCTTTGCCCAGGCTGGGGTGCCGGTGCTTTTCTTCTTCCGGGGTCTCGACCCCAACTACCACCGCCCCACCGACACCCTCGCCGACCCCGTGCTGATGGCCCAGACCGGCCAGGTGGTGCGGGGGATTCTGGAAAGGCTGCTGCGCTAGGTGGAAGCCGAGGGATATTCGATAAGAACCTCGAGCGCTTTCCTACTTCTTTAGAACAGTCCGGTGACCCGACCTTCTTCGTCCAGCCCAATCTGGAGGGCCGCCGGCGCTTTGGGCAACCCCGGCATGGTCATGATCTCGCCCATGTAGGCCACCACAAAGCCGGCCCCGCACTTGGGCCGGAGGTCGGTTACGGTCACGGTGAAGTTGTGGGGGCGGCCCCGCAGCCTGGCGTTGTCGGAGAGGGAGTTGGCAGTTTTGGCGATGACGACCGGCAGACTGCCCCAGCCCTCTTTTTCCAGCCGCTTGAGGGCTTTGCGGGCCTCCTGGGTGTATTCGACTTTAGCGGCCCCGTAAACCTGCTGGGCAATGGTTTCAATCTTGCTTTCCAGCGGCTGCTCGAGCGCATAAAGAAACCGTAACTGGCCGGGGTTTTGCAGAGCCTCCAACACCATCTGAGCCAGCTCCACCCCTCCCGCGCCCCCTTTATCGTGCACCTCGGTAAAGGAAACCCGCAGGCCCTGCTCGGCGGCAAAGGCCCGCAGCAGACCGAGCTCCTCGAGGGAATCGGTGGGGAAGCGGTTGAAAGCCAGCACCGGCTCGTAACCAAAAAGCCGGATATTCTCGATGTGCTTGGCCAGATTGGACAGTCCCCGCCGCACGGCCTCGAGGTTGGGCCGGGTGTAGTCGTCCTGCCCGCCGTGGAAGCGCAGGGCCCGCATGGTCGCTACCAGCACCACGGCCTGAGGGGCAAAACCGGCCTGGCGGCAGACCAGGTTGAAGTATTTTTCCGCGCCCAGGTCGGAGCCAAACCCGGCCTCGGTCACCACATAGTCGGCATAGCCCAGGGCCATGCGGGTTGCTACCACCGAGTTGGTGCCGTGGGCGATGTTGCCAAAAGGCCCCATGTGCATGAAGGCCGGCTGGTGCTCCATGGTCTGTACCAGGTTGGGATAAAAAGCCTGTTTGAGCAGCACCGTCATGGCCCCGTGGGCCCCCAGGTCACGGGCGAATACCGGCTGGCCGGCCTGGTTGTAGCCGATGCGGATACGCCCCAGGCGTTCTTGCAGGTCGCCCAGGTCGGAGGCCAGGCTCATGATGGCCATTACCTCGCTGGCAACGGTAATCTCGAAACCGGCCTCGCGGGGCACGCCCTGGCCGGGGCCTCCCAGCCCCACAACCACCTGCCGCAAGGCCCGGTCGTTCATGTCCAGTGCCCGCTTAATCTCGATGCGGCGCACGTCCAGCCCCAGCGCATTGCCATGGTGCAGATGATTGTCAACCAGGGCCGAGAGCAGGTTGACTGCGCTGGTAATGGCGTGAAAGTCGCCGGTGAAATGCAGGTTGATCTCCTCCATCGGCAGCACCTGTGCATAGCCCCCGCCGGTGGCCCCGCCTTTGATGCCAAATACCGGCCCCAGCGAGGGCTCGCGCAGGGCCACGGCCACCTTTTTGCCCAGCTTGCCGAGGGCCTGGGTCAGGCCAATCGCCACGGTGGTTTTGCCCTCACCGGCGGGCGTGGGGGTCATGGCCGTAACCAGAATCAGCTGGCCCCTGGGTGGGGGTGGGGTTTGTGTTACCTTGGCCATGTAGGGGCCATAATGAAAAAGCGCCTGGGGTGGAATGTTCAGGCTGGCAGACACTTCCGCGATGGGTTTGGGTTGGGATTGTCGGGCGAGCTCGAGGTCACTGGGTATGCACAACGGGGTGGTGTCCATACTTCCACCCTACGCCCAAACCTCTGTGATAAACGTCCTCGGGCCCCCGGCTTTTTTATGGCATCCAGTTCCCACCGCACACAATGACCGCCACCCGCCGGGGCAGGTCGTAGTTCATCAGGGCCGGCCCCAAAGCCAGCCCGGCGGTGGGCTCCACCACCTGTTTGAGCCTTTGCATCATCAGGCGCTGGGCTTCCAAAGTAACCTCGTCCGGCACGGTTAGGATGCGGTCTACGTGGTGCTGCATGACCGGAAAGGTCTTCTCGCCAATCACCATGGTGCGCACCCCATCGGCCACGGTTTTGGGGGCCTGCATCAGCTTCACGCGCACCCCCACCCGGAGGCTCTGCTGGGCATCGTTGGCGGTTTCGGGCTCCACCCCAATCACTTCACACTCGGGCCGCAGGCTCTTGATGACCGTTGCAATGCCCGAGATCAGCCCGCCCCCGCCCACCGTGACCAGGACGGCGTCCAGATCGGGCACCTGCTGCAAAAGTTCCAGGGCCTGGGTGCCCTGGCCCGCCATCACCCGAAAGTCGTCAAAAGGATGGATGAGCGCATAACCCATCTCCTCGGCCAGTGCGCGCACCACCTGCTCACGGTTCTCTACCGTCACCCCCTGGTCGTAGACCTCGGCGCCGTAGGCCCGGGTGGCCGCTTTTTTGGTGGGGGAGGCGTCCTCGGGCATCACCACCAGGGACGGAACCCCAATCACCTGGGCTGCATAGGCCACCCCCTGGGCGTGGTTGCCCGACGAGACCGCAATCAGGCCCCTGGGGTTTTGTAACTGGAGGGCTGCGTTCAGGGCACCCCTGGCCTTGAAGCTGCCGGTTTTTTGCAGGTGCTCGGCTTTGAAAAAAAACTGGCGGCCCAGAAGCTTATCCAGCCCCTGGCTGGTGAATACCGGGGTGCGGTGGATGTAGGGCGCGATGCGCCGGGCGGCGTCTTGGATATCTTGCAGGGATAGCACGCCCCCATGCTAACAGGAGGATGTGTAACGCCCAATGTTTGAGTAACGCTCACAAAGCACCTTACACAAAAGCCTTTTATTCTACAGTGGTTGCATGCGGATGCTCGCCGAGGCAATTTACGAACTCGAGCCCGGCCAGATGCTAGTTGGCCAAACCCCCACTGCGCGGGAGCTGCTCAAATTGTGGATACACCGACACCACACAGGTTTCGACTTGTATGCGGTGAGTATTGTAGAGGCCGGCGAACCCCTCCCAGAAAAGTTACGCAATGCCGTGGGGCGGGATATGGTCTCCTGTGTGGAGGTGCTCGAGGCTTTGCACTGCCTCGAGGACTGCTATTCGATAGCCCCTCATGTGCTCAAAAACCTACCCGTCATGGTGCGTGAGGCCACCCCTGAGCTTTTGGAACTGCTCGAGGAGCAGATGTTTCGCGTGGCCCAAAGCACCGAAACAGGTGAGTTTGGCCCCGACGACCCGCCTGCCCAGATCGTCCGGCTCAAGCCGGTGTGTGTACTGGAAGAGCACGAATCTGACGAGGACTTTGCTGGCCTTGTCCTTACCGACCCTTGACCGGAGACGGGCCGTGGCCCACAATGCCCCTGATGGAAGGGGTGCGGCTGGCGGTCAAAACCCTGGGGTGCAAGGTTAACCAGGTCGAATCGGACGCCCTGGTGGGTCTCTTAAAGCCTTTGCAGCCGGTGGTGGTGCCCCTCGAGGCAGGGGCCGATCTGGTGATCATCAACACCTGCGCCGTTACGACTTCCGCCGAGGCCGATGCCCGCAAAGAGGTGCGCCGGGCCCGCCGAGCCAACCCTGTAGCGTTCATTGTGGTGACGGGCTGTTACGCCGAGCTGGCCCCCGATCAACTGGCCGAGCTGGGGGCCGACGTGGTGCTGCCCAACAGCCGCAAAGCCGAGCTGCCCGGTGTAATCTTGCAGCGCTTTGGGCTGCCAGCCGACCCCATCACCACCCCGCCCAACGAGTTCTGGGGGGCCGGCGAGCGGGGCCTGCTGAACAACTATGTGCGGGCCTTCCTCAAGGTGCAGGACGGCTGCAATGCGGGGTGCGCCTACTGCGTCATCCCCCGCCTGCGCGGGCGCGAACGCCACCGTGGGCACCGCGATGCGCTTTCGGAAGCCGGGGCCCTGCTGGAAGCGGGTGTGCAGGAAATCGTACTGACCGGGGTGCGGCTGGGTTCCTACAAAGGCCACCCCCGCGGGATTGCCGGCCTGGTAGAGGAACTTGCTCTGATGGGGGCCAAGGTGCGCCTGTCCTCCATCGAACCCGAGGACACCGGGGACGAGCTTCTGAAGGTAATGCAGCGCTTTGCGCCCCAGGTGCGCCCCCACCTGCACCTGAGCCTGCAAACCGGTTCTGCCCGGCTGCTGGCCCTGATGGGCCGTCGCTACGATAAAAACTACTACCGCGCGCTGGTGCAGAAAGCCTACAACTGGATACCCGGCTTCGCCCTCACCACCGATGTGATTGCGGGCCTCCCCACCGAGACCGAAGCCGAGCACCGGGAAACCCTGGATTTCCTGGAGGAGGTGCGGCCCAGCCGCGTGCACGTCTTCACCTACACCCCACGCCCCAAGACCCGCGCGGCCTCGCTGCCGCAGGTGCCCATCGAAGTCCGCAAGCGCCGCAACAAAGAACTCCAGGCCCTGGCGGCCCGGCTGGCCGAGGCGCGGGTTCGGCCCAAGCTGGGCGGTGCGGTGGAGGTGCTGGTCGAAAGTTTTCGCGGGGGCAAGGCCTACGGGCATACCCCCGACTACTACGAGGTCGAGTTCACCGGACAGGCCCGCATCGGCCAGACCGCCTGGGTGCGCGTGGAGGCCATCGAGGGCTACACCCTGCAGGGTCGGCTCGAGGCCATCAAGGAAGAACCGGCCCGCTACCTGCTGCCCGTGGTATAGGGCCTAGGCCTTGCGCCGCCGCTCCACCAGCCAGCGGATGCTGAAGCCCAGGCAGATGAATACCGTGGCAAACTGGGCCATGGTCGCCACCGGGCGCTCCACCGTGCCGCCCCCCAGGATGGTGATGAAGTCGGGGATGCCGCGCAGCGAACCCAGCAGGCCCAGCAGCGAGAGCCCCAGGGCGATGTTCATGGCGAGGGTTGTTTGGCTGGGGGTTCTGTTGGCCCAGATGCCCATCAGGGCAATCAAGAGGCCGAGAATTCCCGGAATCAGCGCGGTGGGGGTGAGCTTGGAGCCCATGACCGCCAGGGTAGAGACCAGTATTAGAAAAACACCCGTCCAGAGGGCCCTTGCTGGTAGTGATCCCATAGACTTACCTCCCTACTATTGTGCCAGCCCCCGATTCGGAAGCGTTATAGTCTAGGCGATATGGAGAACCCCACGGTTTTTGGTAAAATCATCCGCCGTGAGCTGCCGGCGGACATCGTGTACGAAGATGGCGAATTTATCGCCTTCAAGGACATTCGCCCGCGCTCGAAGGTGCATATTTTAGTCTGCCCCAAAGAATACATCCCCACCCTGGCCGACTACCCCGACACCCCAGAGGGCGCGCTCAAGCTGGGCAAGCTGATGCTGACGGCCAACCGCATCGCCAAGCAGATGGGCCTCGAGGGCTACTTCATCCGCATCCATGTGGGCGAGAAAGGCGGGCAGGAGGTATTTCACGTCCACGTGCACCTGCGCTCGGACGCCTAGCGCAGGCGGCCTTGCTATTTTTTTAGCTCCACGCGGTCAATTATCTCGTTCTTCTCGTTGTGGGCCGTAATCAGCAGCCGCTCGGCGCTGGCTTCCAGGGTCAGGTAATTGGGGCTTTGGCGCCGCACTTTGCTTTGAGGGCGTACGCTCAAGAAACCCCGCAGCCAGGCCCCACCGCCGCCGGAAACGATGTGAACGATGCCCCTGGCCTCGAGCCGCTCGTAGCTGTGCTCGTGCCCGGCCAGCACCAGCGGCACGCGGTACTGGATGAGGAGGGGCTCAATGGACTGCCGCAGGCTGCGGGCGCCTCCATGCAGGCCCGAGGAGTAGAGGGGGCGGTGCAGGGCCACAATTTTCCAGGGGGCCTTAGAGGCTTTGAGGGCGGCTTCCAGCCAGCGGCGCTGGGCCTGGCTAAAATGCTCCGAGTAGACCACGAAGACCTCGAGGTTTTCCAGCCGGAAAGTGTAGTAGGGCCCTTCGACCCTGAACAGCTCGAGCTGATTGGCCAGGGCGGGTACATCGTGGTTGCCAAATGCGGGATAAATGCGTACTGGGGGCAGCTCGTCCAGATAGCGGCGCACGGGCTCGCCTCGAGGGTAGAAGTTGTCCCCCACTGTCAGCAGGGCCTCGAAAGGCTTTTGCCGATGTTGCTCGTATATGGCTCCTGCAACCAGGGGGCGGTGTGGGGTCTCGGCCCCCCAGTCGCCCAGCACGGCCAGCCGCTGGGCCAGCCCCGGCAGGCCCAGGGCCAGCCCAAGGAAAAGAGCCAGCAGGCGCCTCATGCCTTGGGCGGCTCTCCCTGGCGGGTGAGCTGCGATTCTTTGATGCCGGCCTGCTCGAGCACCTGCTCGGCAATCAGGATGGGGGCCCCGGCGCGGATGGCCAGAGCAATGCCGTCGGAAGGGCGGCAGTCAATCTCGTACTCCATGCCGCGCTGTTCCAGTATCAGTCGACCGTAGAAAGTACCTTCTTTCAGTTCGACGATCTCAAGACGCAGCACCTTTACCCCGAGCAACTCGAGGGTGTTGTAGAACAGATCGGGGCCCAGCGGGCGAGGCGGTTTCTCGCCCGAAAGGTGCACCATGATGTTCTGGGTTTCCAGGGCCCCAATCACCACCGGCAGGAGCAGCTCGTTCTCGGCCCTGAGCATCACGATCAGGTTGCCGTTCCCCGGATCTACTCCCATTCCTTCGATGCGTGCGGGTACCATGCTTTGAGTATACGCGGCCTTTCAAGGGGCATGTGTGCCATAAGTCATGTGCTTGCGAATCTCAAATAACCCTATAAACTATGACCGTGAAAACCTATGCGGTGGAAGTAGCCGGGGTTCGTCGTGAGCTACCGGTGGTGCAGGTGGGCCCCGATGTGGCGGTGGCCCTGTTCAACATGCTGGGCGATACCGAGGTGGTCGAGCAGGCCGCAGCCGCGCTGGCCCAACGGATGCCTGCTGATATCGAAACCCTGGTGACGCCGGAGGTTAAGGCCGTGCCCCTGGCCCACGCCCTCTCACGCCTGACCGGGAAGCCCTACGTGGTGGCCCGCAAAACCGAGAAGCCCTACATGATTAGCCCGGTATCGCGCACGGTGATTTCCATCACCACCGGCAAGCCTCAGCTTCTGGTACTGGACGGAACCGACGTGCCACTCATCAAGGGCAAAAAGGTGGCTATCGTAGACGATGTGGTCTCGACAGGTAGCACGCTCAAGGGCCTTTCCGACCTCATCACCGATGTGGGCGGACAGGTAGCCGCTGTGCTGGCCGTGTTTACCGAGGGTTCCCCCCGCGAAGACGTGATCGCCCTGGGGCATCTGCCGCTCTTCAAACCGGATTGAACGGATGGCCGAACAGTGGGGCAAGAGAATCGCTGTCCTAACCCCGTGATTCCTGGAACCAGATGACCTTTGTATACGGCTATTCACACGTATCCTCATGGTGTTCGAATAGGCTAAGTCCTTGGTGCAACGAGGGAGTGTAACTATGGAAACCTACCCCATCACAATAGGCAAAATCACCCGCCATGTACCGGTGGTCGAAACCCTGCCGGGCGTTCACATCCCCCTGGTTGAAATTATGGGCGATGTGGAGCTGGTGCAGGCCGCCGCCGAAGGGCTGGTCAAGCACCTGCCGCCCGAGACCGATGCCCTGCTGACCCTCGAGACCTCCCCCATCGTCCTGGCCCATACCATGAGCGCCATCTGCGGCAAGCCCTATGTGGTGGTGCGCCGCAAGCGCCGCCCCTATATGCAAGACCCCATCATTCAGGAGGTGGAGTCGCTGACCCTGGGCGTAACCGAGACCCTCTGGCTGGACAGCCGCATGGCCGAAAAGCTGATGGGCCAGAATGTGGCCCTGGTCTTCGACGTGGTCTCCTCGGGGGGCACCATGAACGCGCTCGAGAAGGTAGCCAAAAAGGCCGGGGCCAACGTGGTAGCCCGTCTGGCCGCTTTCCACCAGGGCAACAGCAAGCTGCCCATCACCTTCCTCTCGGAGATTCCCATCCTGCAAACGGCTTAGTGCAAGCCACCTGCCCCAGGCCGGCGGTTGCGGGTCTGGGGCTTGCTGTTGGTGGAGTAGCCGTTCTTCAACTACCGCCGCGCTTCTGCTGGGCAAACAGCCACTGGATGAACTCGAGCTCCCGATACACCCGGTTCCAGACATCGTGCTTTTCGGTGGGGTACTCGGTGAAACGGGCCCGGACGTTGCCGGCCTTGGCTAGAGCATCGGCCAGCGCCCTCGAGAAGCTCACCGGCACCACTTCGTCCGCGGCGCCGTGAAAGTTCCAGATGGGCACCTTGCCCAGCCGTTGCCAGACCATAAAGGGGTCGGCGGCCCCGCAGATGGGCGCGATGGCGGCAAAGCGCCGGGGGTACAGGCAGCCCAGATTCCAACTGCCGCAGCCCCCCATCGAGAGGCCGGTCAGGTAGACCCGCCGGGGGTTGGTTTTGTGCTGTTGCTCCACTTGGTTCAGCAATTCGTAGGCCTGCGCCAGGGGCTCCCCGGCCCACTGCTGCCCCTTGGGGCACTGAGGCATCAGCACCACGGCGGGCCAGCGCTGGAGGTTCTCTTGAATGGCCGGGCCAATGCCCACCGTGCTCTGCTTCCGGCCGTCGCTACCCCGCTCACCGGAGCCGTGCAGGAACAAAATCAGGGGCCAGCCACCTTTGGGGGGCTTTCCTTCGGGTAGATAAAGGGCGTAGGGGAGCTGCGATTTGGGTTTGTGGTAGGTAAAAAGGGCCATGCCCCGACTATAACGCAGGGGTTCGGTACATCTGTTGCTAGACAGGGCTGCCCGGGTGAACGTATTGTTGTGCCGCTATACCAGCACCGGCTCCTCGTAGACCCCGTATACCGCTCGGAGTTCGTCCATCATCTCGCCCAGGGTGCAGTAGGCCAGGGCGCAGTCCACGAAGTAGGGCATGGTGTTGCGCCCTTCTTTGGCGGCCTGCCGCAGCGCCGCCAGGGCCTGCTGTACGGCCTGGGGGTCGCGCTCGCGCCGTACCCGGGCCAGCCGCTCGGCCTGCACGCGCTCCACCTCGGGGTCAATGAGCTGGATGGGTACCTGGAGGCCCTCGTCCTGGAAGGCATTCACCCCCACAATCACCCGCTCGCCCCGCTCCACTTCCTGCTGGAAGCGGTAGCTGGCGTCGGCGATCTCGCGCAGGAAGTAGCCCTCCTCAATGGCCCGCACCACCCCGCCCATGCGCCGGATCTCCTCGATGATCTGCATGGCCTGGGTCTCCATCTGGTCGGTGAGCCACTCCACATAGTAGCTGCCCCCCAGCGGGTCGGCGGTATGGGTCACGCCCGACTCGTAGGCGATAATCTGCTGGGTGCGCAGGGCGATCTTGGCCGATTCCTCGGTGGGGAGGGCCAGGGCCTCGTCGTAGGCGTCGGTGTGCAGGCTGTTGGTGCCGCCCAGCACGGCGGCCAGGGCCTGAATGGCTACCCGTGCGATGTTGATGAGGGGCTGCTGGGCGGTAAGCGAGACCCCAGCGGTCTGGGCGTGGGTGCGCAGCATCCAGCTCTGGGGGTTTTTGGCCCCATAGCGATGCCGCATTTCTTTAGCCCAGATGCGCCGGGCAGCCCGGAACTTGCAAATTTCCTCGAAGAAGTCGTTGTGGGCGTTGAAGAAAAACGAGATGCGGGGGGCAAACTCGTCAACGTCCAGCCCGCGTTTGAGGGCCCACTCCACGTACTCGAAGCCGTCGGCCAGGGTGTAGGCCAGCTCCTGCACGGCGGTGGAGCCGGCCTCGCGGATGTGGTAGCCCGAGACCGAGATGAAGTTCCACTTGGGCACGTTGCGGGGCCCCCACTCGAAGGTATCAATGACCAGCTTGGTGGAAGGTTCGGGCGGGAAGATAAACTCTTTCTGGGCGATAAATTCCTTCAGGATGTCGTTCTGGATGGTGCCGCCCAGCTTGTTCCAGTCGTAGCCTTTTTTCTTGGCGGCAGCCAGGTACATGGCCCAGATGGCGTTGGCCGGCGAGTTGATGGTCATGGAGGTGGTGACCTCCTCGAGGTTGATCCCCTCGAAGAGAATCTCCATGTCGGCCAGGCTGCTCACCGCCACCCCGCACTTGCCCACCTCACCCTTGGAAAGCGGATGGTCGGAGTCGTAGCCCATCAGGGTGGGCAGGTCGAAGGCGGTGGAAAGCCCGTTCTGCCCGGCGGCCAGCAGCTTCTTGAAGCGCTCGTTGGTCTGCTCGGCGGTGCCAAACCCAGCAAACATCCGCATGGTCCAGAGGCGGCTCCTGTACATCGAGCCGTAAACCCCCCGGGTGTAGGGGTACTCGCCGGGGTAGCCCAACTTTTCGGTGTAGTCGAAGTCCTTCAGGTCTTCGGGGGTATAAAGCGGCTCGGGGGCGATGTCCGAGAGGGTTTTGTGGGCCACTTTGCGCTCGGGCATCTTGGCCAGGGATTTCTGGTAGGTTTCCCGCATCCAGGCGTGCTTGGGTCTGGGCTGTGCCATGCCCCGATTATATAACGGATTTGAGACAGCAGGAGGATAATCCGTCAGACAATTGGTTGCGAGCGGGCCGGCTGAGGCTGTCCGTCCCGTTATCGGGCCTTCAAAGCGAAAAGAGTCATCATAACGCCCTCGAGCGCAGCCCTATAGGGACATTTGCTTGGGTACAGATTCACCTATGGCTGCTTTGCTTTTGGTTGTACTTTGAATTTCGAAATAGGAGGAGGTGGGTATGGCAACGGCAAGAATCAACACCAACCTGCAGGTTCCCGAGCCCAAGATCGCGAGGTTCCTCTTTGCGGATGTGCGGCTTGCGCCTATCTGGCTGGTGCTCAGGGTGTACCTGGGCTGGCAGTGGCTCGAGGCGGGCTGGGGCAAGCTCAACAACCCGGCGTGGGTGGGTGACAAGGCCGGCGTGGCGGTGGGTGGCTTCCTCGAGCGGGCCCTGACCAAGACCACCGGCGACCACCCCGACGTAACCGGCTGGTATGCCTGGTTCATCCAGAACGTGGCCCTGCCCAACAAGGTGCTCTTCAGCTACCTGGTGACCTTCGGCGAGATTCTGGTGGGACTGGCGCTCATCCTGGGCCTCTTTACCGGTCTAGCGGCCTTCTTCGCCGGCTTCATGAATGCGGCCTTCCTGCTGGCGGGCACGGTGAGCTCGAACCCCTGGATGTTTATCGTGGCTACCTGGCTGGTGCTGGCCTGGCGCACGGCTGGCTATATCGGCCTCGACTACTATGTGCTGCCCCGCCTGGGGGTGATGTTCCGGAGGAACACAGAGCCGGCCTCGTAGGCCCTGGGCTGGTGCTGAACCCCGTGCCGGCTGCGCGGGGTTTTCAGCGTTTATCCCCGGTGTTGAGCGTGGTGAGGGTGGTACCGGGGTAGAAGTGCTCGAGGATCTGTTGGTAGCCGTACCCCCGCCGGGCCAGCCCCAGCGCGCCGTACTGGCTCATCCCCACCCCATGCCCAAAGCCCCCACCCCAGAAGGTAAGGCCCAGAAGATTTCCACGCGCGTCGCGTTCCTCCTGCAGGGCAAAGGCCGCACTGGGCAGGCTGGGGAAGTTGAGGCGCGGCCCGCCCTGCCACAGCTCCAGCAGCACGTCGGCCCCTCCGGTAAAAGCCTTGTCGGGCCGCAGCAGGCTGCGGATATGCGACTCCCGCTGCACCACATAGCGCCCGCTGGAGGTCTGGATTTCCAGCGCGGTCACATAGCCGCCGGTGGTTCGCTTCAGCACGGCGATTTTCTGCAGGGTTCCCAGCTCGAACCCCGGTGCGTCCGGCGAAAGCGGGCCTTCGGGGGTTTGCACGAACTGGGGGGCCCGCCGGGCCCTTTCGGGCAGGGTGCGGCGCAGGAGGGCCTCGAGCTCCTCCCGGCTCAGGCGCAGCTTCCAGCGCCAGAAAGGTGAGATGGCATCGTAAAAGCCCTCGGGGTTCCAGTTCTGAAAAAAGGCCAGCGCTTCGGTCTCGTTCTCGATCGAAACCCGGATGGGGTTGGTCTGGGAAAGGCCCTTCAGGTAGGGTGCGGGGGGCCGATCCATCCAGACCTCCTCGATGCTGGCGGTAGCACCGGGGCTGGTGGAGAAGAAGAAGCTTTGAATGGGCCTTCCTTCAAAGGTTAGAATTTGGTTGTGGGTGGCGTCCACAGCGGCGTTGGTGGCCGGGTGGGGGCGGGTGTGGTTGTAGGCCTGCTCGCTCGTCGAGTCGTCCACGTCGGCCCCGAACTGTTTCCAGTAGGTATCGGCCTGCTGCCGGACGAGGGCATAGGTGCGGGCCACCACCGCCTGGGCCTTGAGGGCCTCAGGGTGAAAGTGTGGGGGCATCTCGCTGGGCAGCACCCCTTTGAGGTAGTCCTGATAATCCACCCGATTGACCACCAGCAAACCGTTGCTACGCAGCTCGAGCCAGAGTTCGCCGGGGTACTCGGACATGCGGGTGAGCAGGCGGTACAGCACGGGCTGGGCGGGGTCGGCGGGTTTGAGCTGAACCACGCCCTCCAGGGCAAAGGTAAGCCCTTCGAAAGTAGCCACCAGACGATTATTCTGTGGGGTGAAGGTGAGGGGTTTGTCGGCAAAAACCGTTACCACGGGCCGCAGGTTTGCGTGGTCGGGGCCGCTCGAGACCTGCACGCTGCCTCCCAGCGGAAGTAGGCTCAGGGTAGGGAAGAGGTACTTCGCCTCGAAGGACGCCGCCCCCGGTTGATAAGAAAGCAGCACGCGGATGTCCTGGCCGCCGGGCGCGGGTAGCGGGGGGTTCTGGTTGAGTGCAGCGAACAACAGCGCCGCGCCCAGGGCAGTTCCCAGCAAAAAGGCCAGTTGCATCCGGGTCATTCTCACCCTTTTGCATGAGAACTCGAGAGGAGCTGGGCCGCGCCGAGCTCTCCCACGGCATAGCGGACATGGGCCAGCAAAGCTTGTAGCAAGCGATCCAGCGGCGCGCCTTCTTCCAGCACTGCAATGGCCTCGCTGCCGGGCAGACGCAGGATGGCGGCCAGGGCCTGCATGCCCTCGAGCCCCAGATACACCCCGCCCTGCTCCACCCGCTCGCCATCCAGCAGATACAGGCCCGTGCCTCCCAGGTTGGGGGCCAGCCCCGCGGCTTTAAGGATTCGCCAGCCAGCCCACAGGAGAGCGATGCGGGGGTGGGGGTGCTTGGCAACGCCCTTCAGCCCCGAGGTGAGCAAAGGCCAGATTTTGCTGCCCACCTCAGGGGAAGCGATGCGAAAAGCCAGCTCGGCCAGGTAGCTGGCATAGGGGAAGCGTGTGGGGGCCTCGAGCCCCTCGAGCCGCCCCACCAGCTCCACCTGGGTGAGGGTGGGGAGGTCGTTGCCGGGCTTCTGATAGACCTGGTACCGGAGGTGGTGAAACAGCGAGAGCCGCCCGCTGCGCCCGGTGGGCCGCAGGGCTTTACGGGCGATGGCCTGGGCTGCGCCTTCCGGCCCCACAAACGAGAGAATCACATCGCCGGCCGGGAGCGGCTTGCGCCCTACCACCAGTCCTTCGCTGAGCCGGTAGCGTTCCACTACCCCCATGGTACGTGAGCAGAGCGCCGATTGGGATAAGGCCGGATGGGATGGCTTCGGAGCGTCTTCATCCGAAAGGAGGATGAATCCACCGGGTGTTGTGCTATCCTAAATTTCATGAACGAGCGTTCGCTGCAGGACATCCTCGAGTGGGTGGTGCTGGGCCTCTTGATTGCCGTAGCGGTACTGGTTGTGCTGTGGGTGGGGGGCTGGCTCTTTACATTCCTGGGCGCTCTCCTGAAAGGGCTGGCCGGTATTGTGTGGGCGCTGCTGCGGGTGCTGGTTCCGGTGCTGATTGTGGTCGCGGTGGTCTATTTTGTGCTGCGCTTTGTTCAAAAACCTAAAACTGCCTAGACGATGGGCTAGAACGCCCGCCGGTGGGGTCGCCCCGACCCTACCGGTTTGTTTTTATTACGCTCTGCTAGGGGCTTCTTTGCTCTCTGGAGGTTGTAAGGAAGAGTAGCCTAGACGCGGTTATCTTCGTACAGCTCGAGCACCTTCTCCACCGTCTGGGCATAGGCTTTGCGGAGGGGCTCGAGGCCCTCCAGCGGGGGTGTGGCGGGCTGCTCTGCCGGGGCTGTGGCCTCCAGGGCCTCGCGGAGGCCGGGATACACCCCGGCCCCCACCAGGGCCAGAATCCCCGCCCCCCGCGCCGCGCCTTCATCCCCCACCACCCGGTGGATGGGAACCCCCAGGGCCCCTCCTGCCAGCGCCAGCCATAAATCGGAGGCCGAGCCGCCCCCGGTGGCCAGCAGCCGCCGGGCCCCGGCCAGGGGGCGCATCACCCGATAAACCTCGCCCAGGCTGAGCGCTACCCCCTCCAGCACGGCGCGCACCAGGTGGCCCCGGCGGTGGGCCAGGGAGAGGCCCAGGAAGGCCCCGCGCAGGTGGGGGGCCAGGTAGGGGCTGCGCTCCCCGGCCAGAAAGGGCAAGAAGTACAGGCCCTCGCAGCCCAGGGGGGCCTGCAGGGCCTCCTCGAGCAGGGTTTCCAGGCCCACCTCGGGGAAGAGGCCCCGCAGCCACTCCAGGCTGCCCGCCGCGCTGAGCGTCACCCCCAGCAGGTGGTAGCCCCCGTCGGCGTGGGCAAACAGGTGCACCCGGCCCTCGGGCTCGGGGATGGGCTGTTCGGTGGGGATGAAAATCACCCCGCTGGTGCCCAGGGAGAGGCTGCCCACCCCTGCGCGGTAGCGCGAGACCCCCAGGCCCAGGGCGGCGGCGGCGTTGTCGCCGGCCCCGGCCACCACCGGGATGCCTGCCTTGAGCCCGGTGGCCTGGGCCCAGGCCGGGCTCAGGTAGCCCACCACCCGCTGGCTTTCGCCCACCTCGGGGAAGAGGTCGGGGGAGAGCGCGAGGGCTTGCAGCACCTCGCTGTCCCAGCGTCGTTTTGCCAGGTTCAGGGCCCCCACGCCCGAGGCATCGGAATACTCGGTGGAGCGTGCACCGGTCAGCAGGAAGGCCAGGTAGTCCTTGGGCAACAGCACCTTGTGGAGCCGCTGGAATAGCGCGGGGTGCTGGTTTCGGAGCCAGAGCAGCTTGGGGAGCTGGAAGCCGGTCACCGCCCCGTTGCCGGTGCGCCGGATGAGCTCGCTGCGCGGGATGGCCTGTTCGATCTGCTCGACCTCGAGGGCGGTGCGCTGGTCGTTCCAGAGCGGGGCCGGGCATAGGGGGTTCCCGGCTTTGTCCAGGAAGACCGCCCCGTGCATCTGGCCCGAGAGCCCGATGCCCACCACCTCGGCCCCGCCCAGTTGCTCACAGAGGGCGCGCAAGGCTTCCTGGGCGGCGCGGGCCCAGTCCAGGGGGTCTTGCTCGGTCCAGCCGGGGCGGGGGGTGTGGAGGGGGTAGCCCGCCCGGGCCTCGGCCACCTTCTGGCCCCTGGCGGAAAGCGCCACCGCCTTGAGGCCGCTGGTGCCCAGGTCGAGGCCCAGCACCAGGCTCATCCCCGTACCCCCAGCAGGTGCTCTACGGCGAGCTGGTCGAGCTGTTCCAGGGCATAACCGCGGCTGCGGCGGGCCTCGGGCAGCTCGAGCTGCTTGAGCCGCTGGGCTTTTTCCCGGCTGTAGGCTCCCAGCAGGGCCTGGGGCTCGGGGTCGGCCTGGTAGTAGGCCTCGAGCAGGGCCTTCACCTCGGGGTCGGCCCGGAAGGCCTGGGCTTTCTCCTTCAGAATCAGGTAGGTGCGCATGCAGCCCCTGGCAAAGGCCCAGACCCCGGCCTCGTCCTCGGTGCGCAGGGCGTGGGCGTCGAAGTGGCGGGGGCCGTCGTAACCGCTGGCCTCGAGCAGATCCACCAGGAAGAACGCGGCCTTGAGATTCTCCGAGCCAAAGCGCAGATCCTGGTCGAAGCGGCTCATGCGCTGGTCGTTCAGGTCGATGTGGAAGAGCTTGCCCATCTCCAGGGCCTGGGCCACCGCGTGCACGAAGTTGAGCCCGGCCATGGTCTCGTGGGCGAACTCGGGGTTGAGGCCGAAGCGGTGCGGGTGCTTCAGGGTGCCGATCAGGGCCAGCATGCTGCCCACGGTGGGCAGGTAGATGTCGCCTCGAGGCTCGTTGGGTTTGGGTTCCAGGGCAAAGCGGTAGTTGTAGCCCTGCTCCTCGGCATACTCGGCCATAAAGTCGAGGGCCTCGCGGAACCAGGCCCATACCCGCGGGGCCTTGCCGGTGGCATCTACCTCGGCCCCCTCCCGCCCCGGCCAGACCACGTAAATCTGGGCCCCCAGTTCGGCGCCCAGGTCGAGGGTCTCGAGGCTCTTCTTCAGGGCGTAGGCCCGCACCCAGGGGTCGGGGCTGGTCAGGGCCCCATCCTTGAAGGCCGGGTCGGAGAAGAGGTTGGCGGTCACCATGGGCACCTTGAGGCCGGTGTCCTGCAGGGCCTTCTTGAAGCGGCGCAGGATGGCCTCGCGCTCGGCCGGGGGCGTGCCGCGGGGGATCAGATCCTCGTCGTGCAGGTTGACCCCGTAGGCCCCCAGCTCGGCCAGCCTGTACACCACGTAGTCGGGCTCGAGCCGTTCCCGCACGGCCTCGCCAAAGGGGTCGCGCCCGATGTTGCCTACCGTCCAAAGGCCAAAGGTGAACTTGTGTTCGGGTCTGGGTTCGTACATTATGCCTCCTCGTAGCTCATCTGCTCCATAAACACGTCGGCGGCCAGCGCGCCCACCCCCAGCAGGGCGGCCTCGCGCCCCAGGGGTGAGATGGTGATCTGGGCGGGGTCGTGCACTGCCAGGGCGTAGCGGGGGAGCCGGGCCTGTGCTGCCCGCAGCAAAGCCTCGCCGGTGGCCTCGACCAGGGGCCCGCCCAGCACGATGCGTTCGGGGTCGAGGGCGGCCAGCACCATGGCCGAGAGCTGGGCCAGCCGCTCGGCCATCTCGTTCAGGCGGGCTGGGCTGGGGTCTTCCTGCCAGCGGCGGTAGCTCAGGAAAGCCTCGGCGCAGCCCCGCTTGCCGCAGCGGCAGGGGGGGCCTTCCGGGTCGAGGGGGATGTGCCCCACCTCGCCGGCGTGAAAGCGGGCCCCGTGGTATACCTTGCGCTCCACCACCACCCCGCCCCCCACGCCCACCCCCAGGCTCAGGTAGACGCAGTGCTCGAGGGCCAGCCCCCCCAGGGCATAGAGCCCGTAGGCGGCGGCGTTGGCCTCGTTTTCCACTACCGCGGGAGTCCCTGCCAGGCCCAGCGACCCAAGGGCCTCCTGGAAACGCTCGAGCAGGGGCAGGTCGGCCCAGCCCAGGTTGGGGGCCAGGGTCAGGTGGCCCTGGGCGGGCTCGAGCAGCCCTGGCAGCGCAAGGCCCGCCGAAAGCACCCGCACCCCCGGCAGCAGCGGGGCGGTGTGTTGCTGCAAAAGGGCCAGGGCTTCATCCAGTTGCGGGGGGGCTGGGGGCAGCACCACCCGGGCCCGCACCTCACCCTTCAGGTTCAGAAGGGCCACGGCCATCCGGTCTACGTCAATTTCCCAGGCCAGCACCAGATGGCGCTCCTCTTCGACCTCGAGGGCCACCGAAGGGCGGCCCTGGCCGGTGGGGGGCAGGGGGCGCTCGGTCAGGAGCCCCTCGCTCAACAGCTCGGCCACCACCTCGGTCACCGCCGAGGGCGAGAGGCCCAGCTTACGGGCCAGCCTGAGCCGGGAGATGCCGGCCTCGGCCCGGATGGCCTGCAGGATGCGCGCGCGGTGCCAGCGCCGTAGCTGGCGGGTACCGCCCAAAGGGGTGTGCTCGGGGGACTTGGCCATCTGGTGTGCTCCGACAGGGCTCCACTATTTATTTCTCGACTAAAAATAACAACTTTTAAACAAGGTGTCAAATAAAGCCCCACCCTGCACAGCTCGAGGCCGGTATGCTGGCTACCTTTGCAAGGCCGGGATGTTGGTTAATCTGAATGCATGCAGAGGCACCGTATCCCCCTGTGGCGTTGGCTATCGGGAGCTGGTTTGCTGCTGATAGTAGGCTTATTGCTGGCCCAGCCCCTCACCCCCGAGGGCCGCTTTGCTCTGGCCATGATCCCCCACCACGCCCAGGCAGTTGAACTGGCTAGGATTCTGGAGCCTCGAGCCACCGACCAAAACCTGCGCTACTTTGCCCAGGATGTAGCCCAGACCCAGGCCGCCCAGATTGCCCAGATGCGGCGCTGGTTGCCGTGGTGGCGGCAACTGACCATTGGTTTTGAGCGTCCCAGCCCCCAGGCCGCTGCGGCCATGGGCATGGCCTCGGAGCAGGAAATCGCCGAGCTGCTGGCCCTGCAGGGCCGCGAGGCCGAGATCCGATTTTTGCAGCTCATGATCCGCCACCACCAGGGGGCGCTACCCATGATTGAGCAAGGGCTGGCCGAGGTGCAGTCCCCAGGCCTCCCGCGCCGGCTTATCGAGGCCATGGGTCAGAGCCAGGCAGGTGAAATTCAGACGATGAAACGCTGGTTGTTTGAGCGCGGGGGAACGGTACTTCCCTTTGAGCCCACCGCCAAGCCCATGCATAACCACTAGTGATCTAGCTGCCTGATAGGCGGCTGTGTGGCGGGACAATTGTCCTAATGGTGTATCCTGGTGCCTTCTGGCAGAATAGTGGCACTGCCCCCAGGAGGGGTCTTTTCCTTATGCCAAACCGTCGGTTTACCTTTTACGCTTGGGGGGTGGTGGTTTTTACCCTGGTGGTCATCTTATGGGGAGATGTGGTGCAGGCCACCGGCTCCGGCGATGGCTGTGGCGCTCACTGGCCTACCTGTAATGGTGAAGTGTTGCCCATGTTTAGAGGCCTCGAGACCTTTATCGAGTTTTTCCACCGGATTACCAGTGGCCTCTCGCTGCTTCTGACCATTGGGCTTCTGGTCTGGTCGCGCCGGGCTTTTCCCAAGGGCCATCTGGCCCGGCTGGGGGCCGGTCTCTCCATGCTCTTCATGATCACCGAGAGCCTGGTGGGGGCCGGACTGGTGCTGTTTCGGCTGGTAGGGGAGGACGCCAGCGTGGCGCGGGCTATTGTGGCTCCCATTCACCTCATCAATACTCTTTTCCTGATTGGTTCGTTGACGCTCACCGCCTGGTGGTCGGGCCACCCCGAACACCGCCCGGTCTGGAGAGGCCAGGGGCTGGTGGGCTGGGCCCTGGGTTTGGGCTTCGTGGGGATACTGGCGGTGGCTGCCTCGGGTGCCCTGACCTCGCTGGGCGACGCCCTATTCCCGGTTCGCAACACCGCCGAAGCGGTGGGAAGAGCGCTCACGCCCGGTGAGCATTTCCTGGTACAGCTTCGCATCTACCACCCTTTTATTGCCGTTTTGGTGAGTGTGTACATGGTGCTGGTAGCCAACCTGATTGCGCTGCTCCGCCCCAGCCGCTATACCAAGCCATTTGCCTGTGTGGTCGGGGCTTTGTTTATTTTGCAGCTAGGGGCGGGTTATCTTAACGTGCTGCAAGCAGCGCCGTTGTATACCCAGCTTCCCCACCTCTTGCTCTCCGACCTGGTCTGGGTTACCTGGTTGCTGCTCTCGGTCACGGCCTTGAGCCTGGCTTATCCTGCAAGGCCGCCCACGTCGGAAGTTGCCCAGGCGAGGTAAACTGCTATGGTGGTTCCTGTTGCCCATCCCGAACGCGCAACCTGGCGCGACTATTTCTGGCTAACCAAACCTCGAGTGATCAGCCTGCTGCTCTTCACCACCCTGATGGCCATGTTCATCGCCGCAGGCGGATGGCCGGGGCTGGGTCTGTTTGTGGTGGTGTTTGTGGGCGGTTACATGGCTGCCGGTGCGGCCAATGCCTTCAACATGGTTATTGACCGTGACATTGATAGCCGCATGAAGCGCACGGCCCAGCGCCCCACCGTCACCGATAGAATTAGTAGCCGCGATGCCACGATTTTTGCGACGGCTTTGATGCTGCTTTCCTTTTTGTTGCTGTGGTGGGGCGCCAACCTAACCACCGCCCTCTTGGCAATGGCCGGGCTGGGCTGGTATGTGCTGATCTATACCCTCTACATGAAGCGCCGCTTCTGGAGCAACATCGTAATCGGTGGGGCCGCCGGGGCTTTCCCGCCGTTGGTCGGCTGGGCCGCTGTAACGGGGGATGTGAGCCTCTTCGCCTGGTATCTGTTCCTGATCATCTTTTTCTGGACGCCCGTGCATTTTTGGGCCCTCTCGCTCATGATTAAGGACGACTATGCGGCGGTGGGTGTTCCCATGCTGCCGGTGGTGCGCGGGGAGCGGGAAACGGCCTACCAGATCTGGCTTTATGCTATCCTGACAGCCTTAATTACCCTCATTCCGGTGCTGATGGGTGAATTGCGCTGGTTTTATCTGATAGCAGCGCTGGTGCTCAATGGCTTGCTCTTGGTGCGTAGCCTGCGCTTATACCAGACCCTGGAGCGAAGCTGGACGCTTTCGCTGTATAAATACTCGATGTTATACCTGGCATTACTATTTGTTGCGATGGCCGTAGATCGAGCTATGTGGATGTAGGTAAAATACCCTATCGGGATAGGGTATTTTGTGAATAGAATCGAATACCCTAAAATGATTCCAAACAACGTAGGTTAGAATACCCCAAGATCGAGGGAGGATGTAGGAATGCTGCAACGAAGTCTAGGTCTGATAGTTCTGCTGCTGCTGGGTTTGACGCTGGCCGCCGAGCCAGGCCAGGCCGGGGGCCACACCCTGAACATCCTGGATCGGGATGCCTCGGCGTTTAACCGCGAGGTTCGGGGGTTGTTGGCCTGGGTTATGGGTTTTGCGGCCCTGGTGTTTGTGGTGGTAACCGGGGCGCTGATTTACGTAACTGTCAAGTTCCGTCGTACCGGCAAAGAGACCAGTGAACCCGAGCAGACGCACGGCAACGATCGCCTCGAGGTGGCCTGGACGGTAATCCCCACGGTGATCGTGCTCATCATCTTTGGCCTTACCGCCCAGAGCATGTTCAAGCTGGATCGCCCGACACCGGGGGCCATGGTGGTGGAGGTGCGGGGCTGGCAGTTCTGGTGGGACTTCCACTACAAGGATTACGGGGTTCGCAACTCCAACGAGCTGATTCTGCCGGTCGGCAAGCCGGTGCGCTTCGAGATTACCGTGGGGGATGGCACCAACTACGACGTGATTCATTCCTTCCGCATCACCAGCATGGTGGGAGCCCGGGACGCCATTCCGGGCGTGGTCACGCACATCGAGGTAACCCCGGAGAAAATTGGCACCTACTACGGCCAGTGCGTGGAGCTGTGCGGGGCCTCCCACGCCAACATGCGCTTCAGGGTCAAGGTGGTGTCGCAGGAGGAGTTCGACCGCTGGATTGAAGGGGCCAGGGCCTTCCAGGCTGCTACGCCCACCGATCCGACCTTGGTACGGGGACAGGAACTCTACAAGCAGCAGTGCGCGGCCTGCCACGCCATTAAGGGGGTTTCCCAGGGGGCGCCCAACAACCCCGACCTGACCTTCTTTGGCAACCGCACCACGGTGGGGGCTGGAATGTGGCCCAACGTGCCGGAGTACCTCGAGCCCTGGATTAAAAACTCCCCCGGCATGAAGCCTGGCGTCAAAATGCCGGCTTTCACCAACCTATCCGACGAGGATGTAAAGGCCATTGCGGCTTATCTGATGAGCCATAAAGTAGAAGGCCTCGACTTTAGCAAGCTGGAGAAGTTCTAACGGGAGGACTGAACGAATATGGCTGTTGCAACCCCACAAAGTCAGACTGCGGCCCGCCTGGGTTTTTGGGCAGCCGTCTGGGATTTGCTTACCACCAGTGACCACAAGAAGGTCGGGATGATTTATCTGGTCACCTCCTTCGTGGCTTTTGGGCTTTCCGGCCTGATGGCGGTGGCCATCCGCTGGCAGTTGGCAAGCCCCGAGCAGCAATTCCTGGTAGGCGAGGCCTACAACCAGGTGCTCACCCTGCACGGCGCTACCATGCTCTTCTTTTTCATCATCCCGGCAGGGCTGGCGGGTTTTGGGAACTTCATTCTGCCCTTGATGCTGGGTGAGCGGGACGTGGCCCTGCCGCGCATTAACGCCTTTGCGGCCTGGCTATTCGTGTTCTCGGCGGTGCTCATCTACACCTCGCTGTTCTTTGGCGGCGCGCCGGATGTGGGCTGGACCTTCTACTACCCCTTCTCGCGCACCACCGGCCTGGGCACCGATTTCTTCATGATGGGCGTGTTGCTGGTAGGGTTGTCGAGCCTCTTGGGTTCGGCCAACTTCGCAGCTACGGTCTACAACCTGCGGGCCAAGGGGATGGGCCTGTGGAAGATGCCCATCTTCGTGTGGGGTATCTTCGCTACCTCCATGCTTTCCCTCTTCGCCCTGGCCGGCATCACCGCGGCCAGCCTGACCGTGCTGCTCTCCCGTAAGCTGGGTCTGAGCCTCTTCGACCCTGGCATCGGCGGTGACCCGGTGCTCTTCCAGCAGTTCTTCTGGTTCTACTCCCACCCGGCGGTGTACATCATGCTGCTGCCCTACCTGGGCATCGCCGCCGAGGTGGCCTCGACCTTCGCGCGCAAGCCGGTCTTCGGTTACCGCTTTATGGTGTTTGCGCTGGTGGGCATCGCGGTGGTGGGCTTTCTGGTCTGGGCGCACCACATGTTCACGGTGGGCGAGAGCCTCTTGTTCCAGCTGGTCTTCGTGTTCTTCACCGTGCTGGTGGCGGTGCCTACCGGGGTAAAGATCTTCAACCTGCTGGGTACGTTGTGGGGCGGGCAGCTCGACTTCAAGACCCCCCTGCTTTTTGTGATGGGCTTCATGTTCAACTTCCTGCTGGGGGGGATTACCGGGGTCATGCTGGCGGTGGTGCCCTTCGACTACCAGGTGCAGGACAGCTACTTCGTGGTGGCCCACTTCCACAACGTCTTGATGGCTGGCTCGGGCTTCCTGGCCTTTGCTGGGCTGTACTACTGGTGGCCCAAGATTACCGGGCGCATGTACCCCGAGTTCTGGGGTAAGGCGCACTTCTGGCTCTTCTTGGTGGGCTATCTGATTACCTTCATGCCCCAGTACGTGCTGGGCTTCCTGGGGATGCCCCGCCGCTACTACACCTACCCCGACGGGCTGTACCTGTGGAACGAGCTCAACTTCGCCTCTACCGTTGGCGCCGTGATTCTGGCCCTGGGCGGCATTGCCTGGCTCATCGCCATGATTCAGAGCTTCCGCCAGAACGTGAAGGCCCCCGACAACCCCTGGGGGGGGTATACCCTCGAGTGGGCCACCTCCTCACCGCCGCCCTCGTATAACTTTGCCGTGCAGTTCCCCACTGTCTTCAAGTCCGAGCGGCCTCTCTACGACTGGGAAAAAGAGGGCCTCAAGCCGACCCCGGTAGACCCGGCCACCATCCACCTGCCGGCCCCTACCGTCTGGCCGTTCATGACCGCGGTGGGGCTACTGATTACCAGCATTGGGGTTTCGCTGGCTCCCAACCTGGGCAATGCCGCGGTGGGCGGCGTTGCGGGCTGGGGTGGCTGGCTGGCGGTGGGCCTGGTGCTCTTTATTTACAGCCTCTTCCAGTGGGCGCTGCGTAAAGAGTACGACCACCCGGTGGTGCACCACACCGTCACCGGCAAGTCCAACGCCTGGGTGGGGATGGCCTGGTTCATCGTCTCGGAAATTGCCCTCTTCGGCATTCTGATTGCGGGCTACCTGTATCTGCGCCTTACCGGTGCAGCGGTGCCGCCCGAGGAACACCGCCCGGCCTTGTGGCTGGCCTTGCTCAACACCTTCTTCCTGGTCGCCAGCTCGTTCACCGTTCACTACGCCCACCACGACCTGCGCACCAACAAGTTCTCGCCCTTCAAGCTGGGGATGCTCATCAGCATTCTGCTGGGTGTGGTCTTCTTCCTCTTCCAGATCTGGGAGTTTGCCGTTGCCTCGGGGCACTACGTGGAAGCCCTGAACGCTGCCGGCCAGTCGGAAGCGGCCCAGAAGGCGGCCCTGTGGTTCACCGCTTTCTTCCTGATTGTGGGTCTGCACGGGGCGCACGTAGTGATTGGCGGTACGGGCCTCACCCTGGCTTACGCCCAAGGCTTGGCGGGCAAGATTGATAGCCACGAGCAGGGCACCCTCGAGGGCTCCTCGATGTACTGGCACCTGGTGGACGCAGTCTGGTTGTTTATCGTGACCATCTTCTACATCTGGTAGTTTCCCACGAACCGAGGGCCGGAATACCTCCGGCCCTCGGCTTTTTTGGTGTGCCCACGCTATAGACAACTTTGGGCCATTTGCCTATAATCTCTAAGGCTGCTGGGAGTTGCTTGCTCCGCAAGCCAAAAAACCGGACCGCTAGCTCAGTTGGTAGAGCAACCGACTTTTAATCGGTTGGTCACAGGTTCAAGTCCTGTGCGGTCCACCAAGTCCAGGACGAAGAAAACCGGGGTCACACAAACCCCGGTTCTTCGCTTTTACGGTGATTTTACGGTTTATGGGTTCAGGCTTGCGCCCTGGGTTGGAGCAGGTCTTCTGGGTCAATCACAAAGCCCTGTCGCTCATGCTGGAGCAGATGCCGGTACACCCCCAGGGTGATGTTCGGGTTGGCGTGGCCCATCCGCTCGGATACCAGCTCGAGGGGTGCGCCATTAGCCAGCAGGTGGGAACCGTAGCTGTGCCGGAGGTCATGCACTCTGACGTGGGGGATTCCTAGTTTTTTCGTAACCCTGGTCAGCAGGTGAGCAGGGGCCCGGTAGTCCAGGGGCTTGCTGGGGTCATCCCCAGGGAAGACCCACATCCCAGTCGGGGGGTACTCTCCCAGCCTCTCCCTCCACCAGTCCCGGTAGGCCCTCAGCCGCTCCAGCGTGGCCCTGGGGATTGGTACAGTCCGAGCGCTTGTGTGGGTCTTGGGTAGGGTGATGCGGTTTGCGCTGTAGGCCCTGGACACCCTGAGCACCCCGGCCTCGAGGTCTACATCCTGCCACTGCAAGCCCAGGGCCTCGCCCAAACGCAACCCACAGGCCAGCATCAGGCGCAACGAGAGGGCGGTTCTGGGGTCACTGTGAGCGTCCAGGGCGCTGAGCAGAGCTTGCACCTCATGGAGCTCGAGAGCCCTCCCAGCTTTGGTCTTGGCCTGGTCACGGGGGGCCTTGATCTTCACCGGCTCCGCCGGGTTGCGGTGAATGAGCTCCATGTCCAGGGCATCCCGGCATACCTGCCAGAGTCTTTGCCTGACCTGCCTTACGGTGCGAAGGCTGTAGCGTTTGCCCAGGTCATCCAGCACTGACCGGATGTGGGAAGGGGTGACTTTCTGCAAGGGCAGGCTACCCAGGGGGTCGCGGGCCTGGGGATTCTTGACGCTGGGGAGGGCATAGCCTAGCTCTTGCCTGTAGAGCTCTACCGTCCTGGGCCTGACCTCTTTCTCTTTGCGCTCGAGCCAGCGCATGGCCCAGTCCTTCAGGGTGACGCTGGAGGGGTTGGCAAGCAGCCCCTTGTGATAGAGCGTGGCCTGTTCTGCTAGCCATGCCTCAGCCTCTTTCCGGGTCTTGTGGTAGCCGCGCACCCGGAGGGGCTTACCTTCAGCATCAAAGCCCAGGTTCAGTTCGGCGCACCAGCGGCCAGAGCCTTTGTGGTAGTAGGTTGTTCCTGAACCCTTACCGCGCTTTCTAGGCATGGCTACCTCCCTTGCAGGGCCTCCACCCCGGCCATGAAGACCTCCCCGCGCTCCTGGGGGGTCATCTCCAGCAGGCGTTTCGCCCATGGCTCGTGCAGGCGGACGCGCACCAGCACACTTCTCTCCCCCGGCTTCAAGGGCGTGTTGAGCCCTAGCTGCTTGAGCCGTACTTCCTTGGGCTGTCTAACCCGGTGTAAGTTCTGTCCTCTTGGCATACATCACTATTTTATCACTGTGTTCTCAATGGTCAAAGTGCGCTTATGGCAATAAACGAACATTTTGCCGGTGTTGTTTCACGTGTTGTTTCACGTAGTGTTTCACGGCAGTTGGTCATCCTGGTACTCCTGTTCAACCGTTGAACGTCAGTTTTTTTATTGCGACAAATTCCGACATTATTCCAAAGGCCATACGGTGGCTACCTCCACTTCCCCGCGATAGATGCGTATCTCATGGGCTTGGGGAAACTGTGCCGCCCAGCGCCCTACCGCCCCTGGTAGCCAGGTGATGGGGACGGCCTGGCTTACCCGACCACGCCCTATGTCAAAAGCCAGCGTGACTTCCCCGCTCACCCCCTCGAGCGCTCCGGGTAGGGCCTCGAGCAAAGCCCCCCAGGTGGGGAAGCTCCAAAACGCGGCGGTATGCGGCGGAATCGTGCCGCTATGTGCCGGAATCGTTGCACCCACCAACCCGTTAGACTCCCGTACCAGCCGCAACAGCCGGTGCTCCCCGGTGTGGAGGGCCTCCACCTGCACGCCGTGCGCTTTGGCGTGGTGCTTCAACCACAAGGACAGGGCTACCGGGTTAGCGGGCCAGGGGTCTACCCGGTGGGGCTCGAGGGCGGCGAAGAGCTCGGTAGGGGTTCCCTGCCAGGCTCCAACCTCGAGCATCCCCAACAGGGCAGCGGGTAGGTGGGGGTACCTATGCGGCATGGCCCACCCCCTCCCTGCGTCGTACCACTGCCACAGGTTGGTTTCCCGCATACAGGGCCACCCGCTCCCGTGGCTCGGGATAGTAGCGGCGTACTTTGTTCAGGGCCTCGAGCAGCCACCCCTCGGGGGTGTGGGTGGGCATACCGGGCCAGCGAGCGTGGGCCTCGAGTTCCGCCCGGCTCGGGCGCACCAGCCGGGCCACCACCTCCCGGTCTACCTCCACAGTCAGTAAGGAGTGGGCTATCGCCTCGAGCTTTTCCACCAGTTGGGGCAGCCGGGAGAAGAGGGCGGGCCAGGGGGTCATAGCACCACCTCCCAGTCACCCCCCTCTTCCTCTTGCTCTTGCGTAGAAAGAGTAGGGTTGGAAATGTCACAAACGTCATGAATGTCACCAGTGCGTCCTGCACGCGATTCTTCAAGTGACGTTTGCCCGTTGGAAATGACATTTGAAATGTCATCCGGCGGGGGGGTGACATTTGCGGTGACGTTTGAAATGTCATTGTGGGTGGGAAATGTCACGGTGTGATTTGCGTCCTGCACGGGGTTTATGACACCAATGACATTTGTGACGTTTGTACCCCCTACTTTTTCTATGACCCAGCGGCGTTTGTCCCCTTGGCGGGGTAGGGGGGCAACCTGAATCCCCACCTTGCGTAGGGCGGGGGCTGTGCGCTTTAGCCAGGAAGCCATAGCGTGGGGGGTGCGAGGCCAGCCGGGTGGGGTTTTTTTGTCCTCTCCCCGCAATGCGTTCAACCGCTCGAGCAGTTCCCCGGCGCTTCCCTCAAAAGCCCCCTCCTCCAACAGCCGCAGCAACAGAGGGTATAGGGGTTCATTGTCCAAACCAACCCGTACCGACTCCGCCCGCATCTCCGCAAAGGCCTGCTCAAACGCTCCGGGGCGCGGGGCATAACCCGACTCAGCCGCCAAGGCCCAGCGGGCGAAATCCGCCAGGCGCACGTTAGGGGTGCGGGTGCGGGGTAGTTCACGCAGGGCCAGGGCGGTAAGGTCAAGCAACCCGCCTAAGGCTCGAGGGTGGGCCTCCTGGAAATCAGCCCACAGTTCAGCCTCGGGCTGGTGCTGTTCGAGGGGGGGCAGGTGCAACAGGATAGAGCGATCTACCAGGTCTTGCTGTGTCAGGTAATCGGTAATCCCGTTGAGGATTACCGGGCGTTTGGCCTTCAAAAACGCCTCATCATCGTTGGTATAGAGTTCCCTTGTTCGCAGCATCCCACCCGTAGCCAGCTTGCACAGGTCATCACTGAACCAGGGCGGCAAGCCAGATACGTTGTCAAAAGCCAGTACGTGACTGTGCTTAGCCGCGACAAACAGGTCGCGGGACTCGCGGGGGATACTGCTTACATCTCCCGAAGGGTCTACAAGCCGCTGTAGCGTGCGGGCCAGGGTGCTTTTTCCGCTTCCCTGCTCTCCCGAAAGGGCCAGCACCGGGTAAGGGCCACCGCTCAGCGTCCCCAGCGTCCAGGCCACTACCAGGGTGTAGGAATCTTCACCTAAGGCCCAGGGGTTCAGAATATCCCTCAACGCCCCCACCCCTCCCTGTATCGGGATGGGCAGGGCTCCGGTGGCTTTGCTACGCCGGAAGCGCACCTCGGGGGGCAGAACGGCCCAGCCCTCAGCGGTGACGCGCACGGCCTGCCAGTTCGGTCGTCCTAGGTCGACCCACACCGCCCCGTCCTGGTGGGCTACCCGCAGGTACACCGGGTGCTCAGCTTTGGAAAACAGCGCTTTGGCCTCCACAGCGACTAAAGCATCCAGCAGCGCTTGCGCGTTGGGAACCCCACCCCGCTCCTCGTAGTACAGCCGGGTGAGCCAGAGTCTGAAGGCCCTCGAGCGCACGGGCCAGTTTTCCGCGTGGTCTTCCACCCGCAAGGTGGCCCAAGCGTCTCCCTCCCCGTCCCTCCACAGTTCGCTGTGCTCAAGGGCCAGCCGGGTGAGGATTTCCTTAGCGGCGGTGGGCTCGGCCTCCTCACCCCTCTTGGCGTGCTCTTTGAAGGCCTTCTGCAAAGTTCCCGCTCCCACCCCTAGCCTGCTTGCGGCTTTCTTGAGCAGCAGGTCTACGCTCACCGGGTCGAGACTTTGCAAGCCCTCGAAGAAAGCGGCTCTTTGCTCGGGCCAGGTCTCGGGGGTCAGCCCCTCGAGTAGTCCCACCACCTGCTGGTGGGACTCGCGGGGGTCAGCGGGTGGGGGGTTTTGCCCAGCACTCACCCTACCCCGCTCATCAGCGGGCAGTTTCAACGGCGCATCCAGCCCGTACCTCAGCCCGTCCCGTGCGGTGGCCTCAGCCTCGGGGTGGGGTAGCCCGGCCTGCACCCCAGCCGCAGTCAGGGCGCGGGTGGCCTGCTCAGGGTCCAGCCCCAGGTGCACGTAGCCCCCCGCCATTCGGGCATAGGAGAGCAGGGTGTTATGCCGCACCCCTTCAGGGGCAGCCGCTACCCGCTCACAGGCCCAGCGCAAGAGCCCTTCCAGGCGGCGGGTCAGCTTGTCGTCCCTCAAGCCCCGGAAGTTCACGGGCTGGTACTCAGGTGGTGGGGGTGGGGGCTCGGGCAGCAGACGCTTTAGCAGCCCCTCGGGGGGCAGGGGCAGTTCAGTCGGGGGCAGCAGGGGGACTTCCCAGCTATAGCCCCCGTTTGGTAGCTCGGTAGGGGCAGCCGCAAGGTACGCTTTGCCCAGGCCGCGCAAGTCCAGCCCCGGCATCTTCCGGGTGCTGCTGGTGAGGCTTCCTATCAGACTTTTAGGCAGCTTCAGGAAGACATGCACCCCGCCCCGAGGGGTTCGCTGCCGGGGGGCCTCGGCTAGCTCGGGGTATTCAGCCCGCAGCTGCTCCCACACCTCGAGCGTGTCGAAGTCGAGCCCCAGCACCTCAGCCGGGGGCAGGATGCCCACCCCGGCGGTGGGCACAGCCTGCCACCAGCGGCGCAACACCTCGGGGTTGGTGGTGGCATCGCGCAGCCCGTGGGGCACCAACCGGCTGTGCGGGCGCTTCTCACCGGGCAGCAGGGGCAGCACCGCATACCCCAGCCGGGCGTACTCGAGGGCGGCCTGCAGAAGAGGGTTAGACATGCCGCACCCCTTCCACGAGCTCGTCAATCAGCCGGGAAGCCTCGAGCCGATTAGCGGGTGTCGGGCCACGGTAGCCCAGGCGGTTCAAATAGGCGAGTTGCCTGTCTGTGGGTGGGTTTTGCTCCATCCAGCGCTCTATGGCTTCCTCAGCCCGCCCCTCCCGAAAACGGCGCTTCTCCTCGGGGGACAGACTCTCCCACCACAAAGCCCAGCGTGCCCCGGCTAGCAGGGCCTCGAAGTCCAGTTCGGCCAGCAACCTCAAGGTGTGGGCGGCCTCGTTCCAGGTGCGACGGGCGGCCTTCTCGAGGGCGTAGCTCACCGCCTGGTGAGGCTCGGAGCACCCGGCGCGCACCGCCTCGAGCAGGCTGTTAGCGGCGGTGCTCCGTTGCTCGGGGGGAAAATACGCCAGGTAGGTCAACCGGTCGCGTAGAATGTCGTTAGGGATTCCCACAGTCAGCCCCCCTACTCAGCCCCGCCAGCCCCGGCGGGGTTTTCCAACTCGTCTAGACGGCCCTCGAGCAGGGCCAGTACCACGCGGCGGGGAAACAAGTACCTTTTGCCCAACTTCACGCCATACCGACGCGCAACGGCATACAGGACATCACGCCCTACCCGGTCATAGCCAATGAGCCTGTGAACCTCAGAAAGAGTCGAAAGATGCGGGATGTTTTCCATACATCCCGCATGGTGCAGCGGTCATGGCTCTCTTGGATAGAACAACTGCTTGATGACTAAATGTTCACCCCTAGATGCTTGGCCAAACGCTTTACCGCCATCCTCACAGCGGTGTAATCCTCTTTGAGCTCCAACTTCTCGGCTATTTGCTTGTAGCTCAACCCCTCGAGCCGCAACGCCAGCCACGCAAAGTGCTCAGGGTTGTATTTGATCCGCGCTTCCACCCATCCCGCTTGCTTGTAAGCGTCTTCTACAGCTTGCATGTAAGACTCGAGCCAGGCAATAGCCTTCGCTTTCCACAGATGCGGGGGCATCCGGGTAGGGTCGTATTCGGGAAAAGGCTCCCAGTGCCAGGTCAGGCGCACTGTGAACGGTGTTTGATACTGCCAGTCCCAACCTAAAGGCACATACCCGTGGGGGTCAGCGCGGTATTCCTCAGCCCAATCGCGCAACTCCTCGGGCAGCCCGCAGTGCTCGAGCCAGGCATCCACACCTTGTTCCCTCAGGTAAGCCATGCAGGTTGGGGCAAGCTCGAGCAGGGATGTCCACAGTTCCCACAGGTAGCGGCGCTTCAGGTAGTCCTCTTGCTCAGGGTGGGTAAACAACTCGGCCACGCTGTCCCTCCAGTCCGTGGCCGGTAGAATAGGGGAGCCGCGCAAAGGCCCCCTGGTTCCGGCCAGGGGTTTTGTTCATCCTACCATCTCGCATGTAACCGCAAGAAAGGGCCAGAGAACGCACAAAATAGCCCTACGGTTTTACGGTTTATTTACGGTTTATGGAACCAAAAACAGCCGAATACAACCTAACCCCTTCGTTTGATATTTCCGATAAGGACGGGATTGTCCGAAAGCAAGCGGAAGTAGCCGTAGGACTGGAAGGCAACTTTTAATCGGTTGGTCACAGGTTCGAGTCCTGTGCGGTCCACCACAGAGCCCCTGGCGAAAACCGGGGGCTTATCTTTACGAAAGGGCGACCCTGTGCTACCCTTATGAACGGTCTTTTGGTGGGTCTATCCCCACAGACCCAAGACTCCAGCGGCCCCATCGTCTAGTGGCCTAGGACGCCGCCCTCTCACGGCGGTAACAGGGGTTCGAATCCCCTTGGGGTCACCACACGGGCGACTAACTCAGTTGGTAGAGTGCATCCCTTACAAGGATGAAGTCGGGGGTTCGAGTCCCTCGTCGCCCACCACGTCCAGGACGAGAAACCCCCTTTATGCAAAGAGTGCATAAGGGGGGTTTTTGGTGCAACCAGGGTGCCATTGTTTGACTGGCTAAAGAATTGCTCAACGCTAAAGTTAAGTTTTGCTGATGTGAACTTCATGGCTGGGGGCTGCTCCTTTCCTACCCTTGAACCAGGAGGAGCGAGATGAAGCGACTGATTGCAACAAGCCTGCTGGGCCTGATGGCCTATGCCACGCCGGTACTGAGCCCCCAAGGGATCATCGTCAACCCGGTTCCCACCGACCTCGAGGTGCAGACCTGGGTAGACCGCGACCCCGCGGGCCTGGGCAATGCGACCTACTTCTTTGGCGACAAAATCAGGATTTACACCCGCGTCAACCAGAACGCCTATGTCTACCTGTTCAACATCAACGCCGATGGGCAGATTGACCTGATTCTGCCCAATGCCTACAACCCTGGAAACTATTTGCGGGCGAGGGAGACCTATAGCTTTCCGGAACCCGGGGCGCGCTACGAGTTCACCATCAGCGGGCCCGCAGGAATAGATCAGGTGTTGGCAGTAGCAAGCCGCCAGCCGCTCTCGCTCGCGCAGATTGCCGATATTCGCAGCGGGCAGATGCGGGTGCAGGGGGCTGGCAACCTGGCCAGGGCGCTCTCGATTGTGGTCACCCCACTGCCCGACCGCGACTGGGTGAGCGATGCGGTGCGCTACAACGTACAGCCCCGCCAGGCGGCCAACCCGCAGCCCGTGGTGCCCAGGCCGCCCATCTACTTCATCTCACCCATGCCGGGGTACTGGGTGAACTGGGAAGACCGCGACGACACCGAGTACAGCGTGGCCTATCGCGGCGGCGATGTGGAGCAAATTTTCAGCTACTACCACCGCGACCTGACCTCCAAAGGCTGGGTGAAGGTGAGCTTCAAGTCCAAAGGGGGCAAGAAGAACCTGGCCTACGAGGCGGAGTACCGCCGGGGTGGGGATAAACTCGAGGTCAAAGTAGCCCCCCGTGGCACCGAGATGATTGTCAAGCTGGAGTGGGGTAGATAAGTCGCGTCCACAGTCCCCACATTTGGCCCCCGCTGGAGGCGCGGGGGCTTTGCTTTTATAATTGCTCTATGCGCCCCTGGCTGGATATTCCAACCAAACAACTGCGCTTTGCCAGGGCGATTATTGCGGCGGGTAAATAAAACCTCTTTCGTCCTCGTACAGTCGCGAGGCTGTACGGGTTTTGTCTTTTGAGCCCCCGACCCCTGGCCCTCAATTCCAAACGCTATAAGGAGCAAGCATGAACAACCTCGAGGTTCACCCCGACATCGCCCAGGCTTCCACCCTTTCGGCCCGCTTCTACCAAGACCCCCAGGTATACGAAGCGGTAAAAGAAAAGGTGTTTGCCCGAAGCTGGCAGTGGGTGGGCGATACCGACGACCTGAAGGCCCCCGGCACGGTCAAGCCCTTTACCTTGCTGGAAGGCTGTCTGGACGAGCCGCTGGTGCTAACCCGCGACCACCAGGACCAACTGCACCTGCTCTCCAACGTCTGCACCCACCGGGGGATGCTGGTGGCCGAGACCGGCGACAACGCCCGCTACCTGCGCTGCCGCTACCACGGGCGGCGGTTTGGGCTGGATGGCTGCTTTCAGGCCATGCCGGAGTTCGAGGGGGTAGCGGGGTTCCCCAGCCCCAAGGACGACCTGCCCAAGGTGGCCTTCGAGACCTGGGGCCAGGGGAAGTTTTTGTTTGCCAGCCTGAACCCGCCGGTTTCGCTGCAAGAGGTGCTGCGCTCTGTGCAGGAGCGGGTAGGCTGGCTGCCCTTTCGGGAGTTTTACTTCGAGCCCTCCCGCGCCCGCGACTACCTGGTGCGGGCCAACTGGGCGCTGTATTGCGACAACTACCTGGAAGGCTTCCACATCCCCTACATCCACGCCTCGCTCAATAGCGTCATTGATTACGGCAGCTACACCACCGAGGTCTACGACTGGTGCAACCTACAGCTCGGGGTGGCGGCCCCCGGCGAGCCCTGCTTCGACCTGCCCAAAGACTCACCCGACTACGGCCAGCGCATTGCGGCCTACTACTACTGGGTTTTCCCCAACCTGATGCTGAACTTCTACCCCTGGGGCCTCTCGGTTAATGTGGTGCGCCCGCTGGGGCCCGAGCTTACCAAAGTCTCGTTTTTGCCCTATGTGTGGGATGCCAGCAAGCTGGAGGCCGGGGCTGGGGCGGCCCTCGACCGGGTGGAGCGCGAAGACGAGGTGGTGGTGGAGGCGGTGCAGAAGGGGGTTAAGTCGCGCTTCTACGACCGGGGCCGCTTTAGCGTCAAGCGGGAGCAGGGGGTGCACCATTTTCACCGGTTGCTGGCGCGGGCCCTAGGGTAGTTCGGGCTGCCCTGTTATGATGGGGCAGCGTTTGGAGGAACCATGAAGCGACTGTTTGCTGTGCTAATTTTGGCGATTGGAATGGCCTTTGCTCAGGCTCCGGCCTACCCCGAGAACACCGTAGGGGTGGGGTTTGGGATTGGGCGTGGGCTGGTGGTACAGGGCAGCACGGGCCTGCCTTTCAGTCCGCTGGGGATCGACACCGGGTTGGATATGGAGGTAATTGTGCCCACCAGCTTTGATGCGCTGGAGGTGTGGGCGCTTTTGAAGGCCAATCTGCTGCCGGCCCTCACGGTGGCCGATCTTTCGCTATCGGCGGGCCTGGGGCTAGACCTGAGCTTTAACACGGTGGGCAGCATTTTTGGCCTCCATCTGGGGCCGGTGGCCAGCCTCGAGATTCCCGGTGGGGCCATCTCGGGCTACGTGGGGCTGGGTATTGAAGGAGGGTTTAACCTGGCTTATGGCTTGGGTGGGCGGCTCTACCTTGACCCGGTGGCCCTCGAGGTGGGCATCTCCGATCGCTACCCCTTCAAAGTCGCGTTGCTCTACCTTTGGTAGCAAAAGCTAGCAGGCCGTATTTCATACCGGAGTTGGCTGGATCGCCACCATGCGCTGACGGATTGCCCAAAAGTATGGGTACGGCCTCAATACCGCCGTTTGCGCTGGGGCAGTAGAAGCAACAAGACCCCCACTACCACGCACGCATCGGCCAAGTTCCAGATAGGGAAGCTATCCAGAACAGATATACCCGTACGGTTAATATCCACATAATCCACTACCCAGCCATGACCCAGGCGGTCGATGGCATTACCCAAAGCCCCCGCCGCAATAAGCGATAGCGCAAGCTGGCTGAGGCGCGAGGTTCGGCGCTGATTCAGGCTGAGGTAGGCGAGTATGCCGATGCCTACCGCCAGGCTGACCCAGACCAGAATGCGAGCGCCGCCCTGGAAAATTCCAAAGGCCGCGCCGGTGTTTTTGATGAAGGTGGCATCTACAATCCAGAATAAATTGGTCAGGAAGATCGCGCCCACGCCATCATCAAAAATTCGGGGGCCTACCGCCCACAACACCATAAGTTTGATGGTCTGATCGGCGACCAGCAGGGCGGGAACCAGCCAGGTGGCAATGTTCATACCGCTGGGAAGTCTAGCACGGTTGTGTGAGGGTATGCTATACTCGTTGCCGTTGCCCTGAAGCAAGGGGCAGTCCCTTGCGTTGGCAGTTAGGAGTCCTGCGATGTCGAAGATTTGCGAGATTAGCGGCAAGCGCCCCACGGTGGCCTATAGCATCATTACCCGTGGTAAGGCCAAACGGGAAGGTGGGGTGGGTAAGAAGATTACCGGCTACACCAAGCACTGGCAAGAGCCCAACCTGCGCAAAGTAACCGTAACGGTTGCCGGGCAGGCCATCACCTTCCGGGTCGCCAACAGTCACGCCCACAAGGTGTACGAGCTGGTGGAGCGCTCCAAGGGCATGAAGCTCGAGGGCCTCACCGCCAAGCAGATCAAAGCCCGCCTGCTGAGCCTGCTCTAAGCAACCCATTACCAGCAGAGACACAGCCCGCTGTGTCTCTTTATTTTTGGCATAAAATGAGCCCATGCCGATCAAGCCAGGCTGGATTGTGCTCGCTCTGGTGACCCTTCTGGCTTTGTGGCAGAGTGCGCAGCTATCCGGTGCCCGCCGGCAGATTGCGGGGTTGCAGTCGGAAATTGCCAAGCTTAAGCAGAGCCTCGAGCAAGGCCCCGAGGGCTTCACGCTGCCCCTGCCCGGCGCCTGCCTGCCCAAAAGCGATGCCAACCTGCCCGGCGCCCCCCGCGAGTACCGCAAGGGCACCAGCCCCGGCTTTGTGTTTACCAACGGGGACGCCTGCGTGCCGGTGCGCTTTGGCATGGGGGTGGTGGCAGCAGCCGGCGGCGAGGTTGTCAAAGCCGAGACCAGCTACAAAGAGTTGACCCGCGCCGAGTTCGAGGCCCTGATTCGGGCGGTGGCCAAGGGCGCCAGCCCCGAGCAGATGGACAAACTGCGGGGGCGTGAGGTCTGGATTCGCCACCCGGGTGGGTTTACCACGGTATATGCCCACCTCTCCGAGATCGCGCCGGGTCTGAAGGTGGGCAGCAGGGTGCACAAAGGGCAGTGGATTGGACGGGTGGGCAACAGCGGCACCGAGGCGGCCCTGCGCGGTGGTGCTGAAGGCGCGCGGCTCTTGTTTGAGCTGTGGGATGGTGAGCCCGACCGGGACAAATACTTTGGTCAGGGTCTGGCGCCCGAGGCAGTGCGGGCCAGGGCCAAGCTCGAGTTCGGCCTTCCCTGAGGTAGGGTATCTTAATCCCCATGCGCCGCGACCTTGCCGAAATCTGGAAGCTGCTGTGGGTGCGAATTGCAGTTTATGCGATTCTGGCCTACCTAATCCTTCAGCTTTTGGGGGTGGTCTTTGGAGGGGCCAGGGGGGCTCTGGTCACGCTATCTCTGGCTTTTCTTTTTGCCTATCTGACCTCGCCCATCGTGCGGGCTTTGGAAAAACGCAGGATACCGCGGTTTGTGGGGGTGCTCCTGGTATATCTAGGGCTGGGATTTTTTTTGGGGCTGGCCTCGTTCCTGATTGCCGACATGGTGAGTGTGCTGGCTGGCTTTGCGAACGAACTTCCCCGCATTTTAACCCCCCTCCTGGCCTGGGCCGAGGATCTGCCCTCGCGCGTGGGGCAGATTGAGATTCCCCCGGCCCTGGAAGGGGCCTTTGTCCAGGCGGCCCAGGGTTTGCAGACCTTGCTCGAGGGCTTCACCCAGACCCTATTGCAGGGGTTGCGCGCCCTGCTGGCCCAGGGGGGCAATTTGGTGGGGTTCTTTGCTTCTTTGCTGGGGGGTGTGCTCCAGCTCTTTGCGGCCCTCATCATCTCGATTTACCTGCTCTACGACCTGCCGCAAATCTCCAAGACCCTTTTCCAGGCGGTTCCCTTGCCGTACCAGCCCTTTGCCGCTGATATCGCAGCCAAATTGGATAGGGCGGTGGGGGGCTATGTGCGGGGGCAGCTAATGGTGGCGGCTGGGGTGGGCCTGATTGTGACGGTGGGCCTGTGGGTATCTGGGGTGCCGCTGGCGGGATCGCTGGGGTTCCTGGCGGCGGTATTCAACCTGATTCCGTTTGCCGGGGTAATTGTTTCGACGGTTCCGGCGGTGCTCCTGGCCCTCACGGTGGGCTGGCCGCAGGTGGTGGCGGTTCTGGGGGTGGTGGTGGTAGCCAACCAGGTGGAGGCCCATATCCTGAGCCCGCGCATCCTGGGGCAGGCCACCAGCCTGCACCCGGTGAGCGTGATTGGGGCCATTCTGGTGGGCTCGAGCCTCTACGGGCTGGTGGGTGCGCTGGTGGCGGTTCCACTGCTGGCCTTTTTCAAGGTGCTCTATGTGGAGCTTTACTTGAACAGCCGGTTCTACCGCGAGGGATAAAGAGGTATGAGCGCAACGCTGAGCTGGGCCTGGCAGAACCCTTGGATACGGCTAGCGGCATATTTGCTGCTGTTGGGGCTGGTTTTTTGGCTGCTGGGCTGGGTGCTGAATGGTGCGCGTACCGCCATCGGGATTGTTTCGGCAGCGTTTGTGTTTTCGTATCTGGCAAGCCCGGCGGTGCGCTGGTTTGAGCAGCGGCGTCTGACGCGGGCTTTGGGTGTGGTGGTGGTGTTTGTGGGCATGCTCTTTTTCCTGGGGCTGGCTACTGTACTGCTGGCCGGCATGACAACGCAGCTCGCCCGCTTTGTCAACAACCTGCCCAGCCTTTTGGAACCGTTGGTGGGTTGGGCGCGGGGTCTGCCCGATCAGATTGGGCGGATTGATCTACCACCGGTTTTGCTCGAGGCCCTCAACCAGGCCACCCTGAACCTGCAAACCCTGCTGCAAGCCTTCACCCAGACCTTGCTGCGCGGCCTGCAAAGCCTGCTAGCGCAGGGGGGCAACCTGCTGGGTTTTTTTACTGGGCTTTTGGGGGGTGCTTTCCAACTCCTAACGGTCATCACCCTCTCGATCTACCTGCTCTACGACCTGCCCCGTGTGGGGGCGGCGCTGTTCCGTGCGGTTCCGCTGCCCTACCAGCCTAGGGTACACGAGCTTGCCCAAAAGGCCGATGCCGCTTTTGGGGGATATGTGCGGGGCACCCTGCTGGGCGCTTTGTTTAACGGGGTGCTTATCAGCGTGGCCATGTACCTTTCGTTTGGGGCTTTTCAGGGGTTTGGGGTAGGGGTGCTCACCCAGGCCATGTCCCTGGGTTTTCTGGCCTTCATTTTCAGCTTCGTACCGGTGCTGGGGGTGATTATCTCGGCCATACCGGCCCTGCTGCTGGCCCTGCCGCTGGGCTGGCTGGCTTTTGCGGTGGTGGCCCTGGTGCTGTGGGTCTGCAACCAGATTCAAGGGATAGTCTGGCCAATCATCATGGGCCGCACCACCAGCCTGCACCCGGTCACAGGCATTGCCGCAGTACTGATTGGGGCCTCGCTGTTTGGGGTGGCTGGGGCTTTGCTGGTAGTACCGCTGGTGGCTTTTGTCAAAATCCTATACACCGACTATTACCTGAATAGCCGCTTTTACCGAGAAGGCTGATCAAGGCTCTCATCTTCCTAGGGAGTTATACCGAGTTGGGAAGGGTGGGTAGCAAGTCCGTCTCAACCGAGACTAGCACACTAAGAGACTGTCTTAATACCCTCCCTCATGCTATAGTCGCGCATGGAACTCAGAGAAAGCCGCTACCCCAGCGATCTGACCGACCAGGAATGGGCCATACTGGCACCCCTGATGCCCCAGCCCTCCGCCGCCCCCCATCGCCCCCGGGAGCATCCCTGGCGGGAAATCCTGAACGGCATCTTCTACATCACCCGCGCCGGTTGCGCCTGGCGCATGATGCCCTATGACCTGCCCCACTGGAAAACCGTCTATCACTACTTCCGTTTTTTGCAGCTCGTTAGCCGAACCCTAATGCAAAAAGCCAGTAACGTCAAGTTAGCCGATGCTTATTTGAGCTAAGTACAATCAATATTTGCGAAAACAAGGCACGAGAGTCTACTTGTCTGTACGCCTATGGCAGTTTTCGCCGGTCTCCTACCGTGGTTTTATTATTTTCCCTGCTGGGATATGAGGCAAATAGCAGCCTCTGCATCACTTTTCGACTTCCAACCCAGACCTGCGGCGTGGTACCGAAGTGGAATCAGAACTGCTGTTGCCAGGGCTTTGGTGTTCAGATGGTGTCGCTCGAGCGGTCGGTCAGAATTTTGGCTAAAACGGCCCCCACCAGCAGAATCCACATGGTCAGGTAAAACCCAGCCAGGGCCAGCAGAAAGCCCGCAATGGGGCCATAGATCAGCTCGTACTGGGTGCGGGGGAGAAGCAGGGGTAGCCCCAGGCGCACGCCCTCCCAGGCCAGAGCCGCCAGAGTAGCCGCGGCCATAGCGGCCAGCACCCTGGGGGTGGGGACGGGCAGCAGCATATAGGTCAGGAAAAAGAGCAGCAGTGCGCCCAGAATGGGCACCACTACCTCCACCCCGTTGCGCAAAAAGCCTAGCTCAGCGGGCAGGTAGCGCAGCAAAAAGCCCATAACCAGGCCCAGCAGCGCCAGCAGGATCAGGGCCAGCCCCAGCAGCAAGGGGGCCAGCAGGCCCGCAATGCGCCCGCGCAGGACGGCCAGCAACGCCGCCGCCCGCCCAAAAGCCCGCTCCGGGTGGCTGGTTTTGGAGGTAGATGCTTGCGTGGCGGCCAGGTCGGGCCGTGGGCCAACCCCGCCAAAAATGATGCCCAGGGCGTAGGCCAGGGCGGCAAAGAAATTGCTGCTGGCCCACAGCAACACCAGCAGGCTGGCCAGCGTGAGGGGAAAGGCCCCTCGAGTCAGAAAGTTCACCAGGGTCTGGGCCAGGTCGGGTTGGGTAGGGAAGAGCAGCACCACCAGCTCGATGAGCCGCACCAGCACCGCGCTGCGCAGGCCCTCGTTGCCGGAGAGCACAAAGCCAAAGACCCCGGCCAGCAGAATCAGCAGGGGCATTAGGCTGAATAGGGCATAGTAGGCCAGCGCCGCCGCGAAAAACGGGATGTGCGAGCGCGTATATAGCTGGTAAACCTGCCCGATGATGTGCGGCATGGGTGGGAATTGCGTCTGCTCAATACATAATAAATCTGGGTCTGGATGTTGACAGTTAGTCGCGCACCTGCCCGCTGCCCAGGGCCACAAACTTGGTGGTGGTAAGCTCCTTGACCCCCATGGGGCCATACGCGTGGAGCTTGCTGGTGGAGATGCCGATCTCGGCCCCCAGGCCCAACTGAAAGCCATCGTTGAAGCGGGGTGAGGCGTTGACCAGCACCAGCGAGGCGTCCGCCTCCCGCAAAAAGCGCATGGCGTGGGCGTGGTGGTTGGTGCAGATGACCTCGGTGTGGTGGGAGCCGTAGCGGGCGATGTGCTCGAGCGCCTCCTCCAGCGAGTTCACCACCTTCACGGTCAGAATCAGATCCAGATACTCGGTCTGCCAGTCCTCCGGGGTGGCCGGCCTGGCCGGGATGAGGGCGCAGGTGGCCTCGTCGCCGCGCAGCTCCACCCCGGCCTTCTGCATGGCCTGGGCCAGCATGGGCAAAAACACCGGGGCGATGCGCTGGTGCACCAGCACCTTTTCCAGGCTGTTGCAGGTGCTAGGGCGCTGGGTTTTGCCGTTCAGGGCTATCTGCACTGCGCCCCCTGGGTCGGCGCTTTCGTCCACGAACAGGTGATTGACCCCCTCGGCGTGGGCCAGCACCGGCATCCGGGCCTCGCGCTGCACCAGCTCGATGAGTTCCTTGCCGCCCCTGGGGATTATCAGATCCAACAGGCCGGCCAGGTGGCACATCTCCAGGATGGCGCTGCGGTCGGTGGTGGGCACCAGTTGGATGGCTTCCCTGGGCAGCCCGGCTTCCTGCAGGGCGGCTTGCATCAGGCCGACCAGGGCGCGGTTGGAGTGCCAGGCCTCCTTGCCCCCCCGCAGCAGGATGGCGTTCCCGGCCTTGAGGCAGAGGGCGCTGGCCTCCACCGTGGCGTTGGGGCGCGACTCGTAGATGAAGCCAATCACCCCCAAGGGGACGCGCATCCGCCCTACCTGCAGGCCGTTGGGCCGGATCTGCAAGCCTTCAATTTCGCCGACTGGGTCGGGCATCTCGGCGACCTGCTGCAGGCCCGTTCGCAGGTCGCGCAGCACCTTTTCGTCCAGTCGCAGCCGGTCGAGCTTGGCCTTGGAGAGGCCCGCGGCCTGGGCGGCCTCGAGGTCCTGGCGGTTGGCGGCGAAAAGAACCTCTTGCTGGGCCTCGAGCTTCGCTGCTATAGCCAAAAGTGCGGTGTTCTTGGCCCTGGGTGAGGCCACCGACAAAGCCCGTGCGGCGGCCCTGGCCGCCTGGGCGTATGCCTTGAGTTCGGGGGAGGTGACCATGGTCATTCCAACATATCACTCGAGCTCCGAGGCCAGGGCAAAGTAGTCGCGGTGGATGGCCTCGTCGGTGTTTTTGTAGCCCAGCAGGGCCTCGATCTCCCTGGTTTTTCGGCGCTTGATGCGGGTGAGCTCTGCGGCGCTGTAGTTGACCAGGCCCACCCCAATCAGGTTGCCCTGTTCGTCCAGGCACCGCACCGCCTCGCCCACCCCAAACTGCCCGCGCACCTCGAGGATGCCCGCCGGCAGGAGCGAGGCCCCGCCCTGGCGTAAGGCTTTTGCCGCCCCGGCGTCCACCACCACCTCCCCCTGGGGCTTGGGAAGCTGGTACAGCCAGAGCTTACGGCCGCTGTAGCGGCGCTGACCCCCGGCAAACAGCGTGCCCACCGGCGCGCCTTGCAGGGCCTCGGCGATACTCTGGGGCCGGGTTCCGGGCAGCAGCAGGGTGGGAATCCCGGCGGCCTGGGCTTTTTCTGCGGCCAGCAGCTTGCTTTTCATCCCGCCTGTGCCCACCCGGTTGGGGCTGTCGCCCGCCATGCGCAACACCCCGGCATCCACCCGCTCCACGTAGGGGATGGGTTGGGCTTCGGGGTGGGTGCGGGGGTCGGCCTCGTACAGGGCCTCGATGTCGGAGAGCAAGATCAGCAGATCGGCCCCTACCAGCGAGGCAATCAGGGCCGAAAGCTGGTCGTTGTCGCCAAACTTGATCTCCTCCACCATTACCGTGTCGTTCTCGTTGATGATGGGCACGATGCCCCACGCCAAAAGCGTCTCCAGGGTCTGCCGGGCGTTCAGGTAGCGGTGGCGGTGGGCCAGGTCTTCGGCGGTGAGCAAAACCTGGGCCACCTTCAGGTCGTACCAGCTAAAAGCCTGCTCCCACAGGAGCATTAGGGTGGGCTGCCCGACGGCGGCCAGGGCCTGTTTGCCGGGCATGGATTTGGGCTTTTCGGTCAGGCCCAGCTTTTGCATGCCGGTGGCCAGGGCCCCCGAGGAGACCAGCACCACCTCGCGCCCCTCGGCCCGCAGGGCGGCCACCTGGGCGGCAATGGCCAGTTGGTGCTGCCGCCCCTGGGGCCCGCTCAGGACGGCGCTGCCCACCTTGACTACCAGCCGGCGATGGGTTTGGGCGGTGAGGGGAAGACGACCGTGCATAGCCTGGGTTATCGTAACGCTTCTTGGGCCATTTCTCACCCAGGCAGGCCACCCACCCCTCCGTGGCTGCTTGGACTCTCATTCCCTGAGGGTATGCAGCCCATCCCTTCTAGGCCGCACCCCTCCAGCAAGCCTCACTTATACCGCTCGGGGTCATAGTTGAGGAGCAGGTCGTAGAGCGCTTGAACCCCCTCCAAGATGACCGGATGACGCTCACCCCAACGGGCCTTGCCCTCCGGGGAGTCAATGTAGCGCACCAGGTCGCCCACCGCCTCGGTGAAGGCTTTGATGGCCGCATCGCCGTGTTCGTGTAACTCAAGGTTTCTATACCACAGCGAGTTCTCAATAGCCTTGGCAAACTCGGGTAGGGCCTGCACGCTGGGGTGGGTCAGGGCATACTCGCAGATCACGTCGTACATGCCGCCAGCCCCGAACCAACCAGGGCCATTTTCGTACAGAATGATGGTAGCCATGGCTCGATACCCAGGCCCGCCGCGTCCCGCGCTACTTGGTAGGGACGATCAGAACCCTCGGGGGGATAACGCGCGGGCTGGTGGTGCCGAAGAACAAGAAGTTGCCCCCGACATGGAACAGGCCGTAGGCCTTCACCGGCTTGGTTCGTATCCACTGGCCGGATGCCTTGGGTGGGGGGGCATCCTCCAGGGCGGGGAAGAAGTTGAACTCCTCCATAAACTGCCCGATGAAGACGAAGTGCCCCCCCATGTATTCAATCTCTTCGATCGGCCGTGGATCGTCTATCCAGAAGGGCTTCCCGCCCAGCTTGGTCTCGTAGTGGCGGTTGTTGACCCGCAGCTTCTCGAAGCGAATCTCCTCGAACTTCAGAAGCTGCCGGGCCTCGGTGCGCATCCGCGCGGTGGGGCTGTCCGCGGGGTAGAGGATGATCCGGTAGTCTGTCTCCAGCCTATCTAGGTAGCCATCGGGGAGGACATCAGGCGCGGTGTAATGTCCTCTCGGGGAGGGGTCGTATTTATCGAAGCAACTGGAGCAACTGAAAACGCACATCACCCAGCCGTGCCAGAGGTGCTTTTCCGGGAAGGCCACCTGGAAGAAGAAGGTTTGCTCGTCCCCACACCTTTGGCAGCGCGGCAGCTCCAGCTCGGCCGGCATCCGGGGCACACCACCCCGGAAGGAGATGTCGGCCTCGGTCTGCGGGCGGGTGGGGCCTGGAACCAGTTTGTAGGAGACTTTGGAGGTGGGCAGTTCCATAGTTATATCCTTTGCTACCCTAGATGAATCCAATCTATACACGGTAAGACGATTAAGAAAAGTTTATGGTTGGTACCACAGCAAGACTCAACTATGCGAACGATCTTCAACTACAAAATAAAAGGTACAAGAGTGTCGTCTACAATGGCTGCGCAAATAGTGAGTTTTGCACCAGAGAACAGGACATAGTTATCTTCTTTCCGGAACCAGGGCTCACCACCCATCGGTGGCATTCGTTGCAGGGGTGCATCGGCGGTTTTTGGGAAGGTGTATCCTCGGGGAATGTGCAGCACTTTCGCCACTTCCAAACCCTGGTAGAAGTAAGCAACATCGTTGGGATCGGCTTCTTGCGAAGGTTGCCCGTATACTACCATTTGCGCTGGGGAGAAGTCGGGTTTCGGCTTTAGCTCGTACTCACAGAACCGAACTCTAGGGGGGATATCATCCCGAAGCACTAGCGAATCGTCGTTATCAAATAGCAAGACCCTGAAGTTGATCTGATAATCCCAGAGACTGGGATTTAGTACTTCCTCGGCTGGATGGGCAGAGCCACGCCCGAGGATGGGTCGGGTTTCCAGACGAGGATAGCTTGTTTGTTCTGATGCACACTCGACGCAGTAGAAAACCGCCACTATTCTGCCCTGAGCAGGGGTACCAGGTGGGAGCTGGAGCTGAAAAAAAAATGTTAATGGTCTGTAGCAGTCCATGCAAAGTGGCCACTGAATGCTGCTAGGGATTATGGGTTTTCCACCACAGAAACTTAGGGTGAAGCCTGTTTGCTCCTTACGCCTAGATTTCAAAACTGCATAGAACCCCATGTAGAACCCTCTCGACACAAGCGAAATCTAGATTGGATAAATAACCTTTTTCAACACAACTTTTTACCGAGGGTTTGAAATTACTTTAGTCGTGCGCACACCGTTAATTGTATAAGAATAAAGGATGTTGGTGGGTCTCCTGGGGTATTGAGTGTCTAGATACTGCAAACTTATCTGGACTGTTATTACAGGTTGGGGACTGCGACCCAATTGCGACTTGAGGAAGTTCTCTATCGCTTCCATTTCTCTATTTGCAGCTCTGGCCAAAGGGACGATGTTGTAGGACAAAATGCCCCCTGGCCCGCCTAGTTGACGCGCCAGAATATGTCCAGCCTCATCTGTAGGCAGACCAATACCTGGATAGCGGACACCAGTAACAGGATCTATCCCTCCACGCACCCAGCGTTGGGTAGTCTGATTAGCTCTTGTGCCGACATAACTATTATCCAAAGTGGCACTAACTAGCTCTGGTCGGTCTAGCTGGTCTACTACAACGTTTCTGGGACAGAAGATAGCAAGTGCCTCAATCGCACTTTGAGAGGCAAACCGACCAACTGGGCAAGAAATTTCGGATATATTGATGTTCTCCAGTCGTTCCCGAAAACTGGCCCTTATGGAGACGTAGTTAACGTTGTCTATGTATAGTGTGTCGAGCCGACTAAGAGCTGCTATGCCATCAATTCCACGTTGATTTTTAACAATCAGTCCAAGTTGGTCATACAATTTGAGGCATACATTATTGAGCGAAAACCCCCCACACCCCCGCGCCCTGGCCAGGTCTACCATTCTGCCGAACCGCTGCCGCAGGCCGTCCACCAGCGCCTGCGGCGAGAGCCGCCCGCGGGTGAACTGGACGAACTGTTCGCGGATGACCAGGGCCACCAGGCCCCCACCCTGCCGGCTGATGGACAGGCTGACGCGGTAGGCGGCCTTGACCCCGGTGGTCACGTCCCCCACCCCGCCGGTGCCCAGGTCTAACGCCAGCCCTGCCGCCGAGAGCACCGCCAGGACGGGGTCTACCTGCCTGCCGGTGGCGGCGTTGTAGAGCTGCTCCAGGCCGTCCACGGCATCGCCCACGATGGGGATGAAGCCCAGGATCAGCCGTGTGATGTCCCCGGTGGTGCTACGGGCACGGGCGCCCTAGCGCCCGCTGCGGCCCCGGCGGCTAGACACCCGAGCCGTTCAGGTCGTTAAGAACAGAGGCTGGGATTTTGGCCAGGGCCTCGCGCAGCCTGCGCATGGCTGCCTGGTGCCGCTCACCGACTTCGGTGCCCTTGTAGAGCCTGTCCCACATCTCCGAGCGGTACTGCTCCCACTCGGCTTGTGTGCCAGGCTGAAAAATCCAAAACAACCCAGGATCTAAGTGCTTACAGTTGAAGATTCCGCTCTCGGGCTGGCAGAAGTCGAATAATTGGCGTGTCCTTTCGCTAAGTGGGTTGCCGAGAACTACTGGTTCCATTAAAGACCAGGGAGGTTCGATGATCGGGCTGGGTTTAGCCATAGCCCATGAATAGGTGGAGGGTGTGGGGTTAAGCTCACCTTCTAGACCTACAAACAATGGCTTAACCGCTCTCACAATCTTAAATAAGAGGGGCAAGCAGGCGTGATCAGCAGGGACAAAATCCTGGTTTTTGCCCATAGAAAACTCAAGGATTGACATCCAGTAGTGCCCGCTCCTAGTGAATTCATATATGCGCTGGGTCCAGGGAGTGAATGAAAGTGTCACTACTTGATCACCTTCACGGAAGGCACACTTTGCCAAATTGGTTTCGCCTAGCTCTTCATCCTCCGGTGTGTCTATGCGTTTGCTGTACTCGGTAACTAGGTCGGCGACGGCAGCTACCGGTTTATTTGGTATGTACCAGTGATGGTCTCCCGAACCCACAATCAACGTCTCGTAAGACAGCAGTTGTTGAAGGCCGTTGACAAGATCAACTCTCTTAGTGAACAGGGCCAAGGAGTAGTCTACGCTCATGGTGAACTTAATAGGAGTAGGAGTTACGCAGTTGGGTGAAGGATGTGGATGGGATTGGCCAGGTAACTTCGTATCGCCTCGCGAATGATGCTTGTCTTGGACTCGTACCAGCTCACCCCCGTCCGCAAGCGGTATGCCTCCAGCCTGAGGAAAGCCCGCAGGGCCAGCAGCAGGTGGCCTAAGACCGAAACCTTCTTCCTCACCTGGGCCCGCTCCACCCCGCAACACCCCTTGAGGCCCCGGTGGTAGACCTCTATACCCCATCCCGCCCGCTCCAGCTCCCCCCGTTGCTCCTCGCGCATCCCCAGGTCGTTGGTCGCCCAGTACTCCGCGTCCCCGTCTTTTGAAACCGTCCGGAACACCCTGACCAAACCAAAACCCTTCAGGTGCACCACCCTCCCCGCCGGGGGTATCTCTACCTCGCTCACCGGCCGCAGCCCCGCCCCCTCAGGGTTCACCAGGCGGTTCCCCTTCAGCCGGGTGAGGAAGCGCCAGCCCAGGCCAGCAATCCCCTTCAGGTTCTCCAGCGAAGCGTACCAGCTATCCATCAGCACGTACGCCGGGGCAAAGCCCCGTCCCTTGGCCACCCGCAGCATCTCCAGAAAGTGCGCGTTCTTGCTCGGGCCCCCCGAAGGCTTGTCGTAGACCCGGAAGTCGCAGGGGACGATCCCCTCTCGGGACGGGCTGTGCCCGTGCACCAGGGAGATGAGAGCCTGGCCCTCCGTCCACAGCAGGGTCATGAGGGCGATCCCCTTGACCACCCGCTGGTGCTTGCCGCTCCAGTGGTAGGTCACCAACTCCATCCGCCGGGCGTAGGGTTTATCCAGGGTGGTATCGTCCAGCACCAAAAGCCCTCGGGTGGGCTCCACCAAGGCCCTGGCCTCCTGCCACAGCGCCTCCGTGTCGGGAGGCTGTCGCTGGAGCAGACGGGTGAAGGCATCGTGGGCTGGAGCCTCTGGTTGGCAGCGGGCGGCTTCGCTGCAGGTAAAGACCCTCTGGGCAGCGATGAGGAAGTGGATGTAGTCCAGGTCGTTGCACTTTGGTGGGTTCATAGCAGCTAATCCCTCTTAGTCTGTGTGCTTTGCAGAAAAGGGTAGCCGAGGAGAGGGGAGGAAGGCAACTGCGTAACTCCTACTTAATTGACTCAAAACTTGCACCTATACTTCCGGCTTCAGGTTTATGCGGGGGAACCACTTGAAAGGGGCTGCCGGTTTCCCGTCAGATGACGGGTGCCATGACCCGAGCAGCCCAAGCCTTACTCTCCCGCATCCTGGCCTCGCGGAAGAACAGGGTGGAAACGGTCTGGAACTGGGCTCTGAGGGTTGACAGAGCAACGGATGGTCGAGCTCGCCCGGTTATTAGGCCGGTTACAGTGGTACGGATCTGTAGCGCGAAGAAGCCCGCCGAGCTCTTGCTAAAGCGGTAGACCCCCTTGAGCCCAGCAGTAATGTCCCCTGCCCCGCCAGTGGTCACGTCCAGCGCGAGACCTGCCCCGGCCAGGAAGGCGATCACGGGGTCAACTCCTCTTCCGCTGGCCCGGTTGTAAAGCTGCTCCAGCAGATCCACCGAGTCGCCGATGACCGGCACGAAGCCCAGGATCAGCCGGGCAACGTCGCCAAAAATGTGTGTTTTGCAATAAGTAGTACGCTTAGCCTGAGAATAGCTCGGGGTGACTCTCCACGCCTTCATGGCGTATGTCAACTTCTAACGACTCAGTTCGACCAAGTCGTACAGCCCATATATACTCGCGCCAAATGCTCATGGCCCTCAGTAACTCCCAAGGCTTGATTCTTAGGGAGTTGCCCTCAGGACTGGAGAATACATTAGTAATTATCACGTCTCCATCATCGCTATGGAGCATATGAGCGTTGCCAATGCCCGTCTCTTTCCTGCCGGTCGGTTCCTCAAAAATAGCGTATATGAAGTCGTCCCATCCACCCTCTGCTATGAGCGCACCCAACCCAGTCGTCACCTCCGCCGTCAGGAAACTGCACAAATGGCATGAACCGTTGCCTGGGTCTAGGGCTTCAACGTCCGGATTCCAGTTGAGATTTTGGTTGAGGAAGAAACGGTATCTCATTGGATTATGGGAAAAGCGGTGTTGATCAAGTCTTTTGTGCCGTCAAGTAAGTAACCTCTGACTTGAGTCCCTCTTGCCGAGATCCCTGTCCACTCGGCGGACCCCGGCTTGAATGTCGCGTTCTGAAACGCTGACAGTATATCGTCGAAGACCTCCTGGGGCGTCCATGAATCGGGCCACATGCTGGATACAGGGCCTTTCGCGACCCACTGGCGCGTTGTGGGGTTAAAAACGCTGACTTTGGCACGGTAGAACCCTTTGGCGTTCGGTGGGTCGACAACTTGATCTATTCTAGCTTTCCCCATAGCTAGTGTACCGTCGCCAAAGTAGTGGAAACCAACAGCCTTGCCCTTTTTATTAATCTCGCCCTCGAATATGTGGGCGATGTTTACCTTGTCACAGAACACCGCGCTTGCTGCCTGGACGCCCGACGGTGAGACGGCTCCCCGGACGCAGCTTAGCACCACATCTGTGAACACCAGTTGGAGTACGGTGTTGGGTGTTTTAGGCTTTGCTATCGTGAGGGTCTCGTCTACCCTACTTAACGCAGATTCAGGGGTGAGACCTCCCGCGACCCTAACGCTAGTGGCTATCTTGTCGTAGCGTCTCAAACAAATGTTATTGAGCGAAAACCCCCCACACCCCCGCGCCCTGGCCAGGTCTACCATTCTGCCGAACCGCTGCCGCAGGCCGTCCACCAGCGCCTGCGGCGAGAGCCGCCCGCGGGTGAACTGGACGAACTGTTCGCGGATGACCAGGGCCACCAGGCCCCCACCCTGCCGGCTGATGGACAGGCTGACGCGGTAGGCGGCCTTGACCCCGGTGGTCACGTCCCCCACCCCGCCGGTGCCCAGGTCTAACGCCAGCCCTGCCGCCGAGAGCACCGCCAGGACGGGGTCTACCTGCCTGCCGGTGGCGGCGTTGTAGAGCTGCTCCAGGCCGTCCACGGCATCGCCCACGATGGGGATGAAGCCCAGGATCAGCCGTGTGATGTCCCCGGTGGTGCTACGGGCACGGGCGCCCTAGCGCCCGCTGCGGCCCCGGCGGCTAGACACCCGAGCCGTTCAGGTCGTTAAGAACAGAGGCTGGGATTTTGGCCAGGGCCTCGCGCAGCCTGCGCATGGCTGCCTGGTGCCGCTCACCGACTTCGGTGCCCTTGTAGAGCCTGTCCCACATCTCCGAGCGGTACTGCTCCCACTCGGCTTGTGTGCCGGGCTGAGTGATCCAATATCTACCCTCGCCCAACTCTTTGCAAAAGTATAGCCCGTTGCTCTTCGCGCCTAAGTCGAACTCGCCTTTTATCGCACGGCTGAGCGGTAACCCAACGATAAGTGGGTTCTTACTTTCTTGCCACACGGGCAGAGAAGGTATGTACCAAGGCCTTCCGGTGAGCCAATCCGTGTCAGGAGGGAGAGGAGTCCAGTCGCTTTCCAACCAGCCGTATACAGGGCCGAGGATTTCCACAATGTCGGTGATGAAACCTAAACTAGGGTGATCAATAGGAATGAAATCCTGATTCTTCTCAGACGGGTACGCTAGATCCAAAACCAAGTAGCCGCTATCCAGTAGCGGTGGGTGTTGTGACCAGGGACTAAATGACAATGTGAGGATTCCCTCTTCTCTCTTACCACGGTAAAGATTTACCTTGGCCAGCGTGTCCCTAACCGAATAATCTTTTCTTCGCACCAGATCATGTGCTAGTGGCCGGATTTTAGCAAAAAGTTCTGCAAAATCATCTAGTGGTATTGCGTCAATGTGGTATTCGATGTCATTGGTTTTAGGGAAGGTAGGGTCGTTGGCCCATATGCCCTCAAGTTCCTCGTAGGTGTAGCCCAATTCAAACTTTCTGAGTTGGGCTACACGTGTTAGAAAAAACCTTTCTGGTACCGCCAAGTTGATAGAACAGGTAAAACTCATCCTGATCACCTAGGAGTGAGGTTGACCGTGTACTAGCTAGTTGCGAACATTTCCTGCTCCATCAATCACGTCTATCCCTTTGCTTCTTAAGTTCCTGAGGAACTGCGGGTCGTGCAGCTTGGCTTCTACAGTAACGAGCGTTGCAGGTCGTTTCCCCAGAGCGTTTGCAGCATCAATCAAGTTCTGTTCCTGAGACCTACTCACCCCTCTCCCTCCTGCCTTAATTTCTACTACACGATCCACTCCGTCCCTACCCGTACCAAAGAAGTCTACTTCTACTTCCCTGCCATCAGTAAGTCTAACCTTAGCAGTCGGGAAGCTAAGATTGATCCAGCCTGCATTTCTCAGTAAGTCACCGCCTCGGGCCTCGCTGATGACTCCTCGAATTCCATCTGCTGTTTGCCGCCGACTTGCCTCGATGACAAGTTTTTCGGCACCCGTTATATACCCACCCCCGCCGTCGGCAGGCGAGCAGCACACGCGGATCAGGGCCTGCTGTAGGTCGGCTGCGGACACCCTTGCGTCGCTTGTGCCCGTTATACCCGGCCCGCCCCCCACTTTGCGGGGTGGACTGCGAGGTGCGAGCGTCGTAGATGGCAGCGCTGGGGTGGGCGGCTTTGCCCTGGAGCATTCGCAGGGTCATGCGCAGATCATGTACCAGGTCTTCGAAGACCCCCCGGTTCATCCATCGGTAGGCTTGCGCCTGAACGATATGGGGGGGTGGGAAGTCGTGGGGGAGGTAGTCCCATTGAGCACCGATTCGAACCATCCAACGCAGGGCGTTGAACACTTCGCGCAGGTCGTACTTGCGCTGGGGAGCCTCTAGCGGAGCGAGGGTCAAATAGGGCAGCACCAGGGCCCACTCCTCATCACTGACGTCCGATGGGTAGGTACGACGGTTCATGATCTAAACATAATCGCATGGCCTGATTTGGGTAAGGTGGTTTGTAGATTATAGGGGTTCTTCTCAACCGCTCTGGTTCAGAAGTTCAGAAACTGAAATGTTTTGCAATGCTTCTTCAAGATTCCTCTTCGCCTTCGAGTATTTCTCCCCAAGTTCGGTACCAGCATAAACTTCATGCCACCACCCCAGCCGGTGGGTATACCAGTCGTCCACGGTAGCGATTGAGCTGAAAAAGTAAAGGTTTTCGCCCCATCGCTCAAAGCCCGGCACATTCTGACAAAGGTAATCCAGATTGACCTGTCGTTTCAATGCATGAGCCAGTGATTCACCAACTATCTTTGTGTTGCACGGTATCCACCAGGGGCAGCCCTCTGCTGGGGCAGCTCCCAGCTCAGGGTAATCCTCTAAAATATACCTGGGGTTCGGAACCCATTCACCTTCTATGTAACCGTACAATGGCTGAAGAATTTGAGTAACCTCCCGCAAAAACAAAACCATTTGGTGGTCACGGGGGATGAAATCTTGGCTTTTATCCAACTTGATACCCACAAATAGCATCAGGTATTCGCCGCTAAAAGTAAGTTGAAACGCTCTTTGGGCCACCGTGGACATAGCCAGAACCAATATGCCTTCCTCCGGATTGCGGCAGAGATAGAACTTGGCCATGTTTTCAGGTCGTTCCTCGTCGTCCAGTGATTCCTTTTGAATACGCTCCAAGAACTTCGGGAAGTCGGTTACTATATCCCTAATAGGAGTGTTCTTCACGTAAGAAAAAGGATCGGGGGCGAAGACTTGAAACTGCTCCCGCAGTACGCGTTCAGTGTGGGGGTTCACCTCGTAAGGCAAGAGTTGAAGTAAATACTCAGGTAATTTGCTTTTTGAGACGAAATATACCAAATCGTAAAACATGCCCACGTCGCCAATCCTCAGTTCACAAGTTCGCCGCTCGGGTCAAGAACATCTACACCCACCCTCTTGAGTTTCTCAAGTTGCCCCCTGGAGAGCCGTTCCATGGTCATCACAGTAAATCTTCTGCCAGTCTGCTGTGCAATTTGTTTATACCTAAGTATCTGTTCATCATCAGGAATTCTGCTTCCATCTTTCACTTCAACAATACGTCGAATCCCCGTACTATCTGTTGCCAGCAAATCGACTTGAACACCGTCAATTGGGTCTGGGTACTCTAGCTCGGAGAACCCCCTACCTCGTAACACATCACCTGCTCTAGCCTCCCCAACGATCTCTCTAACATTTTTGGGTTGTGCCGCGGAGTTGTTAGCTAACCGCCGGGTTTTCTCAAGAAGTCGTTCAGCTCCGCGGATATATCCACCACCACCATCTGACACAGAGCAGCATACTCGGTCGTGTCAAGATTTATGTGTAGCAGTCTGTGTAGAGGGGAAGTACCGCTCCTTCAGCATCTGTTCTAGCATCTCCTTTGCCTCGGCAAAGCCTCTGAGTGTACGCTCTGTCCATTTGCCCTCCTGCCTTTCGCTCTCCAGATACAGCACTTTGAACACCGCCTCCGTTGTAGGAAACTTGTGATCCCGTACCTTGGTACTGCGTCTTATCTCCCGGATAAACCGTTCCATCGGATTGGTGCTCCGAAGGTAGGGCCACAGCACCTTGGGATAGCCATAGAACCGCAGCAGCGCCGCGGAGTCCTCCCACCAACCGCTCACCAGCCGCGGGTACCTCGACCCCCAGGTTCGCCGCAGCCGCTCCAGGCCTTCCAGGGCTTCCTGTCGGCTTTCCGCCCGGTACACCCCGCGTAGATGCTCGGCCACCGCCCCCCGATCCCGTGCACGCACCTGTGCCAGGCTGGAGCGCACCATGTGCACCACGCAGCGCTGCCATTCGGCGCCGGGGTAGACCCTTTGGATGGCCGCCTCCATGCCGGGAAGGCCATCGGTCACGAAGAGCAAGACCCGCCGTAGGCCCCTTTGCCACAAGCCCTTCAACACCTCCTCCCAGGCCAGAGCGCTCTCTGCGGGCAGGAGCCAGAAGCCCAGCACCTGCCGCTCCCCGCTGGGGGTGATGCCCAGCGCCACATACACCGCCTCTTGCTGAACCCCCAGGTCGTCCCGCATGACCCTCAGAAACAGACCGTCCAGGTAGACCACGGCCAGTTCCTCCGGCAAAGGCCGCTGGCGGTACTGCTCCGCCGCCCGCAAGACCTGGTCGGTCAGGCTGCTAAGGGTCTCGTGGGTATAGCGGTGCCCCAGCAACAGGCTCAGCACCTCCGCCGCTTTGCGCTGCGTCACCCCGGCGGCATACAGGGCCACGGCCACCTCCCCCACGTCCACCAGGCGCCGGGCATAAGGTTCCAGGAAGCTGGGATAGTAGCACCCCTCGCGATCCCTGGGCATCTGGAGGTTCACTGAACCAAAGCGGGTCGAAAGCCGCCTGGGGTAGTAGCCGTTTTTGCGTCCTCCGTGTTCCCGCAAGAAGGCCTCCCGGTCGGCGTCCAGCAGAATCTGCAAGACCTCGGTGGCTGTTTCCCTTACCGCTTCGCGCAAAATCATCTGTAGGGTATCCTGATCCATGGGGTACCTCCTTGTTGATTGCGGTACCCCCTCTTTTTACACAAACCCCTACACATAATTCCTTACACGACCGCATACTCGGATAAGCGCCGACGACAGTTCTGTTGCGGAATATTTCACACGGAAGGCGGTTTGAGCAATTTGCTGCACGATTTGAAGAATCTCGGTGGGGTTACAAGCTAGTGTGGTAACTGTTGCGGTGATAGGACACACCGGAGTGTTTCTCAAACCCCTACCTAAACGGTCGGCACTAACAACACCTCTCCAGCCCTCGCGGAAGAACAGGGTGGAAACGGTCTGGAACTGGGCTCTGAGGGTTGACAGAGCAACGGATGGTCGAGCCCGCCCGGTTATTAGGCCGGTTACAGTGGTACGGATCTGTAGCGCGAAGAAGCCCGCCGAGCTCTTGCTAAAGCGGTAGACCCCCTTGAGCCCAGCAGTAATGTCCCCTGCCCCGCCAGTGGTCACGTCCAGCGCGAGACCTGCCCCGGCCAGGAAGGCGATCACGGGGTCAACTCCTCTTCCGCTGGCCCGGTTGTAAAGCTGCTCCAGCAAATCTACGCTATCTCCAATAATCGGGATGAAGCCCAGGATCAGCCGTGCGATCTCACCGGCGCTGCTCTGGGCCCGCAGGCCCTGGCTGTTTGGTACTAAAGCACTCGGCTAGCCGCTTACGAACCTATGCAAGTGGTGGTAGGCCGTACCAAATGCCCCCCTCCAGCAAGCCTCACCTGTACCGCTCGGGGTCATAGTTGAGGAGCAGGTCGTAGAGCGCTTGAACCCCCTCCAAGATGACCGGATGACGCTCACCCCAACGGGCCTTGCCCTCCGGGGAGTCAATGTAGCGCACCAGGTCGCCCACCGCCTCGGTGAAGGCTTTGATGGCCGCATCGCCGTGTTCGTGTAACTCAAGGTTTCTATACCACAGCGAGTTCTCAATAGCCTTGGCAAACTCGGGTAGGGCCTGCACGCTGGGGTGGGTCAGGGCATACTCGCAGATCACGTCGTACATGCCGCCAGCCCCGAACCAACCAGGGCCATTTTCGTACAGAATGATGGTAGCCATGGCTCGATACCCAGGCCCGCCGCGTCCCGCGCTACTTGGTAGGGACGATCAGAACCCTCGGGGGGATAACGCGCGGGCTGGTGGTGCCGAAGAACAAGAAGTTGCCCCCGACATGGAACAGGCCGTAGGCCTTCACCGGCTTGGTTCGTATCCACTGGCCGGATGCCTTGGGTGGGGGGGCATCCTCCAGGGCGGGGAAGAAGTTGAACTCCTCCATAAACTGCCCGATGAAGACGAAGTGCCCCCCCATGTATTCAATCTCTTCGATCGGCCGTGGATCGTCTATCCAGAAGGGCTTCCCGCCCAGCTTGGTCTCGTAGTGGCGGTTGTTGACCCGCAGCTTCTCGAAGCGAATCTCCTCGAACTTCAGAAGCTGCCGGGCCTCGGTGCGCATCCGCGCGGTGGGGCTGTCCGCGGGGTAGAGGATGATCCGGTAGTCTGTCTCCAGCCTATCTAGGTAGCCATCGGGGAGGACATCAGGCGCGGTGTAATGTCCTCTCGGGGAGGGGTCGTATTTATCGAAGCAACTGGAGCAACTGAAAACGCACATCACCCAGCCGTGCCAGAGGTGCTTTTCCGGGAAGGCCACCTGGAAGAAGAAGGTTTGCTCGTCCCCACACCTTTGGCAGCGCGGCAGCTCCAGCTCGGCCGGCATCCGGGGCACACCACCCCGGAAGGAGATGTCGGCCTCGGTCTGCGGGCGGGTGGGGCCTGGAACCAGTTTGTAGGAGACTTTGGACAAAAGCGGTTCCATCTCTTTTCCTTCCCTAGCGCTGACCCCGCGTGGTGGGGTTGATGAAAGTAAAGCTGGTGCCGTAGTCAGGAAGCGAGATCGGCGTCCCGTCTATTTTAGTATACGTGTAGGTGATCCTGCTGGGCCGCAGGGCCGAAGGGCTTCCTTCGTAGTCGAACCTGACTACTGAATTTGTGGCAAATCAATGATAAACTCTCGACCCAAACCACCCAGTAAGAACTCCCTCCAGAACAACAATGCTTTGATGTACGCAAAGTGGCTAATCTCAAAACGCCAAGGCTCTCCCGAGGGTGATTGACCAACGAAATCTATGTCACCCTCTAGATAAATCAGGTCCTTAAGGACTAAACGTGTAAAAAACCTATGTGGATCATAATCCTTGTACTGGGTCTCTAATCCCTTTGCTACTTTCATTAGTAGAGTAATTTCAGCGTAAATATACTCAGCAGTTCTCTGGTTCCCCTCTGCAACTTTGCTGACTCCTTCCATTGATATAACCGACTTGAGCAAAGATGCAAGGAGAAATGAAGAGGGGTAACCAACGACCTCACAAGTCGGCTCCGGGGAACCGTGCTCACCAAAACTTTGATAGAAAAACCGCAATATCATGGCAGAACTGGCAAGTTGTCAAGAACCGGGTACGCCGTATTGATGTCGGGTTTGGAGTTTACTACCGTTCCAGGCACTATATAGCCTTCAATCAGTGTTCCACGAGATGAGGTGCCCCTCCATTTTCCCGACCTACCATCCACTACAACGGAGTTATTGAAGGCCGTCACGATGTCGTCAAAAACTTCTTGCGGTGTCCAAGAGTCTGGCCACATTGAAGAAGCATACTGCAGGTTCGAGCCAGATTTTGTGGTTTGTCGATTTGGTTTATCCCATTCTCGTCCTGTGCGAGGGTCTCGCAATCGCACCTTGGCAGCGTAAAAACCACCTTGATACCGCTCAACTACTGCCGTAACTCGTGCCCTATTTGCGGCAAGAGTGCCGTCACCAAAATAGTGAAAACCTACGATCCTAGGATTATCAATGCTGCCTTTAATCTCACCTTCGAAAATGTGTGCTATGTTCACTCCGTCGCAGAATACAGACTGTGATGTTACTTTCTGGCCAACTGCTTGCCGAGTGCAAGTTAGGCGTACATTGGCATAACTCAGTTGAAAGGGTGCATAATTGGTTTTTGTACGAGCAACTTCAAGTGACGAGTCAACTCTACTCAGTGCAGTCGAGGGGCTTATGTTCTGCTGACCCTTAACAACAGTTGCTATTCGGTCATACTTTTTCAGGCATACATTATTGAGCGAGAACCCCCCACACCCCCGCGCCCTGGCCAGGTCTACCATTCTGCCGAACCGCTGCCGCAGGCCGTCCACCAGCGCCTGCGGCGAGAGCCGCCCGCGGGTGAACTGGACGAACTGTTCGCGGATGACCAGGGCCACCAGGCCCCCGCCCTGCCGGCTGATGGCCAGGCTGACGCGGTAGGCGGCCTTGACCCCAGCGGTCACGTCCCCCACCCCGCCGGTGCCCAGGTCTAACGCCAGCCCTGCCGCCGAGAGCACCGCCAAAACGGGGTCTACCTGCCTGCCGGTGGCGGCGTTGTAGAGCTGCTCCAGGCCGTCCACGGCATCGCCCACGATGGGGATGAAGCCCAGGATCAGCCGGGCGATCTCACCGGCGCTGCTCTGGGCCCGCAGGCCCTGGCCGGATAGCTCCAGGCCGGTCTCGATGGCGTCGCGCAGGTTCTGGTCGTAGAGGCCGACCTCGTCCAGGTTCTTACCAATCAGGATGCGGTTGGTGCGGCTTGGGTAGTCCTCGGGCAGGGTGTAGGGGTAGGCCTCCAGGTTCAGCCCTGCCGGGGCCGCATAGCTGGCGGTGAGCTGGGTGCAGCCCGCGAGGGTGGCGCCGAAGGGGGCGTACTGGTTGTTGGGGCCGCAGGGGTTCTGGGGGTTGCCGGAGAAGAGGGTGAGGGGTCGCAGGTCGAACTGGGTGGTGCCGTCGGCGAAGTTGGCCAGGTTGAGGGCCACCGTCATGCTGGCCCGGCCCCGCACCATCTCGCCGCTGATGGAGAGGATGCGGGGGTCGGCAAAGCGGGCGTAGAAGACCCCCGAGACGTCGCTCAGGAGGTTGCCAGCCTCGTCCACCGCATAGACCGGCAGCTCGAAGAAGACGAAGCCGTTCTGTGAGACCTGGCCAACCCGGATGTTCACCTGGGCCATCAGCTCGGTCTGGCCCCCCACCTGCACCAGGTACTCCTGCACGCTGGGCCCGCTGGGGAACTGGGTATCGGGCAGCACCGAGAGGGTGACCCGCGGCACCCGCAGGCCGGCGAAGGCGGCCAGGTCGCTTTCCAGGGCCACCGTGGCGCCGCTTTGCAGCTGGGCCTGGGTGCGCAGGGGGGTGCGGCCGGCGGGCAGCGGGTTGGGGAAGGCGGGGCGGAAGACCCGGATGCGGGCGGCGGTGTTGGCCTGGGGGTCTACCCCCTCGTAGTCCCAGGCCAGGCCCTGGGGCTGTGGGAGCCCCCGCACCTGCACGCTGGCCGAGCCCAGCCGGAAAAGGTCGCTGGTGCTGGGGGCTTCGTGGACAGCGCCCAGGCTGTTCACCCCGCTGTGGAGCACGAAGGGGAAGGGGTTGCTGAGTTCCAGGTTGGCGGCCTGGGCCCGCAGGCTGGGGCCGGGTGCGGTGTTGGGGGCCAGGTAGCGGATGCGGCTGCGCTGGGTGCGGCGGTTGAGTTCGGCCTCCAGCGAGAGGGCCTGGAGGGCCCGGTCGGGCCGGGGGCGCACGCGCAGCTTGGAGGTTTGCGCGCCCGCAAAGGGGTTGGGCGCGGCCGGGCTGGCAACGGCCGACTGTCCCTGCAACCCCCCGCTGTAACCGGCCTCGACCCGGGTGGCCGGGCTACCGGGGGCGTACTGGGTGCCCAGGGTGACCACCGCCTCCTCCTGGTCGGTCTGGCCGAAGCGGTCGCGCACCGTGAGGGTAATGGGGTAGCGCCCATTGCCGCTGTAGGTTTTGCTGACCTCGGCCCCGGTGGCGCTGGTGCCGTCGCCAAAGTCCCAGGTGTAGGTCAGGGGGCCCTCCCCTTCGGAGGCTGCCGCGCTGAAGATGAAGCTGGTGGGGCCGGTCTGGAAGCCCTGGATGTCGGCGATGGGCACCTCGGCGATGCGGTTGATGCGGGTCTGCTCGACGGCCACCACCCGGCGCTCGCTGCTCTGGCGGCCCAGGCCGGTGGGGCTGGGCTCCTCGTAGATGACCAGGGTCAGGCCGTAGAAGCCCAGGTTCTCAAAGGTTCGCTCCACCCGGGGGCCGTTCAGCACCGCACCGTCGCTGAAGCGCCACTCGTAGGTATGGCCGCTCAGCGGGTACTGCACATCGAAGGCCAGCGGGAAGGGGTCGGCCAGGGCCCGGAACTCCGGCATGGCGTGGATGCTGGGGAGCTGGGCCACCTGCTGCTGGAAGGTGGCGGTCTGGCCGTCGGGCGCGGTGGCGGTGAGGGTGATGGTGTAGTAACCCGGCTGGCGGTACTCGTGGTAGACGGTCTCGCCGGTGGCGGTGGTGCCGTCGCCCAGTTCCCAGCTATAGCTCACCCCCTCCTCGCCCCCCTCAGCGGCCAGGTTGAAGCCGCTGCCGGCCAAGGCGGTGCGGGCGTTCAGGCTGATGCCGGTGGGCAGGGGGGAGCCGCCGCTCTCGGGCACCCCCAACTGCAGATCGTCGAAGCGGCAGCCCTCCGGCCCGGCCAGGTAGGCCCCCAGCCAGGTGGTGCCGCTGGGGAAGGTGACCTCGGTGTAGACCTCCTGCCAGTCCAGGGCCCGGTAGTGTACGGGCTGGTCGAAGGTGAGGGCGGTCTCGCTGCCCCCTTGCAGGCCCAGGGTGCAGGCCTGGGCGTTGGGGTTGCGCAAAAAGCCCCGCAAGACCAGCCGCTCCCCAGGGGTTAATCCCGTGAGGGGGACGATCTGGTAGACCCAGCTCCAGGCCTGGTAGGCCAGGGCCTGGCCGCTCTGCCCCTCGGCGGGGGTGGTGGCGTTGCCGGTGGCCAGCGTCCAGCCAGTGAGGCCCTGCTCGAAGGCGGGGTTGTTGAGCCGGTTGGAGGCCAGCTCGGGGGCCGGCCCCAGGGGCTGCTTGCTGCCCGCGTAAAGCGAGAGGTCGTCGAAGACGCAGGTCTGGCCCTGGCCCACCAAGTGCAGGGTGTAATCGCCGTCCCTGGGGGGTAGCAGGGCGCCTTCGTAGCGGGCCGAGAAGGGCCCCGGACGCAGGCCGGGCACCTGCCCCGCAAGGGCCAGGCGGGGTTCCAGGCGAGCCAGGGCGGGGCCGCTAAAGCTGGGGTTGGGGTAGAACTGGGCGTTGAGGCCCACCGCGGTGGCGGTGGGGGTGGCCGGACGGGGGGGGCGGGCTACAAGCCAGCAATACCAGCAGGAGCCATGTCCACAGACCGAGCCAATGCCCTTTTTGATGCAGCATAACCAAGCCTCCTGGGTTGCAGGGCGGAAAGAGAGTGCTGCCAGGAGGATACCGGGAAGGTCAAAAAAAAAAACAAGATGGTGCTGGGTGTGTTTACTGAGTATAAATCGTGAGATGGGGAAGGCCTATTTCCTTCCCCCTCGGGGTGGCCCTGAGCTGCTTTCAGCGCGTTGCTTGCAGGTTTGAGTCCACCAGGTGCTCGAGCTCGTCCACCATGCTCGCTAGCACCGCAAACCCCCGCTCCACCGGCTCGGGGCTGTTCATGTCAATCCCGGCGATTTTCAGCGCGTCCAGCGGATAGACCGAGTCGCCGGCCTTGAGGAAGTCCAGGTAGCGCCCCGCAGCGGGTTCGCCCTGCTCGAGCACATCCTTGGCCAGGGCGTTGGCGGCGGCAATGCCGGTGGCGTACTGGTAGACATAAAAGGGGCTGTAGAGGTGGGAGAAGTTCATCCAGCCCGCACCCAGACGCTCCTTGTCCAGCTCCACCTCGCCGCCGTAGCCTTCGGCGAAGAGTTCGGCCAGCCGCTCGATCAGGAAGGGTGCGGTGAGGGCCCCGCCTTTCTCGATGCGCTGGTAGAGCTCGAGCTCGAAACGGGCCAGGGTGGGCATCACGAACAGGTAGCGGTGGAAGTTGCTAAAGGCCTCCTCGAGCACCGCCAGCTTGTACTCGGGCGTCGGGGCCTCGCGCAGGAGCATGGCCCGCACCATGGCCTGGTTGAAGTTGGAGGCCACCTCGGCTACGAACAGGCTGTAGCGGGCGTACACGATGGGCTGGGTCTGCCGGGTGAAGTAGCTGTGCATGGAGTGGCCCAGCTCGTGGGCCAGGGTGCTGAGCGAGAAAAGGTCGTCCGACCAGCTCATGAAGATGTAGGGGAAGGTGCCCTTGAGCCCCGAGGAGAAGGCCCCAGCCTGCTTGCCCTGGTTCTGCCCCCAGTCCACCCAGCGCTCCTCGAACAGGCCCCGGCGCATGGGCTCCACGTACTCCCGCCCCAGGGGTTCCATGCCCCGGCAGATGGTCTCGGCGGCCTCCCAGAAGGTGATTTTGGGGCTTGGCACCAGGGGGGCCGGCGCGTCGTAGATGGGGACGTCGTAGCTTCTGAGCTGGCCGCCCATGGCCTTTTTGCGGATGCGCCAGAAGCGGTGCCAGGTGGGCAGGTGGGCCTGGAAGGTGGCCAGCAGGTTGTCGAAGACGGCTTTGGGGATGTTGTCACCGCAGGTGCGGCTTACCGCCAGGGCCATCTCGAGGCTGCTGGCATAGCCGCGGGTGCGGGCCTGGAAGGCAAAGCTCTTGACGCTACCCTGCAGGGTGGAGGCCAGGGTGTTTTTGAAGGCCAGATGCCCATCGGCATAGGACTCCCAGGCAGCCCGGCGCACCTCGGGGCTCTCGTGCACCAGAAGCTCGCCGATGGTGCTGTGCGAGACCGGGAGGGTCTGGCCCTGGTACTCCACCGGCCTGAACTGCATATCGGCGTTGGTGGCTGCCGCAGCGGTGGCACTGTGCCCGCTCAGGGGGTCGGAAACCGCGGCCAGCACGGTTTCCACCTCGCTGCTGCGCACGTGGGGCCTGCGGGCTTGCAGGGCTTCAAAGTAGTGCCGGTAGACGGCCAAGCCCGGTTCGGCCTGCATGAAAGCCTCGAGGGTCTCTTTGGGCAGGCTCAATAGCTCGGGCTCGAGGTAGGCCCCGGCGGCGGCGAGTTCCGCGACCACGGCGCGGGCCTCGCCCACCATGCGGATGTAATGGGGGTTGGTGCCCTCGGTCGAGAGCTGCAGCGAGGCGTACTGGGCCACCTTCATGGCCCCCAGCATCCGGGTGTAGTAGGTCTCCAGGGCCTGTAGCAGCACCTGCGGCGACTCGGCCAGCCGCCCGGCAAACGGCTTGACCTCCTCTACGCTTTGGGCCGCTTTTTCCAGGGCCGCCCGCCATTCGGCCTCCGAGGCAAACAGGGCTTCCAGGTTCCAGGTCTGTTCTTTGGGCAGTTCGGCGCGTTTGGGTAAGGTACTCATCCAGGGCATTCTAGCTGACCCGCCGGTCAGCTGGCTAGAAACTCCCGGAACCACTTGCCGGAGTCCTTCAGAACGCGCTTCTGGGTGGGGTAGTCCACGTACACCAGCCCAAAGCGGGGCCGGTACCCCTCGGCCCACTCGAAGTTGTCCAGCAGGCTCCAGTAGAAATACCCCTCCACCGGCACCCCCTCCTGTTTGGCCCGTAAGACCTGGGCCAGGTGATCCTGGATGAACCGGATGCGCTGGGGGTCGTGCACCTGCTCGCCCTCGAGTTTGTCGGGGAAGGCCGCCCCGTTCTCCGTAACGATGATGCGTTTCACCCCGTTATAGGCTGCAAATTTCTTGAGTAGGTGATAGATGTTTTCCGGCCAGACCTCCCAGCCCATCTCGGTGAGCTCCCCGCTGCCCCGCTCGGCGTGGGGAATCTCCCGGCCCCAGGTGCCGGGGCTCAGCAGGTCGAAGCGCACCAGCTGGCGGAAGTAGGTCTGTAAGCCGATAAAGTCGAAGTTGAAGGTCAGCCGCTCCATATCGCCCGGACGAATGTACCGCTTGAGCCCCAAGAGAAACGGGGTGGTTTTCCAGGGGTAGCCCAACCCCAGGGCGGGCTCGAGGAACAGCCGGTTGGCGATCACGTCGTAGTTGGCGGCGGCCATGCGGCTCAGCCAGGTGGGGCCTGCCGGCTGCACATAGGAGGCCGAAAAGGTGGTGCCGATCTGGGCATCTGGCACATGGGCCCGCAGAACCCGTCCCCCTTCGGCCTGGGCTAAAGCCGCGTGGTGGACGGCCGGCAAAAAGTTGCCAAAGCCCCTGCGGCCTGGGGCATGGGTGCCTTGCAGGTAGCCCAGCACGGTGAACACCGTGGGTTCGTTCAGCACCATCCAGTGCTTGACCTTGTCGCCAAAGGCCCGGCTGCATACTTCCACATACTCGCTAAACCAGCCCACGATCTCGCGGCTGGTCCAGCCGCCCCTATCCTCCAGCACCTGCGGCAGATCCCAGTGGTACAGGGTCACCCAGGGCTGCAGGCCCAGCTCGAGCGTCCGGTCAATCACCCGATGGTAGAAGTCCAGCCCCTTCTGGTTGACCGGGCCGGTTCCACCGGGCAGAATGCGTGGCCAGGCCAGCGAAAAACGGTGCACCTGCATGTTCATCTCCCGGATAAAGGCGATGTCGTCGTGGTAGCGGTGGTAGAAGTCGCAGGCCACATCGCCGTTCTCGCCGGTTTTGATCTTGCCGGGGGTATGGGAGAAGGTATCCCAGATGGAGGGGCTGCGCCCGTCCTCGTTTACCGCACCCTCAATCTGGTAGGCCGCCGTAGCCACCCCCCACAGAAAGCCAGGGCCAAAGTCACTTTTGCTAAAGGTGGTCATCGCCTCAATCTACCGGAGCTAAGGCTCACTTTTCCACCGCTGCGAGGTTGCCAAATCCTGGGGTTCCCGCGGGAAGTGCCAAGGGTTTTTGAACAGCGAAACTTGGCTGGAGGCTTAGGGGCCAGGCTTCTCAAAGCGGCTCAACCTGTACCAACGCTCCATTGGGGTCGGTAAGGCGCTGGGGGGTTGCGCCTCGTATGGCCATCCGATAAGCCAGCAGGCCAGTCGCATCGGGGGGCGCGGTGCGGCCCCGGGCCCAGAGGTTGATGCCGATGTGGTGGTGGTAGCCGTCGGCGGCCAGGAAACGAGCGCTGGGATAATCCCCCTGCATGAGCTTCATCCCCAGCCCCTCGAAAAAAGCCTGCGCTTCGTCCAGATCGCGCACATGCAGATGAATATGCCCCAGGGTGGTCTGGGGGTCGAGCCCCTGAGCGGCCCTTGCTTCGGCCAGGAGGGCTTCTAGCTCGAGCCGCTCGGAGACCATAGCCAGGCGATTTCCCCGAAAGGGCCATTCGTTTATGGGACGGTCGCGGTAGAGCTCAATCCCATTGCCCTCGGGGTCGGCCAGGTAGATTGCCTCCGAGACGCCATGGTCGGAGGCCCCCTGAAAATGGGGGTAGCGGGCCTCCACCAGCCGCCGGAAGACTGCAGCCAGAGCGGCCCGGCTGGGGAGCAACAGGGCAAAGTGGTACAGCCCCAGGGTGGGCTGGGGGCGCAGTGGAGCACTGGGCTCATGCTGCAAGGTGAGGGTGAAATGGCGGCCTGGCAGGGCCAGCTCGGTCTGCGGCCCCTGGTGCTGGACGAGCTCGAGGCCCAGCAAATCGCGGTAGAAAGCCAGTTGGCGCTCGAGGTTCTGCACCCGCAGGGTCAGGCCGGTGAGGGCCAGGGTTTTTTTCAAGTCTTGTGTCATAGTTGTATGATATACAAAGTGCTATAAAATGCAAAGTATAAGGGGCGAAACACAAAACCGCACTCGGAGAGGTTATTCTGGCTTGATGTTGAAACTTGGCGTGGATTTTGGCCTTTCCAACACCGATGCGGTGCTGCTCGAGGGTGAGACCATCCTGGCGCACCAGACCATCAAAACCGGGCCAGCCAGCAGCGAGGCCCTGGCCGCCGTGTTGCAAAGCCTGGACGTGCGGCCCGCCGAACTCCGCACCATTGCCAGCGCGGGCGGTTTGTCACGCCGCCTGCCCGATGCCTTCGAGGGGATTCCCATCCAGAAAATCGGCGAGGCCCAGGCGGTGGGGCGGGGAGCCCTGCGGCTGGCGGGCCTGGACGAGGCCCTGGTGGTCTCGGCGGGCACCGGTACGGCCATGGTTGCCGCGCGGGGAAGCGAAGCCCAGCACTTCACAGGCTCGGCGGTGGGGGGTGGAACCTTGCTGGGTTTGTCCCGGCTGCTGCTAGGGACTGCCGATCCCCTCGAGGTGGCCCGCCTGGCTGAACGGGGTAACCCCAGCGGCGTGGACTCCACGCTGGTGGACGTGATTGGCGGGGGCATTGGACACCTGCCCCCCGATGCCACCGCGGTCAACTTTGGTCGGCTGGTAGACGGAACCAACCCTACCCGCGAAGACCTGGCCGCCGGCCTGGTGACGCTGGTAGGCCAGGTAATTGCCATGATTGCCATCAACGCGGCGCAGGCCGCCGGGCTCAAGCAGATGGTGATTGTGGGCCACCTGCCCGACTTAGCGCCTGTGCGTGAGGCCTTTGAGCGGGTCTGGTACTTTTACCAGATTGAGCCCAGGCCCCTCATTCCCCCCTTGGCCGGCTGGGCCACGGCCTACGGGGCGGCGCTTTTGGCGCAGGACGTTTGACACAAAAACCTGTCGTAAACTGAAACCATGAAACCCCCCGAGGGCTTCTGGGCCCACCTAGAAGACGACAACAACTACGACAACCTCAAACTGGTTTTGTCGGATGGAGTTGGGGAGGAGGTGCTGTGGCTCTCGGCGCTCGAGCTCGCTGAGGGTCTGGCCCATCTGGAGGAAGACGACCTACTCGACCCCAACGAGTCGGCTTGGTCGCACGAGTCGGTGGAGGCTCTCGAAACAAGTATTTCGGCCTATAGCCCCATCCAGCACCACCCCCGCCTCGAGGGGGCTTACCGCGCGGCCCAGGTCGAGCTCTATAGCCCACCGGGCCTCCTGCTTTTACGCCGGGTGGTAGAGGAGGGGGGCGATCTGCTGGAGATCACCACCCCCAACGGCTCGGTCTACACCTTTGTATACGACCAGGTTCGTGCCTACTTGCGCCCGCTGCTGCCCCACTGATACCGGTTCCGCTTGAACCCTTCACCTTTGGATGTAAAAGGTGAGGGATTCAAGCCGACCGAAGGGAGTAAGAATGCGTATGAAGCAAGCCCGCAATCCAAAAAAAGAACCGACCGATAGCCGCTATCGGTCGGTTTGTGCACTATAGAGCTAGGGCTGGGGAAAGAGCCCAAAAGTGGCGAGCCAGTCCAGGTCGTCTTTTCTGTCAATACGATAGACGCCGCCCGTACCGGCGCAGTTGCCGTTGATGCCAAAGGAGGTGACCCCGCCTATCACGTTGGAGTCCCCGATGAAGTTGGGGCCACCCGAGTCGCCAAAGCAGGTGCCGCCGGTGCTGGCGTTGTTGGACAGCAGGATGGAGAAATCGCCGGTGAAGCCCGTATTGATCTGAACCAGATGCGGCCTTGCCAGCATGCGTACACGTGCGGCTTCGACAAAGACCGGATTGATTCGTTGCAGGCCATAGCCCACCGCGGTAAAGGTGGTGTTTTGCAGGCCGCGCTGCCGGGCCAACCGGTCGAGCACGTCCTGTCTGGGCAGGGCGCCGTACTGGCTCATTAGCATGGGCCGGTTGGCATCGAGTACGACCATCCCCAGGTCGTAGCGGAAGAAAGCGTTGGGGTTGTACTGTGGGTGGGTATAGGGCGTGCCACCGGTCTGGCCGGTGAAGGGGAAGCCATTGCCGGGCCTGCCTGCGTCTACGTCGGCATCAAACCAGATCTCAACCTTGGCCGCGGGGGGTTCAGTGCAGTGGCCGGCGGTGAGGAAAAGCGTAGGAGACATCAGCGTCCCGCTGCACCGCCACAGCGGGTTTCCATTCGCGTCTTGAGCGACCATCAAGCCCACATAGGGGTGGCGGTTGCCGTCGAGTTCGCCGTAGGTGATTTGCGAGGAAACCCCTTCGCTCGAGGTGCTCTGCATGGAACTTCCACACGCCGCGAGGGCCAGGGCCAGCACCGTGAGTAATGTCAACCGAACGAGCTGCTTCATACGACCTCCCGATTTGATTGTCCCAAACATGGATGGGCTCACCTAGCATAAATCCAAAATGCTCACATTAACGAGAAATTACATCATTACCTGGTGTTACAGGCCGTGCTTCCAGAGCGAATGCGCCCGATTCGCACCAACTTCGTTAAGATGGGCCCATGCGCATTACCTCGACGGCCAACCCTCGCATCAAGGCTGCTGCTGAACTCAAAGAGCGCAGGGGCCGGGAGCGAACGGGTACGTTTTTGATTGAAGGTTCGCGTGAGATTGAACGGGCGTTGGCGGCGGGCCTCGAGGTAATCGAAGCCTACTGCGGCGAGCACCTCAGCCCCGAAGAGGCCCGCACCGTTGCCGACCTGTCTCGAGGGCTTGGCCTGGAGGTGCACGAACTCTCCGAAGCGGCCTTAAAGAAAATCAGCAGCCGCGAGCACCCGGCCGGGGTGGTGGTGGTGGCCCGGATGCCCCGGCCCTCCCTTGCGACCTTCCACCCTCCCAAAAACGCCCTGCTGCTGGTCTCGGTGGGGCTGGAAAAACCTGGCAACCTGGGGGCCTTGCTGCGCTCGGCCGACGCCGCCGGGGCCGATGCGGTACTGGTGGCGGGTGGGGTAGACCTCCACAGCCCCCAGGTCATCCGCAACTCCACGGGTGTGGTGTTTTCCCTGCCCACCTTTGCCGCCCCCGAGCAGGCCGTGCTGGACTGGCTACTGCAGCATAATATCCCCATAGTAGCCACCACCCCGCACACCCACCAAACTTACTGGGACGTGGACCTGCGCGGGCCTGTAGCCATTGTGCTGGGCACGGAACACCAGGGATTGAGCCAAACCTGGCTCGAGCGGGCCACGCTAAAGGTCAAGATTCCCATGCAGGGCCAGGCCGATAGTCTTAACGTCTCGGTAACGGCAGCCCTGATGTTATACGAGGCCCAAAGGCAACGCCGAAATTGACCTAGCCGACCCTATCAGCTAGCCGCTGCAAGATACGGCTGATCCCAAACCGACTAAGCCCGTCAAAGCCGACTCCGGCTGCTCAGAAAAACCGAGAAGCCCTGTGGATTACCTTATTTTTGACCCCAGCTTGACATAAGTAGACTCAAGTGTCTTAGGTCTTCTTGCCCAGCCCTCTTGACATTCTTATGGAAAGACCCGAATAATATAGAGCTGGGTTGACACTCAAAACCCACGACTGTCAATAAACCCTGTAAGGAGGAAATTCTATGGCAACCGCAACCATGCTCAGACCCCTCGGTGATCGTGTGGTGGTCAAGCGCATCGAAGAAGAAGCCAAGACCAAAGGGGGCATCGTGTTGCCCGATACCGCCAAGGAAAAGCCCCAGCGGGGCAAGGTAATTGCCGTGGGCAGCGGGCGGGTGCTAGACAGCGGTACTAAAGTGCCCCTGGAAGTGAAAGTGGGCGATACCGTGGTGTTTGCTAAGTACGGCGGCACCGAGATCGAAATCGACGGCGAGGAATACATCATTCTCTCCGAGCGCGATCTGCTGGCTGTTTTGTAAACCGACAGAAGTCGTTTATTAAGGGTGTTTTGAAAGGAGCAGAACCATGGCGAAAATGCTAGTTTTTGATGAAGCTGCACGCCGTAGCCTCGAGCGCGGCATGAACGCGGTAGCCAATGCTGTAAAAGTGACCCTGGGCCCCCGCGGGCGTAACGTAGTGCTGGAGAAGAAGTTCGGCAGCCCCACCATTACCAAGGACGGGGTCAGCGTAGCTAAGGAGGTTGAACTGGAGGATCACCTCGAGAACATCGGCGCCAAGCTGATGATCGAGATCGCCTCCAAGACCAACGACATCACCGGTGACGGCACCACCACCGCCACCGTGCTGGGCCAGGCCATCGTGCGCGAAGGTCTGCGCAACGTGGCCGCCGGGGCCAACCCCCTCGACCTCAAGCGCGGCATTGAAAAAGCCGTGGAAGTGGCTATCAAGAACATCCAGGAGCTGGCCGTTCCTGTCAACGATCGCAAGGCCATCTTCGAAGTGGCCAGCGTATCGGCCAACAACGACGCCGAGATCGGTAACCTGATTGCCGATGCCATGGAGAAGGTGGGCCGCGAGGGCGTCATCACCGTTGAGGAGTCCAAGAGCCTCGAGACCGAGCTCAACTTCGTGGAAGGGTATCAGTTCGACAAGGGCTATATCTCGCCCTACTTCGTCAACAACCCCGACGCGATGGAGGCCCAGCTCGATGAGCCCTTCATCCTGATCACCGAGAAGAAAATCAGCAACGTGCGCGAGTTGCTGCCGGTGCTCGAGCAGGTCGCCCAGACCGGCAAGCCCCTGCTCATCATTGCCGAAGACGTCGAGGGTGAAGCCCTGGCGACCCTGGTGGTCAACCGCCTGCGCGGCACCCTGAACATCGCTGCCGTCAAGGCTCCTGGCTTTGGTGACCGCCGCAAGGAGATGCTCAAAGACCTGGCGGCCATCACCGGTGGTACCGTGATCAGCGAGGAGCTGGGCTTCAAGCTGGAGAACGCTACCCTCTCCATGCTGGGCCGCGCCGAGCGCGTACGCATCACCAAAGACGAGACCACCGTGGTGGGTGGTAAGGGCAAGAAGGAAGACATCGAGGCCCGCATCAACGGCATCAAGAAGGAGCTCGAGACCACCGACAGCGAATACGCCAAAGAGAAGCTGCAAGAGCGCCTGGCCAAGCTGGCCGGTGGCGTGGCCGTGATCCGCGTGGGCGCTGCCACCGAGACCGAGCTCAAGGAGAAGAAGCACCGCTACGAGGATGCCCTCTCCACGGCCCGCGCTGCGGTAGAGGAAGGTATCGTGCCGGGCGGTGGTGTGGCCCTGCTGCGCGCCGTGCCCGCCATCAAGAACCTGATCAAGGAGCTCGAGGGTGATGAGGCCACCGGTGCCAAGATTGTGCTCCGCGCCATCGAAGAACCCGCCCGTCAGATTGCCGCCAACGCCGGCTACGAAGGCAGCGTGGTGGTCAACAACATCCTCAGCAAGAAGGATAAGAGCTACGGCTTCAACGCGGCCACCGGCGAGTACGGCGACATGATGGAGTGGGGCATTGTAGACCCGGCCAAAGTGACTCGCACTGCTCTGCAGAACGCCGCTTCCATCGGCTCGCTGATCCTCATGACCGAGGCTGTGGTGGCCGAGAAGCCCGAAGAGAAGAAGGCCCCTGCTGCACCCGCTGGCGGCATGGGCGGCGACATGGACTTCTAATCGTAGCATCCAAAACGTTCTTACCCCCTCTTCTTGGAAAAGGAGAGGGGGTAATCGCTTTCGCGGGATTCAATCATACGCATTTCGGCAGTATCGTTCACTTTTGAAAGCCCAAACGATACTGCCGAAATGCTTTTCTACTCCCTTCGGTCGGCTTGAATCCTTCACCTCTGACTACGCATGGCGGTGAAGGATTCAAGCGGAAACGGTATCAGAGACTGTCTTAATAGCCTCCCTCATGCTATAGTCACGCATGGAACTCAGAGAAAGCCGCTACCCCAGCGATCTGACCGACCAGGAATGGGCCATACTGGCACGCCTGATGCCCCAGCCCTCCGCCGCCCCCCATCGCCCCCGGGAGAATCCCTGGCGGGAAATCCTGAACGGCATCTTCTACATCACCCGCGCCGGCTGCGCCTGGCGCATGATGCCCTATGACCTGCCCCACTGGAAAACCGTCTATCACTACTTCCGTTTGTGGCGCAAATCGGGTTTTCTGGAACAGATACATACCACCCTGCGCGAGAAAACCCGCCGTAAAGCAGGACGCCTGCCCGAACCCAGCGCGGGGATTCTGGATAGCCAGAGCGTGAAGACCTCGGGAAAAGGGGGGTCAGGGGGTATGACGCGGGCAAGAAGGTAAAGGGGCGCAAACGGCATCTGCTGGTGGATACACAAGGGCTGGTGTTGGGAGTCAAGGTGCTGCCCGCCCACCTCACGGATGCGGAGGGCGGGCGAGAGGTGCTGGAGGGGGCCAGGGGGCTGTCGAAGCGGTTGTCGCATCTGTTTGTGGATGGGGGGTACAAGCGCAGGTTTGAGGAATGGGTTCGGCGCACCTTGGGCTGGACGGTGGAGGTGGTGCGCAGGCCGGATGCCAACTTCCGGGGTATTTGGTGGCCTAAAGACCAGCCTCTTCCGGAGGACTTGGAGGAGGAAGTGCGGAAGAGGACGCGGGGGCATCGGGGGTTTGTGGTGATTCCCCGCAGATGGGTGGTGGAGCGGACGTTTGCCTGGCTGAGCTTCAATCGGAGGCTGAACCGGGACTATGAGCTTCTACCTGAGAGCTCAGAGACCTTCATCCACACAGCGATGATCCGGCTTATGGTCAGAAGATTGGCCTCCTAGAAAGTATTAAGACAGTCTCTTATTGGGGCTTCGTGAAGCGCAATTCACCCCCCTTGGTCAGAAGGGTGTTCGACCCTTTGCTAACGTACTAACCGAATTTGGTATAAAACCTGGCAGATTTTCGTATACTTAAGACGTCAAGGGCTTTTAGCCCTGTTTATATATGGATAAAAAAGACCGTCCGGTGTACATCATTTCGGTTGCCGCCGAACTGGTGGATATGCATCCCCAGACCCTGCGTCTGTACGAGCGCAAGGGCCTTATTCAGCCCAAGCGTTCAGGCGGCAAGACCCGGTTGTACTCCGAACGCGACGTGGAGAAGCTACGGGAGATTCGCCGCCTGACCCAGGAGCTGGGGGTGAATCTGGCCGGGGTGGAGGAAATTATGAAACTGCGCGACGAGCTATGGGCGCTCGAGCAGCGGTTTCGCGAGGAGGCCGAGCGGCTCAAGCAGGAGCTGGGTGAGAAGCTCGAGGCCCTCAAGACACCCCCGGCCCTACCACCCCCCGGCGAGCCCAGAAGCAAAAAGGCCGATGATAAGGAGCGGCCCGTCTATATCATCTCGGTGGCAGCGGAACTGGTGGGCATGCACCCCCAGACCCTGCGGCTGTATGAGCGGGAGGGTTTGGTAGCCCCCAGCCGCACCTCTGGCAAAACCCGCCTCTACTCCGAACGCGACGTGGAGAAGCTGCGGGAGATTCGCCGCCTGACCCAGGAGCTGGGGGTGAATCTGGCAGGGGTTGAAGAAATCATCCGCCTGCGCGATGAGCTGGACATCCAGCAGAACCGGCTCGAGTCCGAGATCGCCCGGCTGCGCCTGGCGCTTTTGCGCGAGCTAAAACCGGAAAAAAGCGACCAGAAGAGGGCTAAGTCTTCGGCGGGCTAGCGCAGCCTGAGCGGCAGCCGCAGGGCATAGGCCAGCCCCACAAACACCAGCAAGCCCGCCAGCCCCCCCAGCGCAAGGGGCAAAATGTTGTGCAAAAAGAAGGCCGGGACGCCAAACTGAACTGCCACCAGGTAGGCCACCCCCCCCGCGGGGGCGGCAGCCAGCGCGGCCCTGGCGGTTATACCCCATACCTGGGCTGGCCGCACCATCTGAAAAACCTCTAGCCGCCGGGCATAAACTGCCAGGCCCAGCCAGCCGGCCACCCCGGTAGCCAGGTTGAGCATGAACAAGCCCTGCTCCCGCAGCAGCCAGTAGCCCAGGGTGTTGAGCAGGGCCACCAGTACCGTCACGCTAACTGCCTGGCTTACCTGGCCCACGGCATAGAAGCCCCGCAGCATGAGCTGGTTCAGGCCCCAGGGGAGCAGCGCAAAGCCCAGCGCCATCACGGTCTGGGTGGTATAGGCCCGGTTGGCCGCGGAGAAATTGTCGGTAAAAGCATAGAGTGTGCCCACCATCCAGGGGGCCAGCGCGACCAGCAAGGCCGAGGCAAAAGCCAGGGGCACCACCAGCCGTGCCATGATGCGGAAGAGCAGCTCGCGGGCGGCGGCCACCTCGCCGTTGCCGGCCAGGGCGGAGAGCCGGGGAAAGGCAGCCATGGCCGGCGAGACCGCCAGCAGGCCCAGTGCCGTGGTAAAGAGCAGCTCGCCGTTCTGGAAGCCGGTCACGGCGGCGGTGGGGTAGGCGGCCAGAATGCTAAGCAGTATCAGGTTCAAAAACTGCCGCACCGAGGTGGTGAAGGCGAAGGGGCCAATCCGGCCCAGGGCGGTGCGGAAGGCCGGGTGCCACCTGAACTCGAGGCCAAAGCCCTTGAGGGCGGGTAGCTGCACCAGGGCCTGCAACGCACCCCCCACCGCCACCGACAACCCAAGGGCCACCACGCTACTTGGAAACAACAGCATTAGAGCAATGGAACCCACATTGAAGGCAATGGGGCTGAAGCTGGTGACACCGAAGCGCTCGCCCGATTGCAGCATCGAGGAAAACAGCGAGGCCATCGAGATCGAGAGCAAAAACGGCATCACCAGACGAATCAGCAGCACCAACTGCTCGAATACTGCCGGGTCGCGCAGGGGGCTGGGCTGGGTCAGCGAAAGCTCGGCCAGCCAGAGCAGGGCGCTGGCAATCTGGGGGGCGAAGAGGAGACCCAGACCCAGAATCACCAGATTTACCCCCAGCAGAAAGGCCCCAAAGCGTCGGGCGAATATGCGGGCTTCCTCGGGTGGAAGGCCGGTTAGCACCGGAATCAGGGCGTTCTGGATGGCCCCCTCGGCCAGCAGCTCGCGCAGCAGGTTGGGAATGCGGTAGGCCACCCAGAAAGCGTCTTTTATAACGTCTGGGAGGGGTAAGTTGGTCAGAATGGTCTGGCGCACCTGGCCCAGCAGGCGGCTTGATAGGGTGCCGGCCATAACCAAAAAGGTGTTGCGAAGGATGCGTGACATAGGGAAGGGCCTCGAGCCTCCAATGCTTCCAGGGTTATACCAGACTGGGCAGTATCGTTCACCTCGGCAAGCCTAAGCGATACTGGCGAGATGCTTTTCTACGCCCTTCGGTCGGCTTGAATCATTTAATTGCAGATGGCGGTGAAGGATTTGAGCGGAAACGGTATGGTTCAGTTTCTAGACGAATAAGCCGGTAAGAGATGGTGCGGTTTATACTCCGCGGAGTCAATCAATCCCTCCAGCGCACACGGCTCCCCGCGGGCGACTTGGAGACCTCCAAGCGCGCGGGCATTCGCTCGGCCAGGGCTTCGACGTGGGTGACGATGCCCACCAGGCGGCCCTGGCTCGGCAGGGCTTCCAGCACCCCGGCCACCTGTTCCAGCGTTTCGGCGTCGAGGGTGCCGAACCCTTCGTCCAGAAACAGCGCGCCGATTCGGCCCCGCGAGAGGTGCTCGGAGAGTGAGAGCGCCAGGCACAGGCTGGCCATGAAACTTTCGCCGCCCGAAAGGGTGCGCACCAGCCTCAGGGCCTCGGTCCAGCGGTCGAACACGAAGTAATCGCCCTCCTCGAGCCGCAAGGTATAGCGGTTGTGCGAGAGCGACTGGATGAGTTCGGACGCCCTGGAGAGCAGGCCCGACTGATAGCGCTCCAGCAAGAAGTCCTGGAAGCGGTTGCCCTTGAGATCCTGCTCGAGCTGCTCCCAGAGGTCGGTTTGTTTGTCCAGGTCTGCTTTCTCTTTCTGGGCCTGGCGCTTACGCTCGAGCTGCTTTTGCAGGCGCTCGAGGTCGGATCTCTTGCTGCCCAGGTGTTGTTGGGCTGCTTTGAGGGCCTCTTTTAGCTCGGCCAGGCGCTGCTTTAGTTCGGCCACCTGGGCCGCGTCCACCGGCTCCTGGCCCTGTAGCTTTGTTTCTAACTCCTTGAGGTCGCGGGCTATCTGGGCCCCCTCGAGCTCGTGTTCCTGTACCCGTTTGCGCAGGGCCGCCGCCTCGGCTGGGCTCAGGCGGGCCGCCCGGACGGCCTCGAGGCCATCGAACCGGGCCTCGCGCCAGAGGTTCTCCACAATCTCCTGCTGCCGGGCCAGGCCGCCTTCCAGCACCCGCACCACCTCGGTCTGGCTCTGGACTTTGCCCCTGGCCTCGGTCAGGCTGGCCTCGGCCTGGGCGATCTGATCGGCCCGATCCTGGGCGGCTTTGAGTTCTTTCAGAAGCTGCTGCTCGTGGGCCGCTGGGGTCTGGCCGCCGGTTATGGCGCGGATTTCCTGGGCCAGTCCGGCCAGGCGCTGGGTACGCTCTTCCCGAACCTGCTCGAGGCTGCCCAGCGCCCGGCTCTTTGCTTCCAGGTCTGCATTGGCTCTGCTGGCCTCATCGGCCTCGGCTTGCAGGGTTTGCACCTGTGATTGTAGCTTTGGCAGTTGCTCGTTCAGATCCTCGAGGCGCTTCTGTACGGCTTTGTAGTCGGCCCGCAGCTCGGTGAGGGTGGCCTCGAGGGCCTCTACCTGGGTCTGCAAACCCTGCAGGTCGGACAGGGGCGGGGCCGGAGGCAGGGCAGCGACCGGATGGCCGCAGAGGGGGCAGGGCTCACCCACCTTGAGATGGGGGTGGTAGTGCGCGATGCCCTGCCGGAGTTTTTCGCGCTCGAGGTTCGTTTTAGCTTCTTCCAGCTCGGTTTTTTTGCTCTGGCCCAGGTCTTTGAGGCTCTGGAGCTTGTTTTCCAGTTCCGCGCGCTCGGCCTGGGCTTTTTCCGCTTCCCGAAGAGCGGCCTGCAGGCGGGCCTGGGCCCGTTCGGCCTGGGTGCGGGCTGTGGTGAGGTCGGCAAACAGCCGCTCGGCCTCGCGCAACTGCTCGAGGCGGTCTTCGTCGAAGGGCAGCGGGCTGGGGTGGTGCAGCTCGAGCTGGCCCCCATAGCGCTTGAGGCGGGCCTCCTGGTCTTTGAGCAGGGGTATCTGGGCCAGGCTGTGCTTGAGCGTCTCCAGGCGCTCGGGATCGAAGCCCTGGCGCAGCGTCTCGAGCAGGGCCTCGAGCTTTTCCAGCGCCGACTGGTGGGCGCTCAGGGCACGCTGGGCCTGCTCGAGCTCGCCCTGGCCGGCCAGAAGGGCCTCGACCTGGGGCCAGATGCGCTCGGCCTGCTCGGCGCGTGCGAGTCTGGCGGTGGTTTCGGCGATGCGGGGCTGCTCGCTTTCCCAGGTCTGCTTGCGGCGGCGCAGGGCCTCGAGGGCTGTAAAAAGCTCCAGGCGCGTTTCCAGGGCTTTTAGGGTCTGCTCGAGGCTTTTCTCCTGGCGGCTCAGCTCCTTCTCGCTATTCTCCAGCGCGGCAATTTCCTCTTGCAGCGCCGCGATGCGCTCCTCCTCGGCCTCGGCCAGGGTAGCCAGCTCCCCTTCCAGGCGGGCTTTCTGCTGGCTCAGGGCCGCGAGGCGGGCCGCCGCCCGTTCGCGCATGGCCTGGAGGGCTTCCAGGCCGTACAGCTTGATGAGGGTCTCGCGGCGCTCTCTGGGCGAGCCGCGCAAAAACAGGTCGAACTGGCCCTGGGGCAGCAGGATGGCCCGGGTAAAGGTCTCGTAGTCCATGCCCAGAATCTCGGCCAGCTTGGCGTCGAGCTCCCGTACCTTCTCGGAAGCGGGATGGGTTTTCCACTGGTCTTGCTGGAGGTACTCGAGGCGGTTCTGGTTCTCCCTGCCCACCACCCGCACCACCCGCCAGACCTGCTCGCCCATGGCAAAGGTCAGCTCCACCCGGGCCGAGTCGGCCTGGGGGTGCTTGAGGTCTTTGAGGCCGCTCGAGCCGATGCGCGGGGTGGCTTTGTAGAGGGCGTAGGTAATGGCGTCGAGCAGGGTGCTTTTGCCCGAACCGGTGGGGCCGGTAATGGCAAACAGGCTCACGTCATGGTCGAAGTGGATGGTTTGGGCTTCGGCATAGGGGCCAAAGCCATCGAGGAGCAGTTTGAGGGGTCTCATGGCAACGTTCAGTGCGTGGGTGCGTGGGCTTCTTCGTAGACCTGCCGGAAGGCCTCCAGCAGCTCGGGGCTGGCTTCCCTGGCGGTGGCGGTTCGGCGGTACTCGGCGTAGGCCTCCACCCAGTCCAGGTTTTCGGTGTCTACCACGGCGGGGCCTTTTATTTCTGCCTCGGGGGTGTGGAACTCGACCTCGAGCAGATCCGGCAGCTCCCTGAACAACCGCTCGCGCAGGGCGGCGTTGCCGGGGCCCTCGATCACAATTTTGCTGTAGCCAGGAAAAGCCCGGATCTCCTCCCAGCGGCGATCCAGGGTCTCGCGGCTCAGCCGGAAGGTTTTGAGCGGCTTGCCCCAGCGCGCCCGCACCGGATGAACCAGGGGTTGCCGGCCCGGCTCGAGCTCCACAATCAGGGCCCCCTGGTGGCTGTTCTCGCTTTCGCCAAAATCGAGCTGGATCAAGGAACCCGCGTACCAGGCCACCGGGGCCTCGGAGACCTGCTGCTGGCGGTGCAGGTGGCCCAGGGCCACGTAGCTCAGGCTCAGGGGAAAGGCGCTTTTGGGGATGGCGTAGCTGTTGGTGGTGTGGAAGGTGAACTCGCCGCCCCCAAGCTGGCCCCCCTCCACGGTCAGGTGTGCCATCAGCAGGTTGAGGTCGGCACTGAAGCCGGTCGCCAGGTTCTTCAGGATGAGTTCCAGGCTGTGGCCGTAGGTTCGCTTCCAATCCGCGCTATCGCCCTGCAGCAGGTCGCCGGCCCGAACCAGCCGGCGCTCTGACAAAAAGGGCAGCAGGGCCACGCTGGCGCCCAGGGCCTCCACCACCCCGCCCTGCTCGGCAAAGCGCAGGTTGCCAAACACGGTGGCCCCGGTCAGGGAGAGCAGGGGCGAGAGGGCCTCGAGCCGCTCGCGGCTGTCGTGGTTGCCGGCAATCACCAGGGCCGGAACCCCCAGCTCGCGCAGGCCCAGAAAAAACTCGAAGGCGGCGGCCTCGGCCTCGGTGGACACCACGCTCCGGTCGAACAGATCGCCCGCTACCAGCACCAGCTCGATGCGCTCCGAGCGCACCAGCCCCAAGAGCGCCTGCAAAGCCTGCCGAATTTCCGGGGTTCGTTCCCGTCCTTTGAGCACCTTGCCCAGATGCCAGTCTGCTGTGTGCAGAATACGCATGGGCTGATTGTACTTTTACCTGCCGGTTTTGGGTATTGTGTTTGCCAGGTGCCCTACTAGTAATTTTCTGCGTCCGGGGGCTCCTACGTTAGCAGCGCTCAGGCCACCGCTACGGGCTTTTCGGCAGGTTGCTGGGCCAGGGCGGCCTTGGTGCTCTCGATGGCGACCTCGATCATGTCGTCGGTGGGTTCTCTGACGGTGAGCATCTGGAACTTGAAGCCCAGCCAGCGGAAAAACCTCGAGAGGGGGTCGTGGTGGGCGGCGGAGTAGCGCAGCACCTCGAAGGAGACCGCGGCCACCACCGGAATCATCAGAAGGCGCGGGAAAATCCAGTACCAGGCCACCGTGAGGGGCGGGAAGAAGCTGTACACAAACACCCCCACCACCGCGGTAAAAGCGATGAAGCTGGTGCCGCAGCGGGGGTGGTAGGCCGGCTGGGCCCGCACGTTTTCCACGGTGAGCTCGAGGCCCTTCTCGTGCGCGGCGATGGCCTTGTGCTCGGCCCCGTGGTACATGAAGAAGCGCTGCATATCCTTCATGCGTCCGATAAACACCAGATAGCCAATCAGAATGGCGGTCTCGAACAGCCCGGCCACCACGTAAAACAAAAAGCGGAAGCGCTCCTCGTCCACCAGCAAACCCGCCAGCCGGGCCGGCAGCCACACAAACAAAGCCAGGCCGATCACCAGCGAGACCGCCAGGGTGCCGTACATGGCCGCCCCCGAGACCTTCTCGTCTTCTTCCCCGGCCAGTTCGGCGCTGCGCGACAGCGACTTGTAGGAGATGCTCATGGCATCCCACAGCGCCACCACGCCCCGGATGAGGGGCAGCCGGGCCCAGGGGTACTTTTTGGTCAGGGCCTCTTCCTCGTGTCGCTCGACGTGAATCTGCCCGTTGGGCAGCCGCACCGCCAGGGCCCAGGCGTCGGCGGCCTTCATCATCACGCCCTCGAGGGCCGCGCTACCCCCTAGAGCGGCCTGATTGAGAAAAAAACCCAGTTTGCGGAAAAGTTTTATGCCGGGTAATCCAAACTTCATCCGAACCATCTTAGCGCATTGGCGCAATCGCACGACAGAAGGGGATGAGAAACAGCTCTATCGCAAAATGGCCCGCACCGGCGCGGCGTCGGCCCCCTCGAGCTTCAGCGGCAGGCAGACGAGTTCGTAGTCGCCCGGGGCCACCCCCTCCAGGGCCAGCCCCTCCACGATATAAACCCCGGCCTGGGCAAAGGCCTTGTGGGCCGGCAGGTCTTTGGAGGTGAGGGGGTCTACGCTGGGGGCGTCGGTGCCGTAGAGCCTGACACCCTGCGCGGCCATGTACCCGGCGGCCTCGGGCAGCACGTGCATAAAGGTGTGGGGGAAGCTCGGCCAGATACTGGGCTGTCCGGTGTAAAAGAGGGTGCGCTCGGCGAGCTGGATGGTTTTGAGGAAGTCGGCCGTGAGGGCTTCCTGTCCACGCGCATCCACCACCCGGCAGGGGCCTATGAGCACCTCGAGCGGGACGGTTTCCAGCTTGCCGCCGTCGTCCACGTAGTGCCAGGGGGCGTCGAGGTGGGTGCCCAGGTGGGTGGTGGTGGTGAGTTTGCCCACGTTCACGCTGTCGCCGCCCGCGATTCGCGCGACCAGCTGGTAGCTAAACGGGGTATCGCCGGGCCATACCGGCACGCCAGGGTAGATGGGGCGGGAAATGTCGATCATGACCCGATGATACGCAAAATGTGGTGCTCGAGGGCCTCCACCGCCTGCCGGATGCGCCACTGGGCTTTGTCGCGCACGCCGGCCATGTTCGATACCGCCCGTAGCTCGGCCCCGGCCAGGCCCAGCCACAAGCAGGTCTGGGCAAAGGCGGCCCCCTCCATGTTCTCGAGGTCGGCCTCCCATTTGCGCGCGAGCTGGTGGGCCTCGGTGGGGTTCTCCGAGACCAGGTCGCGGGTCAGAAACTGTTTGCCCGGCAGGCCCAGTTTGCTCTTAAGTTCGTCCGTGAAGGCTTTGTCCAGCGGAAAGCGGTTGTGGTAGGGCCTGGAGGCCACCACCAGGCTGGGGAAGCCCAGGCCCTTCAGGCCCCCATCCCGCACGCCCAGGTCGGCCTGAATCTCCCGCTCGGCCAGGGCGCAATCGCCTAACTGCAAGCCCGAATCGGCATAGGCCCCCGCAATGCCAAAGAGCAGCACCCGCTCGAACCTGCGCCGCTGGACGAAAGCGGCCAGGGTGGCGGCGGTGTTGACCTTGCCAATGCCGCACTCCAGCCAGACCCAGCCCGCCCCGCGCAGCCCCGCGCGTCCGTGAAAATCGAACTTCTGGCCTTTGAGGAAAGCAGCTTCAAATCGGGTCGGACTTAGTAACAATAGGCTCATGGGTCTCCTCAGAAGGCGCGAAAGCGCTTACCTTTGCGCAACTCGCTCAGGCGATAAAAGGTGCCACGCCAGACCAGCCCACCCTGCCGCTGGGCGACCCAGGCGGCGTGGAGGGCCGAGTAGACCAGAATCAGCGAGCCGATGGGCCAGGCCAGTGCGGGAGCCAGGGCCTGTTCGTTAAAGCGGCTGGCGACGACGGCGGTGTAGAAACTCAGGATCAACAACGCGACGGCCAGCCAGGGGTTGACCGCCAGAGCCAGAAAAGGACTCATCTCGAGGAGCAAGAACACCAAAGCGAACGCCCCGATGCCTGGCGGGCTGTAGTTGCCCACGCTGGCCAGCCAGACCTTCTCGGTGCCGCGTAGCATCTGGGCGAAGTTCTCGTACCACAGCACCCCTACCGTGCCTCGCCCGTGGACCAGCGACTGCCTGGCCCCGGTGCGCTTGAGCATCAGGCCCAGCCCCACGTCGTCACCCACTTCCATGCGCAGCCACTCGAGGCCGGGGGTTTTCTCCAGGGCCTCGCGCCGCACCAGGTTGAAGGCTCCCATCCCCGCCGAGGTCTTGCTTTTGGGGTTTTCGACCGCCCAGTAGGGCATCGAGACCACCGGGACCCGCGAGAACAAGGCCACCGCCACGTCCAGCCAGAACGACCTCGAGTGCAGGTGGGGGATGACGGCCAGGTGGTCGAGGCCCCGCCGGAGCGCGTAGGCCACCGCCTTGCGCAGCGTCCCGGGGGCGAAGTGCACGTCGGCGTCGCTGAACAGCAGCCACTCGCCACTGGCGGCCCGCACGCCCTGGTGCAGCGCGTTCACCTTGCCCAGCCAGCCCTGGGGCAGCTCGCGGACGTGCAGCACCCTGATGCGCGAGTCGCCCCCGGCCATCCGCTCCATGACCTCGCCGGTGCCGTCGGTGGAGCGGTCGTTGACCAGGACGAACTCGAGGTGGGGGTAGTCCTGGGCCAGCTTGCTGGCGAGGGCGGCCTCGAGGGTGTCGGCCTCGTTGCTGGCCGGGACGATCAGGCTCAGGCGGGGGAGGCGGGGGGGCTCGGCGGGGTGCAGCTCGCGCAGGGCGGGCATCAGGCGCAGGTTGAGGGCGGCGAACGCCGCGTAGGTCAGCCAGTAGAGGAGCGCCACGCCCAGGAACAGCCACACCAGCCAGGAGAGCATCGGGTACAGGATACCCCAGCGGCCCCCGGCCGGGGGCCGGCGCGCTATACTGGTTCGCGCATGGCCCACCCTGAGAGCGCTTCAAACGCCCGCCGAAGTCATCGCCGATGTAAAAACCAGGATACTGACCGGGTGAAACCCCAACAGCGCCTCTTGCCCCTGGGACAGTTGACTGAGCCGGTTGCTGAGCCTGCCGAAGCAGTCGAAGCCAGCGGAACGAGGCTCGGAGGATCGGGGTTCCCTTCGACAGGCTCAGGGAACGCCGCTAGTCCACTACCCTGAAACCCAGGGCCTCGGCCCGCTCCACGAAAAACTGGATGTTTTCGCTTTTGGTCTCGCCGCCCAGGCTCTTTCGCTCATAGGCCTTTTCGGCGGCCAGAATCATGGTCTCGGCCAGGCAGGCCGGCACCGCCCCCTCGCCGAAGTGCAGGTCGAGGTTGCCGGTCATGGCCCCCGGCGGCCGCACCACCCCACCGGGAATCACCCGCACCCCCGGCACCTGCTTCACCGAGGCGTCCACGTCGGGCGGTACGCCTTCGTCGTAGATCCAGGCACCGGGCTTGACGTGCTGGGGGAAGATAACCGGCTGGGGGTCGGAGGTGGCGGTGAAGATGAGGTCGGCCTCGCGGATGGTCGATATATCGGTGCTCACGATAAGCTGGGGGACGGGCTGGCCTTTGCGCTCGAGGTTCTGCTTGAGTGTGGCGGCGCTTTTCTCCAGGCGCTCCTGGTTGCGCCCCACCAGAATCAGCTTCCCAACCAGCGGCGCAATCTGCCGGGCAATCCCAAAGGCCACCACCCCGTTGGCCCCCACCACTGCCGCGGTGGCCTCCTGAAGGCGGCGCCCGGACTGCTCGAAGTGGGCCAGGATGCCCGGTATGGCGGCCTTGACGGTTCCGGCGGTGTAGGCCCCGCCGTTGGTCACCTCGATCTCCGGTACGGCCTCCTGCACCATCCGGCCCTTCTCGCCCACCACGCTCCAGAAGGCCCCTAAGCCCACCACCGTGCAGCCCAGCTCCCTGGCCAGCCGGGCCCCCTGGATGGCCCGCTGGGTGGCCAGCTCGGGCTTGCCGGTAATCTGGTGGGGCAGCAGGGGGGCCGAGATCAGGTGGCAGCGAATCTCCCGCCCGTCGGTGGTCTTAACCCCGCGCAACTCCCCCACCTTCATGGGCCGGATGGCCTCGGCGAGGTTTTCCACCAGGCTCTGGGAGATGAGGCCCCGCTCTACCAGCGGTCGGGCCCAGCGGAAGCGGGGGCTCTGGAACAGGTCGTCCACCGTGAGGGGATGAATCATGAAGGCGCAGACCACCTGCTTGTCTGATGGCAGCGGTGGTGGTTCGCCCAGGCGGGGCTCGGTGCCTTCCAGCATCCGCCCGATGTTTTCCTTGTAGCGCCAGAGCGCGGCTAGGAGCAGCCCCCAGGCCGCCAGCCTGGCCCAGCCGGTAATCGGCTCGAAGGTGAGCAAAAGGGCCAGTGTGCCGGGGATGGTCAGGGCAGCCAGCGAGGCGTACCGGCTGAATAAGAGGCTCAGGGCCGCTACCAGCAAGACCACCAGGGTGAGCAGGTAGGAGAGGCCGCTCAGGTACAGGCCCAGCACCACCCCCACCAGCACGCCCGCACCCCGCCCCCGCAGCAGGGTTCCCTGAGCCAAAAACCGGGGAGGGTAGAGGTGGCCCAGATAGACCAGGAACGCAAAGATTACCGCCCAGGAGAGCCCAAACTGCCCTCCTATCCAGACCGCTAGCAGCCCCTTGAGAAAGTCCAGGCCCCAGGCCAGGAGCACCGGGCCTGGGCCCAGGTGTTCCAGGGTGTTCTCGAGGCCCAGGTTATAGGCCGAGGCCAGGCGGGGATCCTGGCCGGTCAGGCGTCGGATGGCCCAGTAGCCGAGGGGCAGCGCGCCCAACAGGTAGGCCAGGGTTGCCAGTACAAAAACCATCGGCACAACCTTACCAGATTTACCCAGGGGCGAGGAGGGTGGCTTGCGCTTATCCTACCCTCTTCCACACCGCCCAGGTGCGGTGGTGTCCGTTCATCCAACCCTCGGCCCAGGCCCGCAGGTGGAGGCCCTGGGGTGGGTGCAGGAGTTCACCTTCCTGCCAGTAATGTGCGGCCTGGCTGCCGCGCCGCTGGGCTTCTACTACCGTAAAACCCTCGAGGAGCACCAGACCGCCGGGCATTAGCCGCGGGGCGAACAGTTCCAGCAGCGGGCGGTGCAAGAAGTACGACTTGACAATACCAGCCAGCGGGCCTGGGGGCAGGCTGGGGGAGGGGGCTTCCAGGTTGGCCTCTATGGCCCAGACCGGGAGCTGCTGGCGGGCGGCTTCGCTTTGCACGAACTCCAGGGCCACCCGGCTTTGCTCGAGCAAAATCACCGGATGCCCCCGCCGAGCCAGAAAAAAGGCGTTGCGGCCCATGCCACCGGCCAGGTCGAGCACCGGCCCTGCCGGAAGCCGGTGGGCGTAGGCCGCTACCACCGTTGCGGGCTGGCTATGGGACGGCTGGCTCAGGTAGTGGGCGTCCCAGTCTTTGGACATGGTCAGGACGAGCGGCGGAAGGCCCACAGGCTGCCCAGAACAATTATGGCGAAGGTCACGCTGAGGAAAAAGGCCTGGGGAAGGTGCAAAGCCAGCTCGGGGCGGTGCAGCCAGACCTCGCTGCCGTGGCCCCAGCCCTCGAGCATCAGCTTGAGCCCGGCCCAGCCCACCACCGCATAGGCCACCGACTCGAGCCTGGGGTAGCGCTCGATGATGGTGACCATGATGCCAGCGGCCAGCCGGATGAGCAGAATCCCGATGGCTACCCCGGCAAAAATCACCCAGAACTCCCGGCTGAAGGCAATCACTACCAGCACCGAGTCCACCGCGAAGGCCAGATCCACCACGTTGATCATCACCACAATGCGCCAGAAGCTGGCGGCAGCGGCCTGTTGTAGCTGAGCCTGCTCCGACTCGGAGGCCTGGGGGGGCTTGTGCCTGAAGAGGTGATTCACGGCCAGATACACCAAATAAAGCCCGCCCAGCAACTGAATCCACCAGATCTGGATGATGATGGTGGCGAACAGCAGGGCCAGTCCGCGCAGCACGTAGGCCCCAATGATGCCGTAGAGCAGGGCCCTCGAGCGCAGGTGCTCGGGCAGAGGCCGCACCATCACGGCCAGCACCATGGCGTTGTCTACAGATAAAACGGCCTCGAGCGCAACGATAATCAGAATGGCTGCAAAAGCCGATCCAAACTCCATAAGCCTAAGCCTATCATCCGGCCTCAGTTCCGAACAGGTACACCAGGGCCGGGGCCAGCCCCTGCCGCCAGGTCATCCAGTTGTGGCCGGAGGGGCGCTCGAGGTAGGCGTGGGGGTAGCCCTTGTCGGCCAGCATGGCGGCAAAACGGCGGTTGGGGGCCAGCAGCCACTCGATCTGCCCGGTCTCGCAGTAAAAGCGCAAAGGCAGGGTCGGGGTGGCCTGGTACTGCTCGGTGAGCCACTCGGGGTCGGTGAAGGAGTCGCCCCCCTCGGGCGAGGCGGTCAGGCAGGCCGACTGGGTGGCGATTTTCTGGAAGGTCTGGGGATGCCGCCAGCCCAGCCAGGCCGAGACCAGGCCCCCCAGGCTGGCCCCCAGCAAGCCCTTTTCCGCTGTGGGGCCGTAGTGGGCCTCCACCGCTGGGATAATCTCCTCCAGCACGTGTTGTTCGTAAGCTGAGCTGAACCAGTACTCGCTGCGGCGATCCTCAGGCTCGATGAATACGATCCGCACGGGTTTGATCTGGCCCTGCTCCAGAAGCCCCTGGGCCACCTCGGCCAGCTTGGCGGTGCGGTAGTAGGCCACCCCATCGTGGACGAAGAGGGTGGCCTGGGCCGGCGGTTCGGGGTTGTAGACGTAGTAGCGGCGGGTGCTGCCAAAGGCCCGCGACTCCAGCCGGTGCCGGTGCACCTCTGCCGCGCGCGAGGGCTGGGGGGGTGCAGTGTAACGAAAACCGGGTAGCTCGATAGCCCGGGGATACGTCCACCAGGGATTCTGGGCCTTGTGGGGGTTGTCGGGGTCGGGGAAGGGCTGATGGTTTTCGTCCAGAAAGGCGTACTCCACGTAGGCCCCGGCGGGGAACTCGAGGGTCAGGGGCGCTTGAATGGGTATGGGGCGGCGGTTCCAGTCGGTGAAATCGCCAACCAGAAACCGGGCCCCCGCGGGGGGGTGGAAGGTGACGTGACGGTTGTGTACCTCAACCATACCGCTCCCATGATATGGGTGGGTGCGCTAGCCCGCGTTGCGCAGTCCTGCCGCGATACCCAGCAGAGAAAGCATCAGGGCGCGCTCGAGGCCGGTGCGTTCGGGGGCCTCGGGCGGGGTGCGCCGGTAGCGTTCCAGTAGCTCCACCTGCACCAGCGAGATGGGGTCTACGTAGGGGTTGCGCAGCTCGGTCTGGCGGGCCAGCACGGGGTGCTTGAAGAGCAGGGTGTTCTGAAAAGTTTCCTCCAGAATGGCTTTGGTTTGCTCGAATGAGCGGGCGATATCGGGGAAGAAACGTTCGGCCAGATCGGGCTTGACCAGCCGCAGGTACTCGCGGGCGATGCCCAGGTCAGCCTTGGCCAATGCGATGGCGGCGCTATCGAGGGTGGTGGCAAAAAAGGGCCACTGCTCAAACATCTCCTGCCGCAGCGCCAGCGGAATCTCCTGTAGCCCTTCGGCCAGCCCATACCAGCCGGGCAGCAGCAAGCGAACCTGCGTCCAGGACATCACCCATGGGATGGCCCGCAGATCCTTGATCTCGCGCACCCGCCCCGAGCGGTAGACTGGGCGGCTGGCGATGTTGAGCGCTCCGATCTCGCGGATGGGGGTGAGCTGTTCGTAGAACTCGAAGAAACCGGGGCGCCCCAAGAGTTCCCTGTAGGCCTGGGTGGAGCGTTCGGCGGCCCGCTCCATGGCCTCGAGCCACGCGGGTTTGAGCGGTGCAGCCTGCCCATAGAGGTCGCGGGCCGAGGCCAGGGCCATGTGGTAGAGCATCTGCTCGAGGTTGCGGTAGGCCAGCTCGGGGTGGGCATAGCGGTCGGCCAGGGCCTCGCCCTGCTCGGTCAGGCGCATCCGGCTGCCCACGGTGCCGGGCGGCAGGCTGGCGATGGCCCGCCCCGCCGTGCCCCCGCCGCGGGCGGTGGAAGTACCCCGTCCGTGAAAGTAGTAGACCGTCACGCCGCGTTCCCTGGCGACTCTGGTGATGGCCTCCTGCGCTTGGTAAAGTGCCCAGTTGGCTGCCAGAAAGCCAGCGTCCTTGTTGGAGTCGGAGTAGCCGATCATCACCTCGAGGCCCCCCCGCCCCTGCACATGGGCCCTGAAGACCGGATTATCCAGCAGCCGCGCCACCACTTCGGGCGCGTTTTGCAGGTCGCCCAGGGTTTCAAAGAGCGGCACCACATCGAAGGGCAGGGCCCGTCCGGGGCGGTAGAGCCCCACCTCCCGTGCCAGCAGCATCACCTCGAGCAGGTCGCTGGGGTGGTGGGTCATCGAGACCACATGAGCCCCGCGGGCTTTCCAGTGGCGCAGGGCCTCGAGGGCGGTTTGCAGCGGCTTGGTCTGGGGACGATATCCCACGGGGGCCAGCGGCCGGGCCGTGGCCAGCTCCTGGGTCAGCAAGGCTTCCCGTTGCTGAGGGGGGAGCGCGGCGTACTGCTCGTGCACCCCGCCAATTCTGAGCAGCTCGGCGGCGGCCTCGGTCAGGGCGCGCGACTCCTCGCGCAGATCCAGGCTCACCAGATCCAGTCCGAAGGCTTCGGCATTCAGGCGCAGAGGCCGCACGATGGCTCTGGAAATTTGCTCGAGGCCCAGTTGGTTGAGGCTGGTCTCGGCTTTGCGCACATCCGCCACGAACTCAGGCGTTCCGCTGTAGCCAGGGCCCGGCTGCTCGCCCAGCAGTGCCCGCAGCTTGTAGCGCAGCCCCATGCCAAACTGCCGGTAGGGCTCGCCCTGAAAACGTTCGGGCAGTTGCAGGTGCCTGGCGTGGTCTTCCAGGGCCAGCCGCAGCTCGCGGGTAATGGTAATCCGGTCGTCGGTGAGCGATAGGTCGCGTATCAGGCCGTCCACATCCTCCACAAACTTGCGCAGGGCGGTTTCGCGGGCGTAGGTTTGCGCCCAGCCCGTCACCTCGGGCAGCACATTGGGGTTGCCGTCCCGGTCGCCGCCAATCCAACTGCGGAACACCAGCGGGGGCGAAAGCTCCGGGCGCTGGCCATAATGGGCCTCCACGGCGCTCTCGAGCCCATCCACCAGCTTGGGAATGGTTTGCCACAGGGTCGAGGTGGTGTAGAAAAGCCCGCCCTTGACCTCGTCCATCACGGTGGGCCGGGATTTGCGGAGTTCCGAGGTGCCCCACAGCAGGGCCACGCGGGGTTCCAGGGGCAGCTCCTGGCCCTGCTCGAGTAGCTTCTCGATCTCGTGGATATGGTAGCGCTGGGTACGGCGGCGGGTCTCGGTGGGGTGGGCGGTAAAGGTCAGGTGCAGCCGCAGCCGGGAGAGCACATCCACGGTCTGCTCGTAGCTCAGACCCAGGCGTTTGAGCTCCCCTACCAGCGCCAGAAACGACTCGCTGCGCGGGGCATCGCGGGTGCTTCGTTTCTCCCGTTCCCGGTTAACCCGCACCCGGTGACGCTCTTCGGCCAGGTTCACCAGGTGAAAGTAGGTCGAAAAGGCCCGTATCACGTTCTCGGCTTCCGATAGCGAGAGGCCCCGCACGATCTCGAGGAGCTGCTGTCGAGCCTCGGGGGAGTAGCCCTGCCGCAGGCTTTTGGTCAGCTCGCGCACCTGTTCTTCCAGTTGAAAAATGCGCTCGCCTGAAAGTGTGCGGATGGCTTTTCCCAAAGCCCGCCCCAGCACACCCACTTCGCGCTTAAGTTGCTCAAATAGCTGATCCTCGCTCATCCAGCGATAGTGTAATACCAGATTCGCTTGTCTTGTCGCCGAAAAGCGACCAAACAACCCGACCGAAGTTATCCGCGTAGTGGAGGGTGATACCGCCCCCTGAAGGGAGTTCTCTGGGATTCAAAAAGACAGCCCCACGGAATTTTTGATGGACGATTGTCTTTTTGAATCCGGTATACCGGGTTCGGAAATGATTCCCAAACGCTCTACGTCGGCCCTGTTCTGGCTGCACCGGTTTGACGTGGGGTTTTTTTGTGGTTAGCTTGAAGGCATGCCTGCACGGCAGTACCTGTACAAAGGCCGCGTTCTTAATCTGGCCCTCGAGGGCCGCTACGAGATCGTCGAGCACGCCGACGCGGTGGCGGTGCTGGTTGAGCGGGACGGTAAGCTGCTCTTCGTGCGCCAGTACCGCCCGGCCGTCGGCAGCGAGACCCTCGAGATTCCCGCGGGCCTCATAGACCCCGGCGAGACTCCCGAAGAAGCCGCGCGGCGGGAGCTGGCCGAGGAGGCCCAGCTCACCGGAAACCTGGAATACCTGACGGGTTTTTACCTCTCGCCGGGCTTCTGCAACGAGAAGCTGCACGTTTTTCGGGCCACCCACACCCGCGAGGCCTACGCAGAGCCCGACGACGACGAGGCCATCACAGTAGAATGGCATTTCCCGCGCCAGGTGTTGCGGGATGCCCGCGAAGGCAGGGTGCAGATATCGGCCTCGGCCCTGGCCGGTATCCTGTTCTACCTGAGCGAGCGGGCGCTGGAAGACGACACCCCGGCTTACGAATAGCCCTGATAACTGCCAGATGGCCTTCGCTCCCCGCCAGACCCCGTGCATGGACGCCAACCGATAACCTATGCTGCTCATCAACGACCCCTCCGACGCACCCGCGGGCCCCAAGGTGGTGGCCATCGGCAGCTTCGATGGCCTGCACCTCGGGCATCAGCATCTGATCCACCAGGCCCAGCAGGCGGCCAAGCACCTGCACGCGCCGCTGCTGGTTTACACCTTTGACCCCCCCAGCAAGGTTTTTATGAGGGGGGAGGGCTTCCTGACCGATCTGTCGGAAAAGCTCGAGCTTCTACGGGGCCTGGGGGTCGAGATCGCCCTGATTGTGCCCTTTACCGAGGCTTTCTCCAAGCGCAGCAAGGACGATTTTTTGGAGGATTTGCGCACCCTCGAGGCCCGGCAGATCTATGTGGGGGCCGATTTCCGCTTTGGGCAGGGGCGGGCCGGGGGGCTGGAAGACCTGAACGCAGTTGCGCCCACTCATATTCTGCCCCTGCTCGAGCTGGGCGGGGGGCCGGTCAAGTCGAGCCGTATCCGCGACCTGCTGCGCGCGGGCGACGTAGACGAGGCCAAGCTCCTGCTGGGCCGGGCCTATACCGCCCGGGGCATCGTGCGCGAAGGTGATAGGCTGGGGCGAAAGCTGGGCTTCCCCACCGCCAACCTCGAGGTCGCCCCGCTCAAGATTCTGCCGCTGGGCGTGTTCGCGGTGCGGGTGCAGACCCCCCAGGGCCGGTTTGGCGGTATGGCCAATGTCGGCTACCGTCCCACGGTGGCGGGCCAGACCCTACGCTTTGAGGTGCATCTTTTTGGTTTTGCCGACGATTTGTACGGCCAGGAACTCAGCGTGGAATTCCTCACCAAGCTGCGCGGCGAGATGAAGTTTGAAAGCCTGGAAGCCCTGAAAGCCCAGCTCGCCCAGGACGCCGAGACCGCCCGCCGGCTGCTGGGCATCTAGCGGGGGATGTCCTCGGCGGTCATGAAGCGGGGCCGCACCCAGCGCACCTCTTCAAAGGTGCCGTCGAAGCGCAGAATGGCGGCCATGCGGGCCCTCGAATATACCTGGTGGGGCTTTTTGGGAATAAAGGCGGTCACGATATCCACCCAGCGCGGCTCGCGGTACTCCAGCACCACGTGCAATGGCAGCCTGAGCTGGGGCGGAAAAACCATATAGCCCAGCACCAGCATGCGCTGGTCTTCGGGGTAGACGGCCATCTCACGGCCCCACTCCACCGCCTGCAACACATCGTGCTCGATAAAACCCTCTTGCAGCATGTGCTTGGCCACGTGGGGGCCAATGCGGTAGCGGCCTTCGCGGATGTAGGGGAGGAGCTCCTCGAGCCTACGGATGCGCGGTCGTCTGATCATGGTTCCCCCCTTTAGCAAAAAGCCCCACGCTCAAAAGAGGTGAGGTTGGGTGTACGGCTGCCAAAAACCCCGGAAACGGGGTTCTGTTATTTTTGATTATAGGGAATACCGCGACAGATCGTGTGGGCTCTTGACCGCAATTGCCGCACCGTAGACCTTGGCTGCCCCGGCCTCGAGCAAAGCCTTGCGCGCGCGCTCGAACGTTGCGCCGGTGGTCACCACATCGTCTACCAGCAGCCAGAGGCCCTTCACCCGGCGGGCTGGCTGGAAGGTGGTCTCGGCGAGTTGCAGGCGCTGGCGCAAGGTCTTCTGGGTTTGCGAGGTCTCCCAACTGGTGCGCCTCAGCACCCGCTGGTAGGGAACTTTCAGCGTCTGGGCCAACGCCTGGGCCAGCAGCTCGGCCTGGTTGTAGCCCCGCCGGAGCTGGCGGTGGGGCAGGGTGGGCACCGCAGTTACACCGTCCAGGCCCCACTCGGCCTGCCGCACCCCCAGCGCCAGCAGCTCGCCCAGGTAGTGGGCCAGCCTGCGCTGCCCCTGGTACTTGATGGCCTTGGGCAGCCGGCCCAACCGCTTGTAGTCGCCCAGGTATACGAAATGGGGCAGGTGACGGGGTACGAGGGCGGCCCGGCAGCTCGAGCACAGCAAAGGCTGGCTTAAAGGTGCTCCGCAACCGGGGCAGCGGGCCCCCGTCAGCTGCTCCCACCAGCCCAGCAACGGGTTCATGCCTTACTCCATTCCCAGGGCGGCCCGCAGGGCCTCATCGAAAGGGGGATAAAGCACGCCTTTCTCGGTTACGATGCCGGTAATCAGGTGATGGGGGGTTACGTCGAAGCCGGGGTGGGCTGCCGGAAAGCCCTCGGGTGCGATGGGCTGGCCCCGAATCACCGTTACTTCCCTCGCCGAACGTTGCTCGATGGGGATGCTGTTGCCGTTTTCCAGCCGGGGGTCTACCGAGGAGAGCGGCAGGGCCGGGTAGAACGGAATGCCGTGGTACCGCGCCAGAATAGCCAGGCCGTAGGTGCCGATCTTGTTGGCAAAGTCGCCGTTCAGGGCCATGCGGTCGGCGCCCAGAATGACCGCGTCCACCTGGCCCTGGCCCATCAGGTAGGCGGCCATGTTATCGGTGATGAGGGTGGCGGGCACCCCAGCTTTTTGCAGCTCGTAGGCGGTCAGGCGGGCCCCCTGCAGGTAGGGGCGGGTCTCGTCTACCCAGACGTGGGTCACCCGGCCCTGCCGGTGCGCCTCAACGATGGCCCCCAAAGCGGTGCCGTAGCCCCCGGTAGCCAGCGGGCCGGTATTGCAGTGGGTGAGCACCTGGCCCCTCAGCACCTTTGCCCCATGCCGGCTGATGGCTAGCTCGGTCTCCTGCACCTCGTCCCAGATGGCCTGGGCTTCCCTGAGCGAGGCCTCGAGGCTGCCCCAGTGCGGTTTCATGCGATCCAGGGCGTAATACAGGTTGACCGCGGTGGGGCGGCTCTGGCGCAGCAGGGCGTCGGCTTCGGCTGGGTCTTCGCTCGACAGGTGGGCCAGCACCATCCCATAGGCCGCGGTCACCCCGATGGCCGGGGCCCCGCGCACCACCATCTCGCGGATGCCGACGGCGATATCCCGGGCGGTTTGGCAGGGCACCCAGACCTCCTCGAAGGGGAGCCTGCGCTGATCCAGGAGCCAGAAGGTGTTGTTCTCAAAGCGAAAGGGCACTGCGCGCATGGGGTCAGTCTACTTCAAGCTGTTTAGCAGGCTGGTGTAGAGCAAGAAGAACTGGTTCTCGTCGAGCCGGGCCTGGGGGTTGTTCCAGGTGGCCGAGACGCAGTACTGCCTGCCATCCTTGGCGGTAAGCCAGGTGGTCAGGTTCAGGACGCCCGGCTCGGAGCCCCCTTTGTAGGCCACGCGCTGCCAGTCGGCGGGGTTGGCAAGGCCGGGGTTGAGCGACATCAGGGGTAGGGCCTGTACCCGGCCCATCAGCGTGCAAAGCTCGCGGGTGCTGAAAAACCACTCTACGTCAATGGCCACCGGCCCCCCGGCAAACACGCTCACGTCGGGCAGGGGCAGGCGGGCCAGTTGGGGCAGCAGGGTGGCCCGCTCCGCGGGGTTGGCCCGGTAGCGCTCGAGCCACTCCCGGTTTTGCGGGTTCTTGAGCACAAAAGCCTCGCGGGTAGTCAGGAGAGGCCGGTTGCGGGGGGCGAGCTTTTCCACCTCGGCCCGCCCGACAATGCTTATTAGCGCGTCGGTGGCGGTGTTGTCGGAGATGGAGATCATCTGGGTGGCGTACTGCTCGAGGCTCAGGAGGGTTCCGTCGGGCAGGTTTTGCAGGGTGCCGCTGGGCAGGCTTTTCCACTCCGGGCGCAGCGGCACGGTATCGCTCCAGCGGCGCTGCCCGGCCTCGATCTGCTGGCGCAGGGCTTCCAGTACGGCCAGCTTGAAGCTCGAGCCCACCGCCAGCGCGCGGTCGGCGTTCAGGCTTAGGCGCTCCTGGGGGCCTTCCAGCACCAGCACGCTGACCTCTCCCGGTAGCTTGCGGTACTCGGCCAGGAGTTGTTCGGGGGTCAGGGCGGCCTTGGGCTGGGGCGGACGGAAGAACAGCCCCTGGATGCGCCCCTCGCTGTCCAGCGAGATCTGTGCGGGCACCACGCCGCGCTCGAAGCTCACCCGAAAGTTGGGGCCGTCCGGCTCCACGCCCTCGTAGCGCCCCAGCCCGCCCAGCAGTTGCTGGAGAATGGCCTCTACCTGGGCCAGCGGCACCTGCTGCAAGAAGGCCGGGGCAAACCACCCGGCCCTGGCCGGGCGCTCGGTGAAGAGGCGCTCGAGGGCCGCTTTGGGGGTGATGGGGGCCTGTGCGACTGCGAATAGCACGCCGAACAGGAATAGGACTACCAAACGCATGGGATACATACCCTTACCCTAGCAGATCGAAGGGCGGCTCTGGCCAGTAATCTGGTTTTCTACGCAGCGCTACACTTTCACCAGTTCTTCTGCCGCCGTGTCAGCCCATTGCACAAAGGCCACTTCGCGGGGGTTGGATAGCTCGGGGTGTATAGCCCTCACCCGCACCCCGTACTCGTAGCTGCCGGGGCGGGCCGGAAGGTAGCTGCCGGTGTAGAGCAGCGCGTCGCGCTCCTGGCCGGCGTGCTGGAGGGCCACCACTTCCAGATCGCCGCTGCTGCGCCGCACCACCAGCTCGACCCGCAGGGTCTCGGTGGGGATGCCGTAGGCCTGCACAAACGCCCGCAACTGCAAGGGCTGGTTGGCGGCGGCATGGGGAGCCTCGACCCAGACTTTTACGTTGTTCCAGGCGGCCTGTACCTGCGCTTTCCAGCGGGCCACTTCCTTCAGGGCGGCCGCGTTTTTCTCCATCAGGTGGGCCGACCGCTGGGCCAGTGGGGTATAGAACTTGCGATGGTACTCGTCCACCATGCGCTGAGCCGAGTAGGTGGGGCCACAGGTGCGGATGCTGTCGCGCACCATGGCCAGCCAGCCGCTGGGGGTGCCTACCGCGCCCCGGGCATAGAACAGTGGGATAATCTCGTATTGCAGGGTGTCGTAGAAGCTCTGGGCGTCGGCGTGATCCTGGGCCTCCTCGGTGGCGTAGGTGCGGTCGTCGCCGATGGCCCAGCCGTTGGTGGTGTTGAAGGCCTCGGCCCACCAGCCGTCCAGAACCGAGAAGTTCAAAGCGCCGTTGAGGGCCGCCTTCATGCCCGAGGTGCCCGAGGCTTCCATGGGGCGGCGGGGGGTGTTGAGCCAGACGTCCACCCCCTGCACCAGGGTGCGGGCCAGGCCCATGTCGTAGTCCTCGAGCAGAATCATCTTGTCCTCGAGACCCAGTTCCTTGATTTTCTCGGCCAGCTTCTTGATGAACTCCTTGCCCGGCTCGTCCTTGGGGTGGGCTTTACCAGCAAACACAAACTGCACCGGCAGGGGGCCATTCAGGATGGAGACCAGCCGGTCGGGGTCGGTGAACATCAGGATGGCCCGCTTGTAGGTAGCAAAGCGGCGGGCAAAGCCGATGGTCAGCACGCTGGGGTCGAGCACTTTTTCCGCTGCCCGCAGGCTGGCCGGGAGGTCGCCGTTGCGGCGGCGCTGTTCAAACAAACGTACCCGCACTTCCTCCACCAGCCTGGCCCGCAGCTTGTTGCGGATATGCCAGAGCTCGTCCTCTTCGAGCCGGTCTACCGTCCACTGGCTGGGGTCGTGGAGCTGCTCGGCCCAGGTTTTGGGGAAGCTACGCTCGTAAAGGGCGTGCATCTCGGGGTGCAGGAAGCTAAAGGTGTGAATGCCGTTGGTGATGTGCCCGATGGGCACTTCCTCGGGCTCGAGGCCCTTCCACAGGTGCTGGAACATCTCGCGCGAGACCTCGCCGTGCAGGGCCGAGACCCCCCCGGCGGCGCGGGAGGTGTGGAGGGCCAGGTTGGACATACTGAAGACCGGGCCGTAGCTTTTTTCCTCGCGGCCCAGGGCGATAAACTCCTCCTTGCTGATGCCCAGTTTGTTCCACCAGCCGTCCAGGTAGCGCTCCACCAGATCCAGCGGAAAGCTGTCGTGTCCGGCGGGCACGGGGGTGTGGGTGGTGAAGAGCGCCCCCGCCGAGGTGGCCTCGAGGGCCTCGCCGAAAGAGCTTCCGGCGGCCACCATCTCGCGTATGCGCTCGAGCCCCAAAAAGGCCGCGTGGCCCTCGTTCATGTGCCAGACTTCAGGGTTCAGGCCCAGGGCCCGCACCAGGCGCACCCCGCCAATACCCAGAATCATCTCCTGCTCGATGCGAATTTCCTGCCCAGGCGCATAGAGCCGGGCGGTGAGGGCGCGGTCTTCGGGCCGGTTTTCGGGCAGGTTGGTGCTCATCAGGTAGACCGGAATGGTGCCTACCTGCGCCTTGTAAGCCATCACATATACGGTGCGTCCGGGAAACTCCACCCCCACCTTGAGAGGCTTGCCATCTTTGCTGACCACCACCAGCGGCAGTTCTTCGGGCAGCAGGTCTTCGTAAACTTCCCGCTGCTGGCCCTCGGGGGTAAGCTGCTGGCGGAAGTAGCCCTCGTGGTAGAACATCCCGATGCCGGTCAGGCTAAGCCCCAGGTCGGAGGCCGACTTGATGTGATCGCCGGCCAGGATACCCAGACCGCCCGAGTAGATGGGCAGCGACTCGTGAAAGCCGTACTCCATCGAGAAGTAGGCAATGCGCGGGGTTTTCTTGGGGCGGCTTTGCAGGTAGCGGTGGAAGTTGGCGAGGGTGGCTTCCACGGCGCCCACATAGCCGGCATTCTCGGCCAGCACCGCTAAACGCTCGGGGTCGGCTTCTAGCAGAGCCCGAACTGGGTTGGCGCGGAAGCGCTTCCACTGCGAAGGATTGATCTGCTCGAAGAGGTGCTGGGCTTCGGGGTTCCAGCTCCACCACAGGTTATAGGCCAGCTCGCCGAGGCCCTTGAGGGGTTCGGGTAGGCTGGGCATGCTGACGATTCGGCCGATTGCATTCATAATCAAGGTGAGATTTTACACTACATCCGGTAAAGAACGATCAGAATCCGGACAGCTTTGTTTCGGGTGGGTTTTAAGGAGGGGCGAAGCTATCATTGGACGATGAACCATTCGTTGCATCGGACGGTAGCCAAAGCCCATGAGCGACTCGATCGCCGCACCGCGGCTTATCTTGCGGAGCGCGGGGTACGGGTGAGCTGTGGCCCGGGTTGCAAGGCCTGCTGCTCAGCCTGGGTGGTGGTTGGACTGGCGGAGGCGGAGTATCTGCGGGAGGCGCTCGAGGCCCACCAGCCCCAGGCCTTGGCCCGTATCGAGGCCGAAGGCCCCAAAAGACTTGCGCGCATTGCTCGACAAAAGCACCAGCCCGATTTTCCCACCCGGTATTTCCTGGAAAACCGTCCCTGCCCGTTGCTTACGCCGGAGGGGGCCTGCTCGGTGCACGCATATCGTCCTTTGGCCTGCCGCGGGCTATTGACCAACCTCTCAGCTCGTTATTGCGTGCCGGGGGTTGTGCCAGCTCTTCGGGGCCGTGAAAAAACTGCGTACAAGGCGCAGCTGAAGCCCTGGCATGGCCCCGAACACTACCTGAAAGTACCCTGGCAGCTTTCCGAACGCACCGCCCAAAAACTCTGGGCCACAGAACAGCAGGAGCGCGGCTTCACCGTGATTGGGGAGCTAATAGGCTTAATTTTCCTGCTCGGACAGCGGGACTTCCAGGCGGCTTTACAAGGGGGACTGGAAGCGGTTCGGCAAACCCTGGAAAAACGCCGGCTGCTGGGGGGAGGCCATGGCTTTTGGGTGGGTTGATGCGGGCTACTCCACCAAGCCGGCATCAATCATGCGCAGATAAGAGAAAAACAGGGTGACCTGGTCGCCGAAATCGCGCACGAAGGCGTGGATGGCCTCTGGAGTAACCCCTTCAAGGCGCAGGTCGCTTTCCAAAACAGGGTCGTTGTCGGCGTCGAAGTAGGCCTTGCTGAAGCGGTAACGCCGGTTCCAGTTGAGCAGATGGCGTGGCTCTACCCGGTCGAAGCCCGAGAATCCGGCCCGCAATTGCAGGCTGCTTACATGCGGATCACCATAGGTAATCAGATGGCCTCGCAGGCCGTTGGGCAGTTCTAGGTTAAACAGGTCTTCTTTGACCTGCTCGGCATTGAGGCCAAACTGATCCAGAAGGATTCGCACCTCTTCGGTGGTGACTTCACGCAGAACCGTATCCATTTGTCTCGTTATAAACTAAATCCAGAACCCTGGTAGGGAAATACAACCCAGCATCCCACCAGCGATATGGGCACCAATACCATGGGTTGCATGTTTTGGCGGAGGAGGAGGGATTCGAACCCTCGATAGGGGGCAACCCCTATACCGGTTTTCGAGACCGGCCCGTTCAACCACTCCGGCACCCCTCCATAGCCGCCAAACCGAACGGTTTGGTAGTGCCGAATAGAGACTTTAGCACAACTTGCCGGCAAAGTCACCCTCAGGGCTGCGCGCGCTTCTGGGAGAAAAAGTCCCGCAGCAGTTTGGCCGATTCGCGCTCGAGCCAGCCCCCTTCCCACTCGAAGGGGGGTTTCATACGATGCACCGTCACGGCCCCGGCCTTCAGGTTCTCCACCGCATACACCACCCGCCGCACCTGGGCTTCCATCAGCGCGCCGAAGCACATGGGGCAGGGCTCGAGGGTTACATACACGGTAGCGCCGGGCAGCACCTTGCTGTGCCGTTTGTGGAGGGCCTGCTGCAAGGCGAGCAATTCGGCATGGGCGGTGGCATCGCGGGTTAGCTCCACCCGGTTATGGGCCCCGGCCAGCACCTCGCCATCCCAGACCACCACGGCCCCGATGGGCACTTCGCCTTCTTGCTGGGCCAGCCGGGCCTGCTCGAGGGCGCTGCGCATATGCTCCAGATCCTCCGACTCGGGCCAGAGGTTCCAGACCTCGCGCACCACATTGCCCACCGCGCGCACCGGCCAGGCCTGCTTGAGTTCGGGGGGGAGGCTGTGTTCGGTGAAAAAGTCCACCAGCCGCACCAGGCCCCTGGGCAGGTCGATCAGGTCGCCGGGCAGGGGGAGCCTCGAGCCCTGCCAGGGGGGGAAGGTGTCTATCACCGGGGGAATCAGAAACAGGGTGCCGTCGCGCCGGCGCACCTGCCAGCCTTCGGGGAGGGTAAAGGCTTCGCCCTGTAAGGCCCGCTCGAGCTGCACCACCCAGCCCATCTCGGGGCGCAGCTTGAGGTGCTCGAGCATCTGCCGCAAGGCCCGCCGGCGCAGACCCGTCGGGGCCTGAAGCAACGGCGCGATGCGGTAGGCCGGGCAGGGCCAGCGCCGGTCACGCAGCAGGAGTTGTTCGGCCAGGGGGTCGAGGGCTTCGTCGTCGAGCTGGGAGATGGCGGCGAAGCGGGCCAGGGCGGTCTGGGTCTGGGGAAAACGCGCTTTGAGCCGGGGGAAAATTTCGTGACGAAGGAAGTTCCGATCCAGCGAGGTATCGGCGTTGGAGACATCCTCGAGCCAGTCCTGCTGTTTGCACTTCAGATAGGCCCGCAAAGTGCTGCGGCTCAGCTCGAGCAGAGGTCGCACCACCTTCCCCCGTTTAGGGCGCATGCCCAGGCCCCGGCCGGTGCCCTGCACGAGCTGCAACAGCACCGTTTCGGCCTGGTCGTCCTCGGTGTGGGCGGTCAGAATGGCCTGGGCCTGGTGCTTTTTGGCTACCTTAGCCAGAAAGCCATAGCGCAGCTCGCGGGCGGTGGCCTCGAGGTTCCCCCCCCGCTCCGCGGCAATTTTGGCCACGTCCAGCCGCTCCGATTCAAAGGGATAGCCCAGGCGTTCGGCCAGGGCTTTGACCCACAGCGCGTCCTGGGCCGATTCGGGCCTAAGGGAATGATCGAGGTGGGCCACCACCACCTTGCGGGGGGTGGAGGTAAGCAAAAGCAAAAGCGCCACCGAGTCACCCCCACCCGAGACGGCGGCCACCAGGCTTCCTTCGGGCACCATGCGGGTCAGGTGCGTAGCAAACTGGGCTTCAAGCTGGCTGGCCTCCACTAAATCCACGCCTATATGCTATAGGCTATGCCGACCTTGCCCAACCTACGCTTCGACTTCAACGCCTATCCGTACCTGACCCCAGACCTGCCGGGGGTGGATGGGGTGATTCGCCACCAGCCCCAGGATTTCCAGGTGGACGAGGTACCGGCCTACAGCCCGCTGGGCAGTGGGGAGCACCTCTTCGTGCGCATCGAGAAAGTGGGCCTGACCACCCGGGCAATTTTCGAGTTCCTGCGCGACCGCCTGCAGATTAACGAGGCCCAGATCGGGGTGGCCGGCCTCAAGGACAAGCACGCCCTCACCCGGCAGTGGTTCAGCATCCCGGCCCGTTACGAGGCGCGCCTGGAGGGGCTGGCCGGGCTGGAGGGGGTGCGGGTGCTGGAGCGGGCCCTGCACCCCCACAAGCTCAAAGTGGGGCATCTGCGGGGCAATCGCTTCCGCATTCTGATCCGCAGCGGGGATGGGGCCGGCTTGTCCCGGTATCGAGCCGAGGCTATTTTTCTGGCGCTTGAGCGCCAGGGGGTGCCCAACTACTACGGCCCCCAGCGGTTTGGCATCGGAGGATTGAACCCGCTCAAGGGCTATGAGCTGGTCAAGCAGGGTAAGGTGCACGCCCCCTCCTGGCTAAAGAAATTTCTGGTCTCGAGCCTGCAAAGCCTGCTCTTCAACGACTGGCTGGCCCTGCGCCTGCAGATGGGACTCTTTGGGCAGGTGATCGAAGGGGATGTAGCCAAAAAACACGACACCGGCGGAGAGTTTGTGGTGCAGGACGCCGAGGCCGAGAACCCTCGAGCCCTGCGTTTTGAAATCAGCGCAACCGGGCCCCTCTACGGTAAAAAATACCGCGAGGCCCAGGGGCCGGCCCGCGCCCTGGAAGACCAGGTACTGCAGAAATACGAACTCGAGCGCGGCCACTTTGCCTCGCGCCGGGGGGATCGCCGCCTGATCCGCTTCCCCCTTACCGAGTGGGGTGTGGAAGAAGCTGCGGAAGGGCTCTGGGTGAGCTTTTTTCTGCTCAAGGGGGCCTACGCTACCGCGGTGCTGCGCGAGGTGATGAAGCGAAATCCCGAGGAGGGGGAGCTGGAAGCCGAAATGGAGGAGTAGAGGCCTCGGCCTCGAGCAACCTTGATATTGACACGCTCAACCTTTTGCTGCTACCCTAGCGAGCGGCCTGCAAAACGTGGGCCAAAAATCGCAAAAACGCCTTTAGTGGTTTCTTGGGCATACTTATGTTTGAAAGCCTCTCCCAGCGCATCCGAGCCGCAGTTGACAAGCTGCGTGGGCGGGGGCGTATCACCGAAGCCGACCTCAAGGCCACCCTGCGCGAGATTCGTATGTCGTTGCTGGAGGCCGATGTCAACTTCGAGGTGGCTAAAAACTTCGTAAACAAGGTGCAGGAGAAAACCCTGGGCCAGGCCGTGCTGGAGAGCCTGACCCCGGCGGAGCAGATCCTGAGCGTGGTTTACGAAGAGCTGGTTGAGATGCTGGGTGGGGAGGCCAAACAGCCCCTGCTCAAGAACGAAGGCAACCTGTGGTTCATGGTGGGGTTGCAGGGCTCGGGTAAGACCACCACCTCGGGTAAGCTGGCCCACTTCTACAAGTCCAAGGGGCGGCGCCCGTTGTTGGTTGCGGCCGATACCCAGCGGCCCGCGGCCCGCGAGCAGCTCCGCATCCTGGGTGAGAAAATTGGGGTGCCGGTTCTCGAGGTCGCCGATGGCGAGCGGCCCGAGACCACCCGCGCGCGCCTGCAACAACACCTGACCTTCGACTACCGCGACCTGGTGATCGTAGACACGGCGGGCCGCCTCCAGATCGACCAGGCCCTGATGGACGAGCTGGCCCAGCTCAAGCAGGTGCTGGGCCCCTCCGAGACCCTGCTGGTGGTGGACAGCATGACCGGCCAGGAGGCCCTGAGCGTCTCCAAAGCCTTCGACGAGCGCATTGGGGTCACCGGCCTGATCCTGACCAAGCTCGACGGCGACGCCCGGGGCGGCGCGGCGCTTTCGGCCCGCTACGTGACCGGCAAACCCATCTACTTTGCGGGGGTTTCAGAAAAAATCGAGGGCCTGGAGCCCTTCTATCCCGACCGGCTGGCCCAGCGCATTCTGGGCATGGGCGACCTGCAGACCCTTCTGGAGAAAGCCAGGCAGGCCGAGCTCGAGGCCCCGCAAAAAGACCTCAAGGAGATCACCCTCGAGGATCTCATCACCCAGATGCGCCAGATGCGCAAGATGGGCAGCTTCACCGAGATCCTGGGCATGATACCGGGTATATCCAGAATGCTGCCCCCTGGCTTCTCGGTCGACGAAAAGCAGGTTAACCGTATGGAGGCCATCGTGCTCTCCATGACCCCCAAAGAACGCCGCGACCCCCGCATTCTGAATGCCTCGCGCCGCAAGCGCATTGCGGCGGGCTCTGGCACCACGGTGCAGGAGGTTAACCGCCTCATCAAAACCTTCGAGGACACCAAGCAGATGCTGAAAACCCTGGCCAAGCAGCAGGCTCGAGGGGGGCGGGGTTTGTTCAGGAGATAGGTCTTGGGTTGCAGGCAGAAATACCAAAGCCTGTGGCTGACAGTGCGTCCAGAGGGCGCTTCAGACAACACAAAGGAGTAAAACATGACCAAGATTCGTTTGTCCCGTTTCGGTTCCAAAGGCAACCCTCATTACCGCATTGTGGTGATGGACAGCCGTACCAAGCGCGATGGTGGCTACATCGAGCGCATCGGTTACTACGACCCCCGCAAGACCACCAAAGACTGGCTGAAGATCGACCAGGAGCGCTTGCAGTACTGGTTGGGGGTGGGTGCCCAGCCCACCGATACCGTAAAAAAGCTCATCAAACAGGCCAACCCTGGGGCCTAATAGCAACCCAGCAAAAGCCGAAGGCCCAAAACCCCGGGCTTTCGGCTTTCGACTTAAGGCTTTAGGCTAATGTTTATGAAAGACCTCGTGGAGTACCTGGCAAAAGCAGTGGTCGACCACCCGGCCTCGATTCGTGTGGATGAGCGCCGGGGGCGCGAAGGGTTGGTGTACTACATCGAGACCCACCCCGAAGACAAAGGCCGGATTATCGGCCGGCAGGGCCGCGTTATCGAGAGCATCCGCACGGTGGTGCGCTCGTTTGCCAAGGGCCGGGTTTCGGTGGAAGTTCGTTAAGCACTTCCGTACAGTATGCGGCGCATTGAAATTGGACGCATCGGAAAAGCCTATGGCATGGCGGGGGGCCTCAAGTTTCGGGGAGAGCCGGTGATTTTTGACCTCGAGCGCATCTACCTCGAGGGCCTGGGCTACCGCGCCATCGAAGAAATTGAAGAGCACAGTGGGGAAATAGTGCTGTTTCTAACGGGTGTGGAGGGCCGCCAGGAAGCCGAGCAACTGGTGGGTTTGCGGGTATATGCCGATCAGGCCGACCTACCCCCGCTGGAAGCGGGCGAGTACTACTACTTCGAGCTGATTGGCCGGCCGGTTTTTGTAGACGGACAGCCCTTTGGCGAAGTGGTGGACGTCGAGGATGGCGCGCAGGAGCGGCTTATTATCAAAGCCAGGGGTACTTCTTTGCGGGCCCAGCACAAAACCTATATGGTGCCCTTTCAGGCCCCGTACGTCAAGGTGGAGTTCGACGGTATCTACATCGAGGCCATACCCGGCCTGTTCGATTAGCCGCGCGTTATGAAATACACCATCCTGACCCTGTTCCCCGATCTGGTGCGTCCCTGGACAGAGGAATCTATTATCCAGAAAGCCATCCAGAAGGGTCTGATTGAAGTAGACATCCGCGATATTCGCACCCACACTGAGGACAAGCACAAAACCGTGGACGATACCCCCTACGGCGGCGGGGCGGGGATGGTGATGCGGGTGGATGTGGTGGTGCGGGCCATCGAGGCCGCCGGCCCCGCCGACGAGGTGATTTTGCTGACCCCGGCCGGCCGGCCGCTTACCCAGCCTCTGGTGGAAGAACTGGCCGGCAAGTCGCACCTGGTGCTGGTTTGTGGCCGCTACGAGGGTATCGATGCGCGCGTAGAGCACTTTGTGACCCGCGAGATCTCAATCGGTGACTATGTCTTGATGGGGGGTGAGCTGGGCGCCCTGGTGATTCTGGAGGCCACGGCCCGCCTGCTTCCGGGGGTCATCAAGGAGGCCGAGAGCCATCGGCAAGACTCCTTCTCTACGGGTTTGCTGGACTACCCCCACTACACCCGCCCGCCGGTGTTCCGGGGCCTGGCGGTGCCGGAAATCCTGACCTCAGGCCACCACGCCAAAATTGCCGAGTGGCGGCGCAAACAGGCCCTTAAAAGAACCAAAGCCCGCCGCCCCGACCTGCTCGAGCGGGCCGAACTGACCCCCAAGGATCTGGTCTGGCTCGAGGAAAGCGACTTTGACAACGAGTGTCCTGGCTGCTAGAATCACAACTTGCTGACCTGTCCCGAGTATCTGCAGGGCGGATACGTTTGAGGGCAACCATCCATGAACCCGCAGTCTGGCCGCAATGGCAAAGGGCGCACAAGTAGGTTCCGCTGGAGCAAGGAGTCAGACCATGAACCGTGGCGCATTGCTGAAGGTAGTCGAGAAGAAGTACACCCGTACCGACATCCCCCAGTTCAAGCCGGGCGATACCGTACGGGTCAACTACAAGGTGGTCGAAGGCAACCGTACCCGTGTGCAGGCCTACGAAGGCGTGGTGATCAAGATCAAGCGCAACGGCTTCAACAGCGCTTTCACGGTGCGTAAAATCTCCTTTAACGAGGGCGTAGAGCGCATTTTTCCCTTCAACTCGCCCCTGATTGAGAGCGTGCAGGTGATGAGCCGCGGTAAGGTGCGCCGGGCCAAGCTGTACTACCTGCGCGAGCTGCGCGGCAAGGCTGCCCGCATCAAGGGCGACCGTAAGCGCCTCAACGAAGATGTCGAGGCCCGGGCTGCTGCTGCCAGAGAGGCCGCCGAAGCCAAAGCAGCCGCTGCGGCCGAGGAAAACAAAGAATAATCGGCCGGAATGCGTAAAGCCGGGGAGGGACGACCTCCCCGGTTTGTGCTGTGGTTGCCTACCTGGTTACTCTGCCAGGAATACCCGGAAACCCTTCAGGGCGGGTTTGCCGCCGCTGGGGCGGAAGTTGACCAGCAGCTTGTCGGGCGCCCCAATCGCCTCGAGCCTGGGGTTGGGCCCAAAGCGCAGGGCGATGACTACCCCGTCGGCCTGGGGGATGTCGGTGTACTGTTCGCCAAAGCTGGCCGCGACCAGCTGGTTGCCCTGGCTGTCCAGAAGCTGGAAGCTATCGAAGCCGGTCTTGAGCAGCGAGGTTTTGCCGCTGGTCAGGTTGCGCACCTCCACCCGCACCACATACCCCGGCCCCGAGCCGAAGAAGGGGTTGGTGCCGGGGGCTACATCCAGCACCCGCAGCCGCCAGGTGCCGTTGGAGAGCCACTCGCCTTTTTTGCCCTCGAGCAGCAGGGCCTGCTGTTGCCCCCCTACCGGGATAAACTGCACCCGCAGCTCGCCCCCTTGCAGGCTGGCCTGGGCCCCGGCTTTTTGCAGGGCCTCGAGGGGTACGTAGGTTTTGCCGTTCACCACAATGGCCGGAGTGGTCTGGGCCTGCCCGTTGACGATGAGCCGGTAGGTTCGCTGGGCGGCCTGAGCCAGCACCAGGGCCGAAAGGAAGATTCCCATGCCAACCAGTAGTTTGTTCATACTGCCTCCTTGATGGGCCATTGTACGGCCCAGGCGGGCGGGTGAGCTTGGAGGGCCCTGAAAGGCCCTCCAAAGCATGCGGGAGCTCCTAGATTACGATGCAGCGGTATATCCGAATGGCGGCGAAACTCCGGGTACTCTCGTTGCCCAGGAAATCGCGGGCGACCAGCTCGAGACGCACCAGCTGGCCGTTATAGCAGGCGTTACCAGGTGGCGTGCTTGAGAAATCAACCAGGAGGTCGCTGGGGTTGTTGGTGCTCGGCGTCCAGCTCAGGTTGCCGCTGGTGGTGGAGGTGCTCAGCACCACGTTGCTGCGCCAGACCACGCTATCGTTATCGGGGCGGTAGGAGGTGGCCCGCCAAATGTAGGTGATGGGGTTGTTGCCTTCGGGGTCGGTGGCACTGGCGGGGGCGGTAAAGGTGGTGTTCCAGGAGAATCCGCCAGAGTAGTTGGGTGTTGAAGGGGACAGGGGGCCGAAGGTGTTAATGTTGGGGGGCAGGTTGGCCGGCGGGGGCGTAATGTTGATGGTTACACTGGCAGTGCTGCTCAGGCCCTGGGGGTCGGTGGCCCGAAGTGTAAGGGTGCGCGAGCCGGTCGTGCTAAAGGTAACCGAGAGGTTGCAGCCGGTGCGGGGGAAACCGTCGGCGGCGCTGCCCTCCCAGCGGCACGCAATGGGGCCAGGGCCGGGGTCGGGGCCTTCGTTGAGGTCGGTGGCGGTGCCGACCAGGTTGACGGTCTGGCCCTGGTAGAACGAGGCGCCGTTGGAGGGTGCGTCAATGCGAACCACCGGCGGCGAGTTGATGACGGTGACCTCGCGCGTGGCGCTGCCCTCGCGGCCCAGCAGATCGCGGGTGGTCACCCGTATGGTGCGGCTCGCGGCAGTATTGAAGCGATAATAGGCGGTGTTGCCAACGGTTCGGGTTGGGGCTGGGTCAAAGGTTAGCGGGCAGAAGACAGGGGGGCAGTTGTTCCCGGCAAAGTCGGTAACGTTGGCGGTGATACTCCACTCGCGGTTGAGGTTGGCAGTGCTGGCACCGCTCAGGGCCACGCTGGGGCCGCTGCTGCCCACTTCCAGCGCCCTGGAGATCGCTGCAAAAGCGTTTACCCGGCGTTCAAAGCCCCTGACCCCCACCCCCCCCACATGGGCGGTGTCGCGCAGGATGGCCCAGACCTGGCTGGCGCTCAGGGAGGGGTTGGCAGCCCAGACCAGCGCGGCTACGCCGGCCACGAAGGGAGAGGAGTAGCTGGTACCTGCTCGGAGCCGGGCCTCATTGGCAGGGCTGTCACGATCTGGGCCGGCCCATATCCAGTAAGGCCCATAGATGTCTACGCTGTTGTCATCTCGCTTGGTTCCGAAGTTGGAGCCAGGGTCGCGGGCGGTGCTGTCGTGGGCCATCCCGCCTACACAGATTACCGAGCGTAGTTCACAAGGGATATGGGTTGAACCCTCGATGCCACCACCGTTGTCTACATCCTTACCCTCGTTGCCAGCAGCAGCAAAAAGGAGTTTGCCGGTTGCTGAAACTGCTACCGCAAAGCCATCCATCACCTCGCTGGGAGAGGGGCATAACCCTAAGCAAGCCACCTTAACTGCGATGTCCCAGCCCAGGTCAAGCTCAAAACCAAAGCTCATATTGATGATCTTGGGGTTCCCGAACAGGGTAGCGGTAATGATGCGCTCGAGGGTGGAGATGATACCAATAAAGTCTCCTTGAAAAGGAACTGCCAAAAGCTCTCCAACCGGGCCTGCTGGGCCAGCAACCCCGAAGCCATTGTCTGGACGACCCATGGCTGCGGTGGTGACGTGGGTACCGTGCCAAGGGCAGGAGTTGCCCCCGGAGCACTGGAGTAGGTTGGGCTCGTTCCAGCTCCCCACCACCTGACGGGTTGCGGGGAAGTCGTTGTTGAGTGCGAAGCCACCATCCAAAATCATGATGCGAACCCTGTTGCTCAAGCGTCCGGCCCGCTCGAGCAGCCGCCAGGCCTCGCCCACCCCGATGTCCTGGGCGCTGCCCCGGTTCATATAAGTCCAGTTGAAGGCGTTGGGGGTGTAGGGGACATCAGGGGAAAGGCTCGAGCGGGTGGGGGCCTCGGTGGTGATGCCGTCTGCAATGGCAGCAGGTTGCACCACAAAGTTAGGCGTGACGGTCATCTTCTCCTGGTTGGCTTCGCTCAGGGCTACTGCCAAAAGCTGGGCTGCTTCCGGGCTCGAGGTGCTAAACCTTCCCTTCAAATCTGGTAGCGACTGGTTGAGCCGCTGGAGTATGGCCTCCACCTGGGCACCGGAAGGGTTGAGGCGCACTTGATATGTTTTGGGTGCGTCACCCACCTTTTCGGTCTCGCTCAGCACCTGCCCACCCCAGCGGCTAAGGAAGGCGTTGAGCTTGGCAGGGTCGTCGGTGCTGATTATCAGCTCTCCAAGAACAAAATCCATTGCGATACCACTCTCACCCACCATGCGGGCCACCGGGCGTGGGCCGTCCGGGCCGGGTATCGTAGCCTGGGTAGGTGTAAGGGTATTGTCTACGACAATCTGAGCGGTTCCGTTTGGCCTTTGCCCGTTGCAGGCTGCTATCAGCACAAGCACGCTTACCAGAGCCAACTTCCAAAGATGTTTCATGGTCTTCCTCCTCAGGGGGCTTCGGGCTTCCCGAAGTTGCCCGAAGTGTAGAAGAGCCAGGTTGAACACCCCATGAACGGTTGTTGCCTAGCTCGGCTGTAGCAAAACAATGCCATGCGAGTGTTGCTAAATAACCAGCAACCCCCGACAAAGCGGGGGCCTTTTTGCTGGCTTACTCTGGGCATGACCAGACTATCCAATTTGCGCTTAAGAAAAGCAGCTTTTGAATCCTAAAGTGAATGGCGAGACTCCCTTGTGACCGCTCCTATGGCAGCTTGTGGAAGAGCGGCAGGCCAGCCGGGGCCGGATAGAGGGCCAAGCCTCCGGCGCTGCCGATGCTGCTGCTGGTGATGATGCGCTCGGAGGTGGTGGGGCTGCCCAAGGTGCTGCTGGTGCCAAGCTGGGCAGGGGAGAGCCGGGCAAACTTACCTGCCGAGTAGGTGATCCACAGCCCGCCGCCCTCGTCAAAGGCCATGCCCTCCAGTACAGCTGAAACCGGAACGCTCACCTGGATGGCTGGGGTAAGGGTCTTGCTGCCGCTGCCGCTTTGGTCGGTGGGCGTGAGCCGGTATAAGACGTTGGCCCCAAAAGCCATCACCCACAGGTTGCCGCTGGCGTCGAAGGCCGGCAGGTTGGCGTCCAGGGTGTTGATGACGGGTGAGGGCGTTTTAGACTCGATGGTCAGGTCGGGGCCGCTGGTGGAGGCACTCAGCCGGCTGGCGTTGAACTTGACCACCCGCGCAGCGCCTGCATTGGCAATCCACAGGTTGCTGCTGGCGTCGAAGGCCAGACCCTCCGGCGCGTCCAGGCCGGTGATCTCTACCCCCGGCGTAACCGTAACCGTACCCGAGGCATTTAGCTGACTGGCCGCGACCCGCACCACCTTGTTGGCGCAGGGGATGCTCACCCACAGGTTGCCGCTGGCGTCGAAAGCCAGCCGGGTGGGCCCAGGTAAGCAACTAAAGCCACCGATATTGATGCTGCGGTCGCGGGTCTTGCTGTCCGAACTGCCCAGGCTGCTGGCCGGGTAGCGCACCAGGTTGGGGTCTGCGGTGGTGCCCCCGATGCCCCAGAGGTTGCCGTCGGGGTCAAAGGTGAGGTCGCGCAGGTTGACGGTGCCGGCGCTCACGCTGGGGCTTTGGGTGGCGGTGCTGCTCAGGAGCGAGGCCACGAAGCCCAGCAAGGGCGAGCTTCCGCTGGGCGGGTTGCCGTTGACCATCCAGAGCTTGTTGCTGCTGGGAATCTGGGCATAGCTCACGTTCACGGTAGTAGCCTGTCCGTTGCGCACACAGGCCGGGCTGCCGGTCACGCTGGCGCTGTAGGCGGTGCGGATCAGGGGGTCGGTATTGGCTACCTTATCGGCTGTGACGGTATAGGTGCCAGCAGCGATGGCGGTGAAGGTCTGGCTGCCGGTGAGGTTCTGATTGAAGCCCGAGGGGCCGGTTACGCTCACCTTGGCACTCACCCCGCCCGGCAATTCGCTTACGTTGACCACCAAGTTGCCCGTGCCGTTGGGGTCGCAGCCGGCCCCGCCGCCCGGCCCGCACGCACTCATGAGCAAAGCCGCCGCGCCCAACAATCCCATCCAGGTTCTTCTCTTTTTCCCCTCCTTTTTTCAGTTAGTGTGCCATACTCGAGCACCCCCGGAGATTAACGAAACACCCCTTAACGCTCCATGAACGGTCTGAGCACCACAGCCAGAAAGGTTGCCTTTGCGCTTTCTAGGTAGCACAACACGAACTGGCAGGCCCGAGGAAGGTGCGTCTTTATGGGCCGAAACCACAAACCCCCAGTGCCTAAAGTTCGGGGTTGCACCCTGCTCTTGTCAGCGCGGGTAAGTTTTTTGAACCGGGTATGCGTTATGCGTCGCCTGGGTCAGGTGCAACAGGGAAAGGTGTAATGCGAGTTTATTGTGGTCGTACCACAGCCTGGTGCGGGGTTTTTTGCGGTACGTGATGGGGTTCTGCATACTTTCCGTCCTTGCCTCCATCACACAAGAGGGGAGGGGGTATGCGAACGTTAATCGCTTTGTTTCTGGCAGGAATTCTTGCAGCTTGCGGGAGGGGGCCTCAGGAGCCAGCATTCATCGAGCCCAAAATTTCCCCGCAGACCCGGGTGCTGAGCCTCGAGACCCGCGAGAGCCTCGAGGGCCTGGTTATCAACAACCTGAACGAGTGCCTCGAGTACACCAACCCAAGCCGCCCGCTGTGCCAGGCAACCCTAACCTTTAAGGCGGGTAGCCCGCAGTTGGGGGAGCTCGAGGTCGGCCAGATTCTGGCCAGCGAGCCGGGCCCCCACGCGCCATATGGCTTTTTGTTCAAAGTAATGCAAATCACCGCAGGCAGCGAGCAGGTGGTGGTGGAGGCCGAGGAGGCCGGTCTGGCCGAGGCCATCACCGAGGGCGAGGCCAGCTTCCAGAAGAACCTGGGGGCCAGCGACCTGGTGCAGGCCGAGGGCCTTTCTCCGGGGGTTCGGTTTGCCAACGGCCAGACCCGCTACCAGGCCCGGCCGGGTGTGCAACCCATGAATGTCCTCGATTTTGCCTTCAACGAAATCATCTACGACGAAGACGGCAACCTTTCCACCACCCTGGATCAGGTGCGGGCCGAGGGCAAGGTATTTTTTGACCTACAGAGCGGTTTTTCGGCCAGTGTTACCTGGAAAAGGGTGCTGGGCGTTCCAGTTTATCCAAACGGGGTCTACTTCAAGGCGGCTTTTGGCATCAAGCACAACGCCAGCGTAAAGATCTTCTCCACCCTGGGCAAAACCATCAAGAAGGAGTACGAGCTTGCCAAGTACACCTTCAAGCCCATCACTGTGATGGTGGGGCCGGTGCCGGTGGTGTTCGTTCCCAACCTCTACATCACCATCAGCGCCGAGGGTACGGTCTCGGCCAACCTGGTGCTGGGGGCCAGCGAGGAACTCAACGCGCAGGCCTGCTTTGAGTACAAGGGGGGCTTCAAGAACTGCTCGAGTCTGGGTAAAAAGTTCGAGGCCGGCATCGCCCAGGCCAACAGCACCCTGAAGGTCACGGGCTCCATGAACGGCAAGGTGGATGTGTTGCTGTACGGCCTGGTGGGGCCCTATGCCAAACTGGGGGCGTACCTCGAGCTGAGCGCCACTGTGCCCGGCAACCCGGTCTGGAAGCTGGACGCCGGGGTCAAGGGCAGCATCGGCATTCACGCCGACCTCTGGCTCTTCCGCCTGGATACCGACCTCGAGATCTTCAACGAAAAACTGGGCACCATCGCCCAGGCCCAGCCGGGCCCGCCCTCGGTGGTTTTTGGGGGTGGGAGTTTGGTTAATTTCGAGGGCGGCCCCTTTATCAACCGGCCCTATTACATCTGCGCCACGGCTTTCGATCCGCAGGATGGCCCGCTGCCGGTACAGATAAGCTCGAGTTCGGATGGCTCCCTGGGCACCGCCCCCACTAGCAGTAAGTGCGTGTCCTACACCTTCTCTACCCTGGGCCCCCGCACCCTCACGGCCAGGGCCACCAACTCCCTGAACCTGAGCACCACCGCCACCACCACCCTGACCGTGCAGGACATCCCCCCGCTGGCCCAGATCATCCAGCCGCTGCCCAGCCTCAACCCTACGCTGCCGCAGGCCAAGGCCATACCCGCGGGCCGCTACCTGTTCTTGCAGGCCGTCTGGGAAGATAAATCGCTGAGCGTGCCCGACTGTACCCGCGGCGAGTGGCGAAGCCGCAACCGCGACACCAACGCCGATATGGGCGACGAAGTGCCCAGCCTCGGCTGCGCCACGCGCATGCGCCTGAGCAACCAGCCCGGCTGGCGGCGCATCACCTTCAAATACACCAACCCCCAGGGCGTGGCGGTGGAAAAGTTTGTGTTGGTGAATGTGGCGGAGCCCGACCCACCCCGCACCAACCAGCCGCCGCTGGCCAAAATTACCCGTCCGGTAGCGACTTTTGCCAAGGATAAAGTTACCAACCCCACGCTTGGCAGCACCAATATCGTGCTGGAGGGCAGGGTTTTCGATGCCGATACCGATACCCTGAACTACGCCTGGTACCTTGCCGAGGTGGTGGGGGGGTATCCCGGCCCCAAGAAAGCAGTGCCTGGGGGTTCGGGCAGCGTGAACATCACCACCGACAGTTTTGGGCAGCGCCTCAACGCGACCCTGCCCGGTGTTACCATCCCCAGCCTGGCCGTGCTCTTCCCCTCGATTAGCACCTGCCCTGGGTACAAGCAGCAGTTCGTGGCCTACCTCGAGGTCTCGGACGGGGTTACTTCCAGCACCTGGCCGCGGCCGGTGATCATGTCTCAACGATTCGAGCTTCCGGTCTGCATCAAGTGACGGGTTTCTGAGGCTGGTTGCGCTCGAGAATCGTAAAACCATCCGCTTGCAACGATATTAACTTGGTGAAATTAACGAAACCTGTTGCGCCTTTGCCCCATACACTGTAGTCATGCTGTACACGCTGGGGGGGCTGCGGCTGGCCGAAAGCAACTTTAGCAGGGAAAAACCCCTGCTGCTGCTGGCCTACCTGGCCCTGGAGGGCCCCAAGCCCCGGCGGTTTCTGGCCGAGTTGTTCTGGCCCGAGGCCGCCGACCCAATGAACTCGCTGGCGGTGGCGCTGGCCAAGCTGCGCAAGCTGGGGGTGGCCTACAACGACGAGAGCCGGGCCTGGGTAGACCTCGAGTGCGATGCCCTGGCCCTGCAGGACGCGCTGCGGGCGGGGCGCTGGGAAGAGGGGGTGGGGCTCTATACCGGGCCGTTTGCCGAGGGCTTCCGGGCCGAGGAGGCGGGGGCTGAGCTCGAGGAGTGGGTCTACGAGGTGCGGGAGCGCCTGGCCCGCGAGGTGCGCCAGGCCTACCTGGTGCTGGCCGAGAAAGCCGCTGCCCAGGCCAGCTTTGCCGAGGCCGCGGCCTATGCCGAGCAGGCCTACCGGGTGGCCGGGGCGCCGCCTTTGGAACCCGAGGAACTGCCCAGGGTCTACCGGCTGCTGCTGGCGGGCGAGCACCCCCTGGCCGAGGGCCTCGAGCGCGAGGCCAGAGAGCTGGGGATTACCCTGGGGGGCTCGAGCCAGGCCGCGCGGGGCCGCCTGCGCCAGGGGTTGGTGGGGCGCGAGCGCGAGCTGGCGGCGTTGCTGGCCCTGGAGGAGGGGGCCTGGGCCTGGGTGCGGGGCGGAGCCGGGCTGGGCAAGACCGCCCTGCTGCGCGAGCTCGAGGTGCGTACCGGCTGGCTTTACCTGCCGGCCCGGTCTGGGCTGCCCTATGCCACGCTCGAGCCCCTGCTGGAAAACCTTCAGGGCGGCGAGGAGGCTTTGCTGCGGCGGGCTCTGGCCCTGCACGAGCACCTGCTCCTGGACGGCTGGGAGGAGATGGACGAGGAGAGCCGGCAGCTCTTGGTACGGCTGCGGGGGCTGCGCCCGCCCATCCGGGTGGTGCTGGCGGGCCGGGGCGAGCCGCCTTTGGGCGTGGACAGACTGCTGGAACTCGAGCCTTTGTCCCCCGAGGAGCTGGCCGGCTTTCCAGGGGCCTACGAGGCCACCGGAGGGGTGCCGGCCCTGGTGGGGGCCTGGCTGCGCGGCGAGCCCATCCAGATGGCGCTCGAGGCCCGCTTGCGGGATCTGAGCGAGTCGGCCCGCCAGGTGTATATGTGCCTGGCGCTACTGGAGACCCCCGACCTGCTGCTGGTGCGCCAGGCTTTGGGGCTGGGGGCCTCCGAGATGGCCCAGGCGGTGGATGCGCTGCTCTCGGCTGGCCTGATTGATTTGAATGGGGCCGTCTTTGGGCGCGAGGTCGCCCAGGGCTACTTAGCCGAGCGCAAGGCCCAGGAGGCCCAGCTCAGCCTGGGGCTGGCCCGGCTGCTCAAGCCCCAACAGGCCCTCCCGCTCTACCGCCGGGCGCGGGCCCTGATCGAGGAGGCCGACCTCCCCCAGGTGCGGCGGGCCTACCTGACCTGGGCCGCCGAGCTCATGCGGCGGGGTTTTCCTAAACGTGCCGCCGAGGAATTAAGCGAGGCCCCCAACCACCCCGAAATTGTGCTGCTGCGGGCCAGGGCTTTTGAGCGGGCCGGGATGTACAAGGAGGCCCTCGAGGCCATCCAGACCCTGCCCGAGACCCCCGAGCGGCTGGCCCTCGAGGCCACCCTCCACCACCGGCTGGGCCGGGCCGAGGCGGCCCAGGCCTGCGCCGAGCGGGCCCTGGCCGGCGGCATGGAGGCCCGGGCCGAGGCCCAGAACACCCTGGGCCTCATCCACCTGGCCCAGGGCCGCTTTGCCGAGGCGGCGTCGGCCTTCCGCCGGGCCGCGGCGCTGTGGCTGGGTTTGGGGGACGAGCCCCGGCGCATTGCCGCCCTGAGCAATGTGGCCATCGCCCGGGCCCGCATGCAGGAGGACGCCGAGCAGGTTTTCAAGGAGGTGCTGGCCCTCTGTCAGGACAACCCCCGCCTGCAAGCCCAGTTGCTCATCAACCTGGGCAAGGAGTACGAGCGCAGCGGGCGGCTGACAGCAGCGCTGGAGAGCTACCGGCAGGCCGAGGCGCTGGCCCTGGAGGTGGGCAGCCTGCGCCAGGTGGCCCTGGCCCAGAACAACCTGGGAGCCATCTTCCACCTGCAAAACCAGCCTGGCCCGGCCCGAACCTACTACCATCGGGCCATCCAGGCCGCCCAGCAGGGGGGTGAGTTGCAGATTCTGGCCATGGCCCTGGGCAACCTGGCTGAGCTCGAGGGCGACCTCGAGGCCTGGCAGGAGGCCATCGCGGTGGCCGAGAACGCCGGCTACCTCGACCTGGCCCAGCAGCAGCGCACGCTTTTGCGGGCGTTCATGGAGCGTTCAGGCTAGATGGGGCATGCTACCGGTATGCCGAAGAGTGCATATTTACTCGAGGACATGCTTTGGCTGGAGGTGGAAGATGCGAGGGGGGATGTTCCTGTTGCTGTTGGTGAGCTTGCTGGGTTGTGGCCCGACGGTTGGGCCACCGGTTTCTGGTACTGCCTACCCCTCCCCCCGCAGGGCGACCTGGGGCGAGGAAGTCCGGGTGACCCTGCCCTGGCGGGCTGGCCCGGGCCTGAGCGCTAGGCTGGCCGGGGGGCCGCTCGAGGTGCTGCGCACCGAGCCCGACCCTGCCGGGGGTAGTGGGGTGGTCTTCAAGGTACCCGACAACTTCTGGGGCGGGCCGCAGACCCTGGAGCTCCTCGAGGGGGCCAACCGGGCTACCGGCAGCCTCACCGTGCTGGGCCAGACGGTCTTCGAGCAGCCCGAGCCGGAAGCCCTGGCCCTGATCCGACCCGAGGTATCCGATAGCGACTTTGGTCAGAAGCTTGCGGTGGGTGGCCTGCGGATGGTGCCCATCGCGCCGGGGGTAACCTCGGTTCCGCTGGGCGGGGCCAGTGGGCCTTGCGCGGGCCGGCTGGCGCGGGTGGCCCGTGACCCGGCCCGGCTGACCACACCCCTTGCGGTAGGGGCTTTGCTCGAGCGCCTCGAGGAGGCAGGGGGTGAGCGGGTGGTGGACGTGGACGGAACCCTGGGCATTGACCCCATCACCGGCTACGACGCCGACCCTGGCCTGCTGGCCAGCCCCAGCCCCGACACCAAGCCCATCAACGCCCGCAGCGTGGTCAAGGTCAAGCCGGGCAGCAACTTTACCGGGGCGGGCATCACCATCGCCGTTGTGGACACCGGGGTTAAGAACCTGAGCGGCCTCACCCTGCAAAGCGGCGGGGCCGACTTTGTTAATCCAGACGCGCCCGACCCCCTACTAGACGAATACACCCAGGGCGGGGTGGTGGTGGGGCACGGCACTGCGGCGGCGGTGCTGGCCGCACACGCAACCTACGGTATCGCTCCCGGGGCCGGTATCCTGCCCATCAAGAGCTGCGACCAAGACGGGAAGTGCCGGCTCGAGGCGGTCATCCGCGGCATCTGCCACGCGGTGGCCTATGCGGAGAAGAACCCCCAGGAGCGGCTGGTGCTCAACCTGAGCCTGGGCAGCGACACCCCCAGCGAGATCGTCTACATCATCCTCAAGGATGCCCTGATGAAGCGCGGCGTGAACGGGATTTCGGTTGTGGCCGCAGCCGGCAACGACTGGGCCATCCGCAGCAGCAAGCACGGGGTGCTGCACCACTTCCCGGCCTCCTTTGGCGGCAATCGGGGGCTTTCCCTGCGGCGCGAGCCCGGGCGCTCCATGACCGTGCTCAAGGGGCTGTTCAGCGTGGGAGCGGTGGGGGACTACTCTGGCACCTTGCGGGTGAGCGGGTTTAGCGGCCAGGGCGATTTTGTAGACCTGGTGGCCCCCGGCGAGCGGGTCTTGAGCCTGAGTCCTGCCGGCAGCCTGGAGGAGTATACCGGCACCTCGTTCGCGGCCCCCGTGGTGAGCGGGGCGGTGGCGGTTATTCGGCAGGCCACGGGCCTGGTGCCCCTTACCCCGGAGGCGCTCGAGCTTGCTTTTCTTGCCAACTACACCGACCCAGCCACCCCTGGCGCACCCGAAGAGGCCCAGGGCCGGGGCCTGCTGGACATGACCCGCGGCCCCTAGATGAGCACGCTCACCGACTGATTGGTATGCACCCGCCGGATGGCCTGGGCCAGCAGGGGTGCGGTGGGCAGGATGGTATAGCCCAGGGCCGGATTAAGTGCGATGGTGTCGGTAAAAACCACCTCGCGGATGGCGGGGTGGGCCAGGTTTTCGCGGGCGTTGCCTACCAGCACGGCGTGCGAAGCCATCACAATCACCTCCGGGGCCGCTCCCGCGGCAAGCAGGGCCTCCACCCCGCGCCGGATGGTGCCGCCGGTGGAGATGATGTCGTCAATAATCAGGGGGCGCTTGCCCGCCACGTCCCCAATCACATAGCTCACCTGGGTCTCGCGGGGGCCGGTGCGGCGTTTGGCGAGAATAGCCAGCGGTAGGTTCAGGCGCTCGGAGAGCCGCCGGGCCTGCTCGGCCCGCCCCGAGTCGGGAGAGACCACCACCGCGTTTTCGGTGAGGTTTTGACGCTCTAAATACTCGGCAAAAAGCCGCACCGCCGAGAGCTCGTCCACCGGCTGATAAAAGAAGCCCTGAATCTGTGGGGCGTGCAGGTCTACGGTAATCACCCGGTGGATGCCCACATGCTCCAAAAGCCCCGCCACCAGGCGCGCGGTGATGGGCTCGCGCCCCTGGGTCTGTTTGTCCTGACGGGCATAGCCAAAATAGGGAATCACCGCGTTGATGCGCCCTGCACTGCTGCGGCGTACGGCGTCGGCCAGCACCAGGAGTTCCATCAGGTGGTCGTTGACCGGGGGGGCGGTGGACTGCAGCAGATACACATCGTCGCCGCGAATGCTCTCCAAAAGCCGCACCCGTACCTCCCCGTCGGGGAAGCGCTCGACCGTGGCTTGGCCTAGCTGGATGCCCAGGGCCTTGGCTACCGCTTCGGCCAGGGGACGGTTGGCGTTGCCGCAAAACAGCTTGACCCGCCCCCCACTGGCGTGCTGTCTTTGCTCTGCTTGCTCTGTTACGGATGTGCCCCCCATGCTGTCTCCTCCTCGAGTACCTGCACAGCCGACCCTGTCTTCCTAATAATCTGGTGCTTTCAGTATACCCTGAGCCCCCTGCCCACAAACCCTGGCAGCCCTTAATTAAAAGGGGCCCTGGGTGCTTTTTATGGCCTGCAAGCGGCAGTTTTTCTAACTGCTCAAGACCTGGCCGATTAACTGTGCCAGACGTTCGGAGGCGCCTTCTAAAAAGGTTTCAAAAGCGATGGGAGCCTCGCTGCCTGCCTGGTCGGTAATGGCCCGCAGCAGGGCCATGGGCAGGCCCAGGCGTTTGGCCGTCCACAAAGCCGCGGCCCCCTCCATCTCGACCGCGTCGGCGGCGAATACCCGTCGCACCTCCTCAGCCTCGTTGCGGTGGGCTAGAAAGCGGTCGGCGCTGGCAATGCGCCCCAGGCGGATGGGCAGGCCCAGGGACTGAGCCGTGCGCAAGACTTTGGAGGTGAGGCCGGCATCGGCGGGGATAAAGCGTTCGCCGGTGGCCAGCTCGCCTGGGGCGCGTCCGAAAGCCGTGATATCCACGTCGTACTGTACGGCGTCCTGGGCCAGTATGAGGTCCATTGTTTTGAGCTCGGGGTTCAAAGCCCCAGCCACCCCCACCCAGAAAGCCTGCGCAGGGTTAAATCGAACCTTGGCGTAGGCCACCGCGGCCGAGGCGGCCACCTTGCCCACCCCGGTTTCGACCAGCACCACAGGGTAGCGTCCCAGCGTCCCCTGGTGGATGATCCAGGGGCCATCCAAGACCTCTTTTAGGCTTAGCAAGCGGCGCAAAGCCTGGGCCTCGAGGCCTTCGGCGGCGAACAGAGCAACCATGGACATACCAGGGTTAGACTAGCACCCACTGATAACGGATGCCAGCATTTTGTTGGTCTGGGTACAAAAGCTTTTGTGATTTTTGCACCAAAATTGCAACCAACGCGGTTATTCAGATAACGCAACGCCCCCTATCCGGGGGGATGATTAATCAGGGTGGTTTATGCCAATCTGTACCTAGGACGCATAACTGGGGAGGCTATGAAAAGAGGTCGTATTAAACCAATGCCAATGGGGTTGAGACCCGATGGAAACGCACTTGTCATCACGGTCTTGGTGGCCCTGATTATGGTTATTTCGCTGCTCTCCATTACCACCAGCCTGACCGTGAGCAACCGCCAGGTGGCAACCAACCAGGGTTTGGCCAACCGCGCACAGTTTGCCGCGGAGTCTGGCTTACTTAGAGGGCTGCAGGGCTATCAAACTGCCCTCAACTACCTCAAGGGGATCAGGGTGGATTTGTCTGGATCCAACGCAGCGATTGTACGCACAGCCTATGTGCAGGCACTGTACCACTTCTGCTACGGCAACAGCACAGCCGGGCCTTCCCTGAGTACTTTCGAGAGCACTTTGAGCACCATGCAGGCCGGTACTTTGTGTGAGGCTTTACCCATAGATCCGACCCGTTCGCCGGCCGAGGTGGCAAACGAACGCTTGACCATCCTCATCGACCCCCTGTTATTCGATAACACTGTATACAACGGCCAGGTGAGCAACCCAGCGGAGTACTGGGGACGCTTGGCCCTGGGCTTGGGGGGTTCGGAGGGGGTGTTGGGTTCGTCGGATGGTTTGGAAGACCGTTACGTGGTGCAGGTCGATTTTACGCCGCGCCGCATTGTCATCCAAAATGGCGCACCGGTGCTGGTGTTTGGCGATCCGAATAATGCCATTATCGCTACGGGCCGTGTCGTGCGGGGAAATACGGTGCTGGCTGAACGCCGGGTGGCTCGAGGGGTACCAGCAAGCAGCGGCCTGGGCGTAACCAGCGTGGCTATCCAAACCCCCAGCTTCTCGTATTTCGCCTTTTTTGTAAACAACACTGTGCGCGCCAACGGCAGTCGGGTGGTGCTACGTGATGGCTTCACGGTCAACGGCCCTGCCTTTACCAATGGTCGTTGGGCTTTTGAGCAGCGTATACCGGCCGCCACCTTTAACTTCAATGACCAGTTCGGCAGTGCGGGCTGCGAGCAGGGCGCTGAGACCTGCACCGAGGCGCAGCGGCTGGCTGGTAGGGGCTATTACCTGGGGGATGGTAACACCACCAGCACTTTTACAACCGTTCCGGAAAACGACTCGGCCACCGGGCTTGCAGGGATTAATCCCAGCTTTGCCCGTTTGCGTAACCCAGCAGGAAACTTTTTGTGTCGGGATGAAAACGGGGGCCAGGTGGTTTGTGCCGACGATGCACCGGCCAGCACCTGGTTGTACGACGTGAACTGGCAGCGCAACCCGATACCCATGCCCGGTAGCGATGCTATCACCCGTTTCGAGCGTAACGCGGCCGGTGGCACCCCTACCACCAGCAGAGACGATAACGGCAACCTGCTTCGCGATACCAACGGGCGGATTGTGGTAAGCAGTCCTACTGATACCGCAGGCTTCTTTGTCGACAGCAGCCTGTTTACGGCCTCGACCAGCAACCAGGCTTCTAGCGATTGGAAGAATGTTTCAGGTGGTACAGTGGTGATCGACCCGGCGACGGTTCCCCGGCCGAGTGCCGACGTGCTGCAAAACAACACCGGCCGCTATGTGGGAACGCCAACCATTCGCGTGTATGTGGAGAATGGCCGTCAGCGGATTAGCATTACTGCCACCCATGTTACAGGTTATGCCCTGGCAGTCCAGCAGGATTGCTACACGCCACCTTCCCCAGGTGACGGCGGCGGTGGCGGCGGCGGTGGCGGCGGTGGTGGTGGCGGTGGCGGCGGTGGCGGCGGTGGTGGCGGTGGTGGCGGCGGTGGGGTGTGGCTACCGGAATTGCAGAAGCTAGCAGATTATCTGTTCAATTTGGGTTCCATAGCCCATGCCCAGGCCCAGAGTTTCACCATCACCTGCTCCGGAGGAACGCCGCGCTACCGCACCTACTGGACCAACAACCCGACCGACCCCAACATCATCCAGAACCCCAGACCTAGCCTGCGCCAGACCGTTACGGTGGTCTATGAAATCAACGAAGACGGTCAGGTTAGCAAGATTGCCGACAACAGCACGGGAATCCAGACTCTTGCCAGTGGCGGTCTGATTTTGAGCAATAGCGTGGTGCCTAGGCCGGCCATCCCTCCTATCCAGGGGCCACCCCCCGGGGAGCGCTTTAATGGTGTGATCTACAGTAGTGGTGATCTGGCGGTGCGCAGTGTCAGTAATGTCAATAGTGGTGACGAGGCTAGCAACAGCCGGGCGGTAGCCAGCTATCAGCAGCTTTCCATTTCGGCTAGAAACAACGTACTGGTTCAATCCAACCTGCGCTATCAGACCCCCATTCCTGATCCACTCCCTGCCGACCCGAACCAGTGGCCGCGTAACCTGCTAGGTTTGTATGCCGGCAAGGATGTGCGACTTGATCCTCAAGGCTATCTATCCATCACCAGCAACAGCAACCGCAACCTGCTGATTGACGGGGTGGTTATGGCCCAGAATGGCGAGGTACGTGGGCATAGTTCCGCCTTTAACACCTGCGCCAATGCCACCAGTTTGCGGGATGGCGGTAGTTTTCGGGTGTTTGGAGGTGTGATCCAAAACCGCCTGGGAGCGGTCAACTGTGGCACGGTGAGCGGCACCTTCCGAGGGTATCGTTCGAACCATACCTACGATAAACGCCTGCTCAATGCAGCCTACCGTCCCCCGAGCTTCCCAGACGCCAGCAATACTACCCTCAACACCATCGTCAACACCCTTTTGCAGGGAAGTGGAGGCTCAGTTGGCCAGGGTTTCTGGCGGTTGATTGGTCAGTAGGGGGTATTTATGCGCCTCGAGCCCGTCCTCTTAAAAAAATCGGGCCTTACATTGGTCGAGATACTGGTGGTGATGGCCATTCTGGGTATTCTGCTGGCTATTGCTTCGGTTAATCTCAACGGCGCGCGCCAACGGGCACTGGTGCGTGAAGCGGCGGCTTCGGTGGCCACAGCGCTGTTGCAGGCTCGTAGTGAGGCCCAGCGCTACAACAGCAACGTTGTGGTTGTGCTAGAAGGGGGGGGTACGGCCTTCACCATCCGTCAGGTGCGCAACGGATCGCTGGTCAGCCGCACGGTTCGGTTGCCGGCCGGGACGGTGGCCCAGGTGCCTGCGGGAGGGGCCACAACACTGACCTACCGCGCTCCGTTTGGGGTGCTGGACGGTGGGGGCGCCGCCTTTTGCTTCAGGCTGGTCAGTCAGGATGTGCCTTGTGATACTTCGCCAACCGCTGCACCCCGAAGTGTGGTGGGTGTGGTGGGTTTGGTTGGAAAGGTGGTGGTGTTCAATTAGCACAGCGTTTGAGGAGGGCCGCCGGTGCGCAAGGCAGTGGGATGTCGGCTCAAACAAAGGCAGTATGCGCGCCTCAGCGGGGGTAACCCTGGTTGAACTGCTGGTGTCCATTGTGCTATTGGGGGCTTTGTTGGCTGCGGTGGCCGGAGCGGTGACAACCATCTTTGGGGCCACGCGCAGCGCGCAAGCGGGGATAGACGCCAATGCACAAGCGCGTGAGGTTATGGAGACCGTGCGGGTGCAGTGGGTCAGCGGGCCGGCGGCCCGGGCAGCCTACGATGCCAACTGCATTAAAATCGCATTGCCAGAAGGGGCTAGCATTACCGTAGGCGCCGTTAATCCAGCCACCGATGCCTATACACCCCAACCTCTTAACGTGGTGCCCCCGGCGGGTAGCTGTCCGGGTGGCAGCTATAGCCAGCCGCTTAAGAGGGTGCAGGTTACGGTTGTACGCAACGGTCGCGAACAAAGCCGTCTCACCCTGGATCTGCCCCGACCCTAGGAGAGGTTTATGCGCAAATATGGGGTTACCCTCGTCGAGCTGCTGGTGGCTTTAGCTATCCTGGGTGTTTTGGTTGCAGCATTTACGGGGTTTTTTGTCTCTACCCTGCGCGCGACCAGTGATTTTGATCGCCGTAATGAGCTGTTGCTGGACGGCCAGATTGCCCACCAACTACTGGTCTCGAGGCTGCAAGAGGCCTGGTTTGTATACCCCGCTGGCCAGAACATCGTCCTGAACGGGCCGGCTGCCTGGCAAACCATTAACCCCGTTTCGGGAAGCAATGCCTGGACGGTGGGCGACCAGTTTGTGGCGGTGGTTTTGCCACCGTTGCGGGTAGGGGCTGCCTGTAGCCCCGCCACCCCTGGCCAGACCGAGGGCTGTTACCGCTTTTTCGCCTACTACCCACTTAGCCGGGCGGTCTATGTGGCCAACTCGAGCAGCATCTTCGACCGCCTGCCACCCGATGCAGCCAATCCGGATGCCTGGGTTTTGATGCAGTACACCGGCTTTCTAGAGCCCTCCACGGTGGTTTCAGGCAGCGCAGCCCCTACCGGTGGGGCTGTGGGCGCACTGGGCGGCATCAGCGTGGCCCTGGTGGCCGATTACCTCGCCCCCAGGCGTTCTTTCTTCAACATTACAGAGGTTGCTGCAGGGCCTCCGGCCATCCGCCAGGTGAGCGTTAGCCTGCAATTTAGCCGGGTGGTGCAAGGGCGCACCTTTAGCGTGGGGGGTTCAGGTACCTCGCTGAGCGCAACCGTGCAGCCCCGCAATCAGGGCGTGTTGGCTCCGTAGGCCTCCTGGGCGATCTCGATGGTTTCCTGTACATGGAGGTTGCTGTGCAGCACCCGCCCAGCCCAGGCTTTTGCACCCTGAAGGTCGTGGTCGCGGTAGTTGCCGCACTCGAGCTCACTCACCCCCGGCACCGGCTCGGCGTGATGGACTACGTCCTGTAACGTAGCCCGAAAAGCCTCCAGCACCTTCTGGGGCCCCGGCTCGCCCAGCACCACCAGGTAAAAGCCGGTGCGGCAGCCCATGGGTGAGATGTCCACCACCCCGTCCAGGTGGCTGCGGATATAGGTGGCCAAGAGGTGCTCGAGGGTGTGGATGGCCCCGGTGCTAAGGGCCTCCTGGTTGGGCTGGGCGAAGCGCAGGTCGTACTTCTCGATCAGGTCGCCCTTGGGGGTTGCCTTCACCCCCGCCAAACGCACGTAGGGAGCCCGAACTTTTTTGTGGTCGAGGCGAAAGGACTCGGGAAAAACCAGGGGTCTGGACATGGCCTTAGTTTACCGCGCCGCCTAGCCGCGCAGCTTCTTCCAAAGCTCAGGGGTGAGCAGCGCAAACACCGGAATTAGCTCGATGCGCCCCGCCCACATCTGAACAATCAGGATCAGCTTGGAGAGGGGCTCGAGGCCGGCGTAGCTGCCCATGGGCCCCACCTCGCCCAGCCCCGGCCCGATGTTGCCCACCGCCTGAGCGCTGGCGGTAAAACCCACCACAAAGTTGTTCTCGAGCAAGGAGATGAGCACCGCGCCCACCGCCACCAGGGCCGCATAGAGGGTGATGAAAGCCGCCACCGAGCGCATCACGTCTTCCCCCAGGCTTTTGTTGCCCAGCCGCAGGGTCATGACTGCCTGGGGGTGCAGCGAGCGGATCAGCTCCCGCCGCACGATCGCCCCCACCACCAGCAAGCGAATCACCTTGATGCCGCCCGCCCCCGAGCCTGCACAGCCCCCCACGAACATGGCCGCCACCAGAATGGCCTGGGCCGCCGGAACCCACAGGGCAAAGTCGGCGCTGGCGTAGCCGGTGGTGGTGATGATGGAGGTGACGTTGAAGAAGGCGTGGCGGATGGCGTCGCTCCAGGTATAGTTCATGTCCTGGGCGTGGTGGGTCATCAGGAAGGCGGCCAGTGCTGTGCTAAACACCAGAACAATAAGGGTATAGACCCGCAACTCCACATCCCTCAGGAGCGGACGGGGGTCGCGGGTGAAGAAAAGCCGGTACTGCAACACGAACCCCGCACCCCCCAGGAACATAAACAGCGTTCCGAACCACTGGGCCAGCGGGCTGTAGGTCTCGAAGCTGCGCGGGTTGGGGCTGAACCCAGCGGCGGGCAGGGTGGTGAGGGCGTTGCAGATGGCTTCAAAGGCCGGCACCCCGGCGATCCAGTAGCACAGAGCAGCCGCCAGGGTAAGGGTGGCGTACACCTTGAGAATGCTCAGCGCGGCGGTGCGCAAACGGGGGGTAAAGGGTTCTTTCTGGATGCCGGTGCTCTCGGTGATGAAAAGCTGACGGCCCGCCACGGCCAGATGGGCCAGCAAAGCCACCACCAGCACCAGAATCCCCACGCCCCCGAACCACTGCATCAGGCTGCGCCAGAAAAACAGGCTGTAGCCGAACTGCTCAAAGTCGGCTAGCACCGTTGCGCCGGTGGTGGTGAAGCCGGACATGGCCTCGAACACCGCATCGAGGTAGTTCATGCCGCCCGCCACCCAGAAGGGAATCGCACCCAGCAGGGGCACCAGCAGCCAAATCAGCGCAATAGAAAGCAGGGCTTCAGCCCGCCCCGGCTCGTGCCTAGGGTCGCCCAGGCTACGGAACCACCAGCCCAGCGAAAGCCCCACCCCGGCGCCCAAAAGAAACCCCCAGGGCGACTCGCCCAGCGCCAGCGAGAGCACCTCGAGCCCCAGCATGACCGCGCCCAGGGCCAGGTAGACCACGCCCAGAAAATAGTAGGCAAAGCGCAGGTTGGTTATCAGCCAGGGTTTTGTTTTTCTTTTCATGGGGCTGGTTCCTCAGGCCCTGAGCCTGCGCCAAAGCTCAGGCGTAAACAGTGAAAATACCGCAATTAACTCGATGCGCCCGGCCCACATCTGGAAGATCATCACGGCTTTGGAGATGGGGTGCAGGTCGCCGTAGTGGGCCATGGGCCCCACCATGCCCAGCCCCGGCCCCACATTCCCAATGGCCGCTGCCGAAGCCGAAAAAGCCACCACGAAATCTTCCTCCAGTATTCCCATCACCAGCACCCCCAGGGCAAACAGGCTCACGTACAGGGTGATGAAAGCCGCCACCGAGCGCATTACGTCCTCGCCGATGTTCTTGTTGCCTACCCGCAAGGGCAGTACCGCCTGGGGGTGGAGGGCCCGCTGCAGCTCCCGCCGCACCAGGGCCCCGATAATCAGCCAGCGGATGACCTTGATGCTGCCCCCCACGCTGCCGGCGCTACCCCCGATGAACATCAGCATGACCAGCAGGGTCTGGGCCGGGATGACCCACTGAGCAAAGTCGGCGGAGGCGAAACCGGTGCCCGTGATAATGGAGGTGGTCTGGAAGAAGGCGTGGCGCAGGGCTGGCTCGAGGGTGTAGTCGTGGCGCACGAACAGGATGCCAGCCATAGCCAGCCCTACTACCAACACAATCAGGGCGTAGGCCCGGAACTCGGGGTCGCGCAGGGGGGCGGCGTACTCGCGGCCAAAAATCGCGCGGTACTGCAAGAGCAGGTTCACCCCGGTGAGGAACATCACCCCGGCGGCAATCCACTGGGTGAGGGGGGCGTAGTTGGCAAAACTCTGGGGGTTGGGGCTGAAGCCGCCCGCAGAGACGCTCGAGAAGGTGTTGGTGATTGCCTCGAATAGGGGTACACCGGTTAGAAGGTACGCGGTCAGGGTAAACAGGGTGAGCAACAGGTAAACCCGCAGGATGTAATTGGCGGTCTGGCGCAGCTTGGGGGTGAGCTGTTGCTTTTGTACGCCGGTGGTCTCGGCAAAAAACATCTGCCGTCCGGCCAGGGCCAGGTGGGGCAGCACCACGATGAACAGCAGGAGAATGCCCATGCCGCCAAACCACTGGCTCAGGCTCCGCCAGAAAAAAAGGCCGTAGCTGAACTGTTCGAAGTCGGCCAGAATGGTGGCGCCGGTGGTGCTGAAGCCCGAGGTGGCCTCGAACAGGGCGTCCAGGTAGCTAAGGCCCCCCGAGATCCAGAAGGGGAAGGCCCCCAGTAGGGGCACCATTATCCAGAGCCCGGCCACCGTCAGCAGGGCCTCGGCCCGGCGCGGCTCGGCCTGGGGGCTACCCAGCCGCCGGAGAAGGGCCCCCAGCAACAGCCCAATGGCCGCACCTACGAAAAACCCCAGGGCATCCTCGCCCAGCAGGGTATCGGCCAGCCCCAGAATCCCCATCACGCCCCCAAGGGCGACGTATACGGTTCCGGTCATGTAGGTGGCGACCGGGATGGGGTTGGTTGCGCGCGCCTTAGCGAACCTGGGCCAGGACTTCATCGGCTACCTGCCGGTCGGTAAGAACCAGGAGTTTATCGCCACCGGTAACGGCCAGCATGGGGGAGCGCAGGTAGACCCGGGTACCGCGCTCGAGGGCCACCGCAATGGCCCCCTGGGGGAGCTGCAGCTTATCGAAGGGTGTCTCGCGGAAGTCGGCTGGCAGTTCGAATTCCAGCAGCTCCACCTGGTCTTCGATCAGCGCCAGATGGTCTACGTTATCGGGAGCGATCCAGTCCACCACCTCGCGCACCGCCGCGGCGCGGGGGGTGAGGGGGATGTCAATGCCCACGTGCTCGAAGAGGCGGCGGTTCTCGCCGCGGTTGACCCGTGTGATCACCTTGGCCACGCCCACCTGCTTGGCCAGGAGCGAGACCAGCAGGTTCTTCTCGTCGTTTTCGGTCACGGCTACCATCACGTCCACGTGATCGAGGCCCTCCGACTCCAGCAGCTCCAGGTCGGTGCCGTCGCCCTCGAGCACCAGCGCCCCCGGCAGGTGTTCGGCCAGCCAGGCGCAGCGGTCGGGGTTGTGGTCAATGATGGTGACCTCGAGGCGGTGCTTGAGCAGCTCTTTGGTGACCATGTACCCCACATTGCCGCCCCCCACCACCATCACCCGGCGCACCCGTTCGCGCGGGGCGAAGCAGGCCTGGATGGCGTCGAAGCCCTGGGGGGTGGTCATGAAGAAAATGCGATCCTCGGCCTCGAGGGCGAGCGAAGCAAACTCGGGGTCGGTGGCCGCAATAAAACGGCCCTCGCGCAGGATACCGGCCAGCAGGCTGCCCGGAGGCCAGTCCAGCAGGGCGAGCTGCTTGCCGATGTAGGGGCCGCCTTCCCGCACCTGGTACTCCACAAAGCGCAGCCGGCCACCGGCCAGCACCTCGGTGTCCACCGCGCCGGGAATCCGGATTACTTCCACAATTTCTTTAGCCAGCGAGCGCTGAGGCCAGAAGACCTGGTCGATGCGGGTGCCCAGAATTTCCACCGTGCGCGGGTCGGTGAGGATGTCCACATACGACTGCTTCCCCACGAAACACAGGGTTTCCCTGGCCCCCAGGCCCTTGGCCAGCATGCAGGCAATCAGGTTGACCTCGTCCCAGTTGGTGGTGGCGATAAAGGTGTTGCAGAGATCCACCTTGGCCTCGCGCAGAACTTCGGGGTCGGTGACGCTTCCTATAATCACCTGCACGTCCAACCCGCCCAGGCGCTCCTTGGCCTCGGGGTTGGTGTCCACCACCACCAGGTCGTGCTGGGTGTGCAGGGCTTTGGCAATCTGTGAGCCGATCTCGCCGCCACCGGCAATTACGATGTACATAGCTGGCTCCGCTGGAGTATGCGACGAACCTCGAGGACACCCTCATGCTGAAGATACATAAGATGTGCACTCCCCGCACAGACTTTGACAGGGAGGATAAACCCATACTCCCGATTTTTCGATATGTTCAGGCTCAGACCGACTCGAGAAGGTTCCATAACCCAAACTTGGCCTAGCTTACACCCGAATTGTTTCCGTGGCTACGTTGTTCATCACCGGAACACTGGGTTTCCAGGCCACCCGGCCCACCATCTCCCCGTGCAGGTCGTAGGCCTCGGCCTGGGTAACCCGCACCTGGATGATGTCGCCAATTTTGACCGTGCCGTCGGTCTCGGCGTAGACCAGCCCGTCGATGCCCGGTGCGTCGTACTTGGAGCGGCCCACCACCAGGCCGGGTAGCTCGTCGTAGTCGTCCACGATGACCTCGAGGGTCTGTCCCAGCCGGGCCTGGTTCTTTTCCAGGCTAATCTGCTGCTGCAGGGCCATCAGGCGGGCCCGGCGCTCCTCTTTGACCTCCTGGGGAACGGCCCCCGGCAGGCTGTTGGCGTCGGCCCCTTCCACCTCGGAGTAGGTAAAGCAGCCCACCCGGTCGAGCCGGGCCTCGGCGATAAACTCCAGTAGCAGCTCGAAGTCTTCCTCGGTTTCGCCGGGGAAGCCCACGATAAAGCTCGAGCGAATCGCCAGGTCGGGGGCGATGGCCCGCCATTCCTGGATGGTCTTCAGGTGGCTTTCAGCACCCCCGGGGCGGCGCATGGCCCGCAGAACCCTGGGGCTGGCGTGCTGGAGCGGCACGTCCAGGTAGGGCAGCAGCTTGCCCTCGGCCATCAGCGGGATGAGGTCGCGCACGTGGGGGTAGGGGTAGACGTAATGCAGCCGCAGCCAGGCCCCCAGGCCGGCCAGCTCGTTGACCAGATCCACCAGATGGGCCCGTACCTTCTTGCCCGCGTAGTCTGAGTCGCGGTGGCGGATGTCCACCCCGTAGGCCGAGGTGTCCTGGGCGATCACCAGCAGCTCCTTGGTGCCGGTGCCTACCAGCCGGGTGGCCTCGAAGAGAATCTCGGCGGCGTCGCGGCTTTGTTGCAGACCCCGCAGCTTGGGGATGATGCAGAAGCTGCACTTGTGGTTGCACCCTTCGGCAATCTTCAGATAGGCGTAGTGGCGGGGGGTGAGCTTGACCTGCGGAGGAACCAGGGCGGTGAAAGGATTTTCCTCCGGAGGAACCACGCGCTGTACGGCGGCCAAGACCCGGTCTACCTCGCCGGGGCCGGTGACCTCGAGCACCTGCGGGTGGGCCTGCTGGATGACCTCGGGCCGGGCCCCCAGGCAGCCGGTCACAATCACCCTGCCGTTCTCCGACAGGGCTTCGCCGATGGCCGTGAGCGACTCCTCCACCGCCGGGGTGATGAAGCCGCAGGTGTTGACCACCACCACATCGGCCCCCTGATAGGTGGGCGAGGTTTCGTATCCCTGGGCCCGCAGGCGCGAGAGTATCTGCTCCGAATCTACCAGGGCTTTTGGACAGCCCAGACTTACAAACCCGACCTTGCCTGCCATCTAATCTCCTGCGCGCCAACGGCACGACAACAGCACCGAGTATAGCAGGTTTGCCGCTGGTTGGCTGTGCGGGCTCGAGGGGGCTACAAATCTTCTGCACATGGCGACGCTACGATGGACAAGGTTTCCTGAGAACTGCTTGTGTGGTTACTAGAAACCGGAGGATCGTATGGCAGGACTTACAGATTTGTTGGGCGCAGCTCTTTCAGAAGACGTCATTCAACAGATGGCAAAGCAGCTCGGCGCTGAGGATAAACAGGTGCAAAGCGCAATTGGGATGGCTTTACCAGCCCTTTTGCAAGGGTTACAGCGCAATGCCGCCGACCCGCAAGGGGCTGAGTCGCTGACCAATGCTTTGCAGCGTGATCACGATGGCGGAATACTGGATGACCTGATGGGCTTTTTGAGCAACGCCCAGCAGGGGCCGGGGGCCGGTATTCTGCGCCATGTGCTAGGAGATAGGCGCGAGGTTGTGCAGCAGGGGATTGGGCAAGCTACCGGCATCAACCCCAGCCAGATTGGGGGCCTACTGGAGATGCTGGCCCCGGTGGTAATGGGGGCGTTGGGCAAGACCACCCGCCAGCAGGGCGCGGACGTTGGCAGCTTGATGGATTTATTGGGGCAAGCCACTGGCCAGATGCAACAGCAACAACCTCAGGCCTTCAACCTGGTTAATATGCTGCTTGATCAGAACCGCGACGGCAACGTGATGGACGATGTGGTACGGATGCTGGGTAATTTCCTCAAGCGCTAGAGCCTGCTAGGAAGCCAAACGTAAACCATCCAGAGCTTTCGACAAAAGCAGAATGGAGAAAGCCAGCCAGTGAAAACCCTCGAGGGTCTCAGTAAGACGCTCGTAGCCACGGGCCAGACGGCGAAAACGAGCCATCCAGGCAAAGCTGCATTCGACCACCCTCGGGTAGCGGCTTTGCCGCTATCCCCTCTTGGGCAGCGGCTTGCTCAGCCTTGATCCACAAAGGCCACCTCGACTTGCTGGTTGGTAACAGCTTGCACCGCTTTTGAGAGTTCCGCTACCTGGGCACGCTCCTGCTCATCGGCCGGGGTGACCACCATCGCCAGCAGATGCCCCAGCGTATCCACGGCCATGTGCACCCTGCTGCCTTTGCGCTTTTTGGCCCCATCCTAGCCCGCTCGCCCCTGCAACAGGCGCAGCGTTTCCCGCAGGTCATGCACCAAATCCTCAGATACGCCCCTGTTCATCCAGCGCCGGTTCTTACGAGCCACCGCAGGGCGTTGAACACTTCCCGCAAGTGGTATTTGCGCTGCTGTGCATCCAGGGGCAACAGGGTCAGGTAGGGCATCACAAAGGCCCACTCCTCATCGCTCACGTCGGATGGGTAGGGCTTGCGTGTTGTCGGCTCCATGTCCTGAACATAATCTGCCTACCGCGTTTGGGATAGGTTCCTAGGAGCCTCTAGGGGGCCTGGGCTATTCCCCAAAACGCTGTGTGACCACCTGTCCCACATTGCCCATGCGGCCCCGATCCTGACCGTTGACGATGGCCCGCACCACCCCGGCATTGCCAACCCGCACCACCACCGGCAGGGGGTAGCTGAGCTGGGTTCCGCTGGCTACGGTGCCTTCATACAGCAGCCGGCCCGTGCGGCCATCGGTGACACGAACCCAGCTAGTGCCCTCGAGCCTCAGCACAAGACCTGTAGTGGGTGTGGGAGAGGTGGGATTGGTGGGAGGCACAGTTCCTGGAGCGGGGGGTTCAGGGGCGCTGGATGCGGGAGGAACGGGCGTCAGGGCAAAGCTTAGATTGCGGTCTGTTTGCAGGGTGAGCACCTGCTCGTATTTTTGATAGCCGGCTGCCTCGACGCGGAGGGTACGTTCTCCGGCTTCGACCCTGGCCTCCAGTGGGGCCTGGCCCAACAAGAAACCATCCAGGTAGACCCGGGCGCCGGGGGGCTGGGTGGCGATGCGCAAGCTAACCTGTTTGGGGGGTGGGGGCGTGACGGGGGCAGAGGGCGGGGGGGTGGGTGTGGACGTGCTAGGGCGGTTGAGGGTGCGGTACCCCCACCAGCCCAGGAGTACCAGCAGCACCGCTAAGGGAACGGCCCAGAGCCAGCCAGGCCTCGAGGTAGCGGAGGGTTTGTCGCTGGGAGGAGATACGGGCTCTGAGATTTGCGGGGCACTGCTGGGATAAAGGGCCAGCAGGGGTGCGGGGTCGAGGCCCAGCAGTTGGGCATAGCGCTTGAGATAGCCTCGAGCCAGGGGCGGTTCGGGTAGTTCATCGAATCGACAGTCTTCTAGGGCTTCCAGAATGGCCCGCCGCACCTTAAGCACCTCTGCGGCCTGGGCTAGCTCCAGCCCCCTGGCCTCGCGGGCTTCCTTTAGCCGCTTCCCCAACTCACACATTTCGCTTTATTCTAAGCCACAAAGTTTGGATGCGTATAAGTAACGCAAAAGGGCCTATTCCTGGGTTAGAGCCAGGGCAATTTGGGCTGCTAGGCGGGCGTTTTCTTCCAGTAGCCGCAGATTGACCTCGTCGGTCTGGCCCCCACTCAACTCAGAGATGCGCCGGAGTAAGAACGGTGTGAGGGCTTTTCCGCCTACCCCAAGCCGGGCGGCTTCCTGGGTGGCCTGTTCCACCCAGCGCTGCACCTGGGTAAAGTCCAGCCCTTTGGAAATGGGGTTAAGCACCAGGCTGGCCCCCGGTAGCCCCAAGGTTCGGGCGGCTTTGTAAGCCCGGGCAGCCTCCTGGGCCGACTCCACCCGAGCCGGTAGGAGATAGGGGCTGGAGGGGCTGTGAAAGGCGGGCAGGTGGTTGGTTTTATAGCCTAACAGGGCTACCCCCAGCGATTCCAGGCGCTCCAGGGTGGCCGCGAGGTCGAGGATGCTTTTAGGGCCTGCCGAAACCACCACAATGGGGGTACGGGAGAGCTCGAGCAAGTCTGCCGATTCGTCGTAGGGGTGGGGGTGCACGCCGCCAATGCCGCCGGTGGCGAAAACCTGAATGCCGGCCTTGTGGGCCAGAAAGGTGGTGGAGGCCACGGTGGTGCCTGCGCTCCTGCCCTGGGCCAGCAGGGCCCCCAGGTTCCACAGGCTGGCTTTGTCGGCGGTGTCGTCGGTGGCAATGGCCTCGAGCTCGTCTGGGGTCAGCCCCACCACCACTTCGCCCCTCAGGATGGCAATGGTGGCGGGGACGGCCCCTGCCTGGCGCACGGTATCCTCGAGTTTGCGGGCAAGCTCCAGGTTCAGGGGGCGGGGCAGGCCGTGGGTGATAACGGTGGACTCGAGGGCCACCACTGCCTGGCGGTTTTGCAGAGCCTGTGTTACTTCGGAGTGCAGACGCATAAACCGATTCTGCTTGCAGCGGACTCAAAAGGCAACGGGGGAGACCCCCGCATGCGCCTGAGCCCGAAGCTAGCTTTGCGGGAATACCCGGTTCCGCCCAGCCCGCTTGGCCCTGTAGAGTTGCTCGTCGGCGGCGGCCAGGAGTTTTTCGTGGTTGGGGAGGGTGGGGTCACAGCTTACCCCGATGCTTACCGTTACCTTCAGATCGGGGTGCAGAGCGGCCCAGTGATGCTGTTCGATGCGTTGCCGTACCCGTTCGCAGGCAATCAGGGCTCCTGCCAGGTCGGTTTGAGAGAAGACCAGGGCAAATTCCTCACCCCCATAGCGGGCGGCAAAATCTACCCCCCGGCAGCCGGACTCGAGAATTTGTCCAACAATCCGTAACACGTCGTCGCCAACCTGATGAGAAAAGGTATCGTTGATTTGCTTGAAATGGTCGATATCTACAAGCGCTACGCTGAGGGGGAATTTGTAGCGCTTGGAGGCAGCAAACTCACGCTCGAGGTTTTCCTCCAGGTAGCGGCGGTTATGCAGTCGGGTTAGGGGGTCCTGGCGGGCCAGGCGCTCCAGCTCAGCCGACTGCTGGCGTAGCTTATCCAGCAGGCGCGACTTCTCGGCGTTGGCCTCCCTCAGACTTTCTATAGCCAGGGCCAGTTCGCGGTTGGCACGGGCCAGCTCGGTGCTGCGCAACCGTTCAATTTCCGCTTCCTGACGGGCTTTTTCTACCTGAAACCCAGCCAGCAGGGCGGCGGTTCTTTGGGCCTGCTGCTCTTTGTGTAGCTTGCGCTCAATCTCGAGGGCCTGCCGCAGGTGGTACAGGGCCAATGCGGGTTTCTGCCCTGCCTCGAAAACGCTGGCTATGGCCTGGTGAAACTCGAGCAGCAGCTTTTGCGTACCCAGCTCTTCAGCCAGCTCGAGGCCCTGTTGCAGAGCCTGAATTGCGATGTCCGGCTGCCCCTTACGGCCCAGCAGTAAGCCGATTTGCAGCAGCGTGCTCAGCTCGCCCAGCCGATGGCTTAGTTCCTGGTAGAGAGCCTTGGCGGCCTGAAGCAATTCCAGCGCCGTGTCCAAATTGCCCAGGGCCACGTGGGCGAGGCCCTGGTTCTCCAAACAGGTGGCCCGAATCTGGGGACTGCCTAGCTGGCTGGCAATCTGCAGGGCTTGCTGGTGGTAGTCCAGGGCCTCCTGGACGCGCCCCAGCCGCTGAAATACCACGCCCAGATTGCGTAGCGCGCTGGCTTCGCCCTGACGGTCGCCCAGTGCTTGCTGAATAGACAGGCTTTCACGGTAGAGCTGGGCTGCACCCGCAAGGTCGCCAAGCTCGAGGTACACCATGCCCAGGTTGGTTAGGGTTTCGGCTTGGCTGAGATGATCGCCCAACTCGCGCTTGAGGGCCAGGCTGCGCAGGAAGTATTTGGCGGCCTCCTGGTGGTTGCCCAGGGTGTATTGCACCAGACCAACGCCATTCAGGGCCTCGGCCTCGAGCACTTTGTGTTCATACTTTCGGCTTACCTCGAGGGCTTCTAGGTAGTACTCGAGGGCCTTGGGAAAATTACCCTGAAAATAATGGAAGTGGCCCAGTGCGTTGAGAGCGCTGGCCTCGCCCCTAAACTCACCCAATCTGCGCAGAACCGAAAGAGCTTCTTCCAAACAGCCCTGAGCGGCGGGCAGATTGCCCTGACGAAAGTGGAAATCGCCCAGGTTTTTAAGCGCTAAGCCCCGCCCTGCTGGATAGGCTATCTCTTTCGAGAGGATAAGCATCTCCTCGACAACCTGTCCGGCCCGGCGCAGATCGCTATGCCGCAGGAACTGGTACAGCTCGTCGAGTAGACGCAGTTTCTCCGATAGGGCCTGGGTTTGGTTGAGCTGGGCCTCGAGGGCTTGGAGGGTCTGATTCATAGCTTGCTGGCCTTATACCCAAATACTACGGGTTTATCGGACTTCTCACAATTGTGCAGGGATCTTAGGCAGGGCCGACGTGCCAAATTGCACCGGAAACCGCAGTTGGACGGTTCGTCGTATGGCATTCTGCCTTTGTGGCAAGATGGTTGATGCTAGCCCTTTCTGGTTTTTTGCTGCTTTTAGCCCTGGCAGGCTGGGCCGCCTACGCACTCCTGATTCGTCCAGCCCAGACGCTGGTCAACGACTTTCGACAGATCATCACCCTGGATCAGGGTGTGGTGCGACAGACCGCTTATACACCCCCTGAAAACGGGCAGCTCAGCCCCGAGCAGGTGCAGCGCTTTGTGAAGGTGCAACAAAGCGTCAAGCAACAACTGGGAGAGCGTTACCGGCGCGTGGAAGCCCGGCTCAATCAGCTGGCCAACCAACAGGTAGGGCAGCTCGTACTGGATTATCGCACTGCGCTGGATTTATTCCGCGAAGGGGGTTCGCTGATGCTGGACGCCAAAAGAATACAGGTACAGGCGCTCAACCGGCAGAACTTTTCGCTCGAGGAGTATGCCTGGGTGCGTACTCAGACCTATGCCGCCCTGGGCTACGGAGTACCCAATCTCAACCCCCAGGAGCTTCTGCGCCAGATTGGGGCCAGGGACTTTAATCCCAGGGTGGAACTCGCCAAACCCGAAGCCCCGGCGGCCAACGTGCGGCTGGTGGAGCCTTTTCGCGATGAGCTGGTGAGCTACTATCCTTTCACCTGGTTTGGGCTGTAGGGAGCAAAACCAAGAAGCTGCTCGATGGCTTTGTGCGAAAAAAACACCGAATCTGCCCTGGTTTTTTTACAATATATAAATGCCAGATCGCAAGCGCCTGGCAAGGGCTTCGGAACCCCTCGAGACCGCCCCGCCTCGGGGCCGCCTCGAGCTGCTGGGCGTTCCGACTTTGCACATCCAGAACCGCCAGTTGCGCCCGCTCGAGCGTAAGACGGCGGGTCTGCTGGCTTACCTGAGCCTTGAAGGCTCCACCAGCCGCTCTAAACTGGCGGGCCTGTTGTGGCCCGCATCCACCGAGCCCACCGCCCGCAACAACCTGGCCCAGGCCCTGAGGCGGCTCAAGCAGGCCGCCGGGGCCGAGGTGGTGCGGGGAGGCGATGTGCTCGAGCTGCTGGGCCTGGCGGTGGATGTGGCCCTGTTGCAGGTAGCCCACTTTGCGGGACGGCATCTAGAGCTGGCTGAAGCCCGTGGGGTGTTGCTGGAGGGCTGCGATTACGACGACTGCCCCGATTTCGACGACTGGCTCTTGGTGCAGCGGGAGAAGCTGGCCGAGCTGCGACGGATGTCGCTGGCGGCGCTGTCCGATGGGCTCGAGCAGGCCGGGCAGTACCGCGAGGCCCTGGCCTACGCCGAACGGCTGCTCGAGCAGGACCTGCTCTCGGAGGTGGCCCACCGCCGGGTGATGCGGCTCTTGTACCTGAGCGGGGATCGGCCCGCTGCGCTCAAGGCTTACGAGCGTTGTCAGACTGTCCTAAAGCGCGAGCTGGGGGTGGCCCCGCTGGCCGAAACCCAGGCGCTGGCGGCACAGATTACCCAGGGTGCGGGGCTCGAGCAAAGCGCCCCCCCGCAAAAAAGCGCCATCCCCCTCAGTTTGTTGCGCCCGCCGGTGATGGTGGGCCGGGAAAAGCTTTGGGCCCAGATGGAGGAGGCCTACCAGAAAGGCCAGGTGGTGTTGTTGCGCGGCGAGCCAGGGGTGGGAAAAACTCGACTTGCGCTCGATTTCGCAGCATCGAAGGGGCGGGTGGTGCTGTTGGCGGCTCGTCCTGGCGATGCCGGGGTGCCTTACTCGAGTTATGCCCGCAGCCTGCGCGAATCTTTTGCCGAGCGGCCCGAACTGCTGCACAACCTACCGGCCTGGGTACGGCGCGAGGTGGCCCGTATCCTGCCCGAGCTGGCGCAGGATGCGCCCCCACCCCTGCTATCCGAAGCCGAAAAACTGCGCTTTTACGATGCCCTGGCCGAACTCACGCTGTATTCACATCTTGCGGACAGACCCAGCATTCAGGTTAGCGACGACGCGCAGTACCTCGACCGGGCCAGCCTCGAGGCCATGCTTTATCAGCTCAACAAATATGGCGGGGTGGGGGGCCAAGGACAGCCCCCCTTCACCATCGAGATTTATCGTCGGGGCGAGATTGCGCCCGAGGTCGAGCAGGGCATTTTTCTGCCCCTGGTGGAGGCAGGGTTGGCGGTGCTGCTGGACGTGGAGCCATTGCAGCCCGCCGAGGTCGAAGCCTTGGTACAAAGCCTCGAGGTGCCGGGTCTGGCGTCGCTCTCGCAAACACTGGTGCGCTACACCGGGGGTAACCCATTTTTTGTACTTGAGACGGCCCGTAGCTTGGTGGAGTCGGGGGCCTTGCAGAAAGGGGTTCCACAAAAGCTCCCGGCTTCGGGCCGGGTGCGTACCCTCATTCAGGCCCGCCTCGAGGGTCTTTCTCCGCCAGCCCAACGGCTGATTCGCACGGCTGCTGTGGCCGGGCCCGACTTCTCGCCCGAACTGGCCGCTTCGGTGCTGGAGGCCACCCCCTGGGAGCTCTTGGAACCCTGGGCCGAGCTCGAGGCGGCCCAGATGTTGCGGGGCAACGCCTTTACCCACGACCTGCTCTACGAGGCTACCCTGGGGAGCATACCGGCCAGCATCAAAGCCTATCTACATCGGCAAATCGCGGCGTATTTGGAAGGAGTAGGGGCCGATCCAGCCCGCATTGCAGGCCACTGGCTGGGGGCTGAGCCTGCGCGGGCGGTTCCTTTTCTGGTACAGGCCGCCCGCAGGGCCGAGGAGGCCTACCGACTGACTGAGGCCGCCCAGTTCTACGAGCAGGCCCTCGAGCACACAGGAGAGGCCCAGGCCTTCGACTTGCTGGAGGTTTTAAGCCGGGTGATGGTTCGCTTCGATACCGGCCAGCGCCACGCCAGGTTGATTGAGCGTATGCAGACGATGGCCGATACCCCCGAGAAGCAGGCCAGAGCCTGGCTGTGCGAGGCCATCCGGCAGGCCGAGCATGGCTATGGGTCTGAGGCCGAAGCGGCGGCCCGGCAGGGCTTGCAGGCTGCCGAGCAAGCCGGGCTGCCCGAGCTCCGCATCCGCCTGCTGGACTCGCTGGCCCAGTCGCTGTATGTGCAGCGCAAAACCCCTGCCCTGGTCGAGGCCCTGGAGCAACTCCGGCAGCTTCATCGGGAACGGGGCGATGTGCTTCAGGCCGCCATCTGCACCTCGCGCCTGGGCATCGCCTACGATCAGCTCGAGCGCCACCGCGAGGCCCTGGCCTACTACCAGGAGGCCGAACCGGTTCTGGAGCGCTCCGAAAACCGCATCATGCGGGTGGGTTTGCACCTCAACCGTGCCGTCTCGCTGGCTGCGCTGGGTCTGGCCGAAGCAGCCCTGGAGGCGCAGCTCCAGGCCGGGCGCTTGCTCGAGGGTACGCAAGGCGTTACAGGCCGCGAGGTGCACCACCTCAACAACCTGGCCCTGCGCTACCACGACCTCGAGCGCTACGCAGAGGCCCAGCAAGCCCTGGAACGCGCACTGGAGATTGTTCCGGAGGAGTGGGGCTGGACACGGGCTTTTAGCGAGTACCAGATGGCCCGGCTCCACTGGGTGTGGGGGGCGTGGGATGCCGCCTCGGACTGGCTGAACCGGGCCCTGGGCGCACCCGACCTGCCCCGGCGCGACGAGGCCACTTACCGCATCCTGGGCCTTTTGCTGGCGCACCGTCGGGGAGAAGAAGTCGGCTCGTGGTTGGAAAAGCTGAGTGAACTTTTTGATGGCCAGCAAAGCCAGGCCTATGGGCGCTTTTTGTTGGCCAAAGCCCGCATACTGCCCGATGAAGCACCTGTGTACCTTAAAGAAGCCCTGGCGCTGGCCCAGGAAAGAGACTTTCCCGCCCTGCAAATATCCGCCCATACCCTGCTGGCCGAGACCTTATTGTGTCGGTCTGGTTCGTCCCGAGGTGGTTTGAAGGAAGCTCAAGCGCACGCACAGGCAGCTATAAAGCTGCTGGAAGGCTACTGGCCGACGGGTTGCACAAAACTCGAGGTGCTCTGGGTGCATTGCTCTGCCCAGGCGGCCAGCTTGCCTGCTGATCTATCCTTGATAGAGCAGGTGCTGGGCTACTTGATGAGAATCGCTGAAAACGAAGTGCCTTCCCAGCACCGACCCAGTTTCTTAAGCCAGAACCCTCTGAGCCAGGCGATTCTTCAGGCGGCTCGATCGGCCGGCCTCTCGAGCCTCTAGGCTACAGTCATCCTCCAGTCATGCTGCCCAGGCTACCGTGGGAGGCATGAAAGAAAACCAGCTCTCGAGGGTTTTGCTCCTACTGCTTTTCTTGGCTCTGAATAGCCTATCCCACGCCGCGCGGGCCTATTTGGATAGTCAACCTGTGTCCGTCAAAACAGTATGCCCGGTCACAGGTAACACCGTAACAGCGACACAAAACTCCGTTGGGTACTTTGCCGACCCTAACGAGCCATACCCAAAAACCGGCGACCTGGCTTATATTCGGGCGAGTTCCACCAACGTCAGCCCTTGTACAAATGATACGGTTGGTTTTGACTTTTTCTTACCCACTGGGGCCAGCTTTGAAGTAAGCGCCCAGAATCCAGTCTATTGTTACCTAATTAGACTTTCCGATGGCACGGTGGTTGATTTTTCTGGTAACCCATCAGGGTTTCAAGGATATTGCGCACAGGCGGCACAACCTGGCAACGCGGGCGGAGTCTCGTTTGGGTTTGCCCCTATACCCAGTGGTTGGCAACTGCAGATAAGAGTACCGGTGCGCTTCAACCAGCAGTTGCTGGGGCTCGCAGGCCCCAACACCCACCGCCTTACCGCCGTCGCAGTGACTGTTTATGGCAACGCTGCACCGGTGCAGCCGGTGACGGTCTTTTATCAGGCCAGCTTCCAGAACCTGCAAAGCAGCGGGATTGGCGCTACCACTGCGACCCTTGGGGTGAATCTTTTTAGCTATTTCAAGGGTGGTCTGCTGTATGTGGATTATGGAACCACCAATTCCTTCGGCAACTCGGTGCCTCCAGCTACCGTGCCCAACACCGCCCTCAATTTTCCCAGCGTCAGCACCAGCCTAACCGGCCTTACCCCCAACACCACCTATTTCTGGCGCTACCGCTTCGTTACCGACGCGGGAACTTTCAACAGCCCTACCCAGACCTTCACCACCTCGGCTGCTCCCACCTTTGCCCTCACGGTCAATAAGAACGGCACAGGTTCAGGAACCGTAACCAGCAGCCCAGCGGGTATCAATTGTGGGGCCACCTGTACCGCCAGCTTCGCCCAGGGAACCACGGTAACGCTAACCGCGGCACCAGCGTCGGGTTCGGTTTTCGCAGGGTGGAGTGGAGGTGGTTGTGGTGGTACAGGTACATGCACGGTCACGATGAGTGCGGCTCAGAGCGTCACCGCAACCTTCAACACCGCGCCCACCTCTACCTTCAACCTTACCGTCAACAAAAGCGGCACCGGTAGCGGCACGATCACCAGCAGCCCAAGTGGCATCAACTGTGGAGCTACCTGCTCTGCGTCGTTCAATGCAGGTACGGCCGTTACCCTTAGCGCGGCTGCTGCCAGCGGCTCTACCTTTGCTGGCTGGAGTGGGGGTGGTTGCAGCGGTACGGGCACCTGTACCCTAACCATGAACGCAGCGCAAAACGTGACTGCTACCTTCAATACTGCTCAGAGCTTCGGTACCCTGAACCTGCAAGTGACGGGTCTGCCCAGCGGCAACAGCGCGACCCTCACCATCACCGGCCCGAACGGTTTCAACCAGCAGCGCACCATCCTGACCGGTACCGGCCAGTCGCTTTCCGATGTGGTAACAGGTACATACACGGTTACCGCACCCAGTGTGGTGGTGGGTGGTGTCACCTACAACCCCAACCCAGCCAGCCAGACCGTGAACGTGACCACCGGTAGCGCTACCGCCAGCGTTAACTACACCCAGGCTCCTGCAGCCAGCTTCGCGCTCACAGTGAATAAAGGTGGTACCGGCAGCGGCACGGTGAGCAGCAGCCCGGCGGGCATCAACTGCGGTGCGACCTGCAACGCTGCCTTTAGCTCGGGGGCTAGCGTGATCCTGAGTGCGGTGGCCGATACCGGTTCTACTTTTGCTGGCTGGAGTGGGGCCTGTACAGGTACAGGTACCTGCTCGGTTACGATGGATGCTGCCAAGACGGTCACGGCTACCTTTAACACCACACCGGCAGGAAGCCCGACCATTACCGCCGCCAAGCCCGCCAACGCCCCCACCGATGCCACCCGCAACAAGGGCCAGAGTAACGTCTCGATGCTGGCCTTCACCCTCAATCCCTCGCAAGCTACCCAGCTCCAAAGCATCACCCTGCAGGCCACGGGTACTGGCCACGACGGCCTCGACCTCACGGCGGTCAAGCTGATCCGCGATGCCAACGCTAACGGTCAAATTGACTCAGGTGAGACACCCATCGCCACCGGTAACTTCAGTGCTGACAACGGCACCCTCACCTTCAGCCTGTCCAGCCCACTGGCCCTCAGTCCGGGCAACAGCCAGTTCTTGGTGGTAGCCGATATCGCCAGTACGTTGGCTGCTCGTCCGGCGGTGCTGAAAGCCCAAAGCCTCCCGGCTCTACCTGCGCCACTGCTGCTTACCATGCTGCCCTTGATGCTGCTGGGTGCATGGCGTATGCGCTCTTTGCGGGTGGGCTTCCTGGCGCTGGCCCTAGCCCTCACACTGGCAGCCTGTGGGGGCGGAGGTCAGAACACGGTTCCAGTTAACAAGACCTACCAGATCAACCTAACCGCACTGAGCGCTCAAGGGAGCCCCACCGTGAGTGGTCTACCTATTACCGGTGCGACCATTACGGTGCAGAAGTAGAACCTCGGGGTGTCGGTGGAGTGCCTCCTCCTGCCGACACCCAACCTACCAAACCCCTAACCGAATGACCGAAGGAACTCTTGTGAATACACCGCCTAGCAAGATTTATGTGGTTCGCATCTGGTACGAACCTAGCCTCGAGGGCGAGGTCTGGCGGGCCTCGGTGAGCCACGGTGAGGAGCGCCACTACTTTGCGGATTCCCGAAGCCTCACCGATTTTTTGAAGCAGGAAATGGAAGCCGAGCAAGAGGAGGCTCCAGAGTAGGGGGTTGTGTGGGGTTCGCTACCCCTGGCACAAGGAGGAAAACATGTACAAGGCTATTTTTTTACTGGCAATACCCCTTTTTTTAGCGGCCTGCGGTGGTGGCAGCAGCGGTAGCAATCCTCCTGGCGGGGGCAGTCCCCCCACTGGCAGCTTTCCAGCCGAACTCAGCGGCATCTGGCAGGACACCCTGGCCAGCGGTGGAGAGTTCACCAACCTCTATACCGGGATTACTTTCAACATGACCCAGGGCTACTCGGCGCAGCTCAAGGTTATGCCCAACGGCGAGTACTACTTTGCCCACTACTCGCAGGGTGTGTCATCAAACTGCGCGCTGGTCAGCTTCTTCGACCAGATGGTAGGGCAGGCCGAATTGAGCGGCAGCCGCTTAATTCTGCGGCCCCGTCAGCGGCGGTTGGACGTGCAAAACTGTACCAGCCCCGCCACTCTCAACCTGCCGCTCGATCCCGTGATCTTTGATGTAGCGCTCTCGAATTACGAGACCTTCCTGGACACCACTGTGCAGATGGTTCTCTCTGGTGGCCCCTATCCCCTCAAGTTTAAGCTGCTCAACCCCAGCCCACCCGCAGACCCTGCCCAGCCCCCCCAGCCCCAAGAGTTCCAGTTGGGTACCGATGGCCCCTACAGAGAGATGCTGGGAGTGTGGGGACACCGGGATACCCAGTTCTACAACCCGCAGACCGGGGCCTACCAGTTTCCTGAGGGTACCGGGCATCACAGGTTCATCCGCTGGTTACCGGGTGGCTACGAGCTGGCCCTGGCGTATGTCCGGGTTAACCTGGAGGGGGTCTGCAAAAAAGACCTCATCTACTTCGAAAAGGGCAACGCCCTGTTCAAGATCACCAACCAGCGCGATGATTACACCTACCAGGGGGATGTGCGCCTCGAGGCCACCCAGGCCAGGCTGATCGTGCGCATCCGTGAGTGTGGTTCGGAGGATGGGGTGCAGGAGTACACCCTCAAGCCCCTCACCAGCTACCACCGCTGGAGCTATACCCTGCCGGCGGGTCGTGAGGACTTCATGCTGGGCTGCCATTACCCAGGCCACGCCTGGAGCCCCTACATTTGCTACACCAGCGGGCAGGGGCCCTGGTACAACCTCGAGCGCCGGCAATAGATAAGGGGCTGTTATGCGAAAGGCAATGCTCCTTGGCTGGGTTTTACTGACAGCCTGTTCGGGGGCGCCGGCGGTCAGTCCCCACTATGTGCTGGTGAGCCAGGCCGGCTCGAGTACGGTGGCCGTGGTAGATCCTGTGCAGGGCAAAACCCTCCAGCACATCACCGTGGGGGGGTTGCCACACCGGATGGTCGTGAGCCCGGAGGGAGACAAGGTATACGTGGTGCTGGTGGGCTCGCAGGCGGTAGCTGAGGTGGATATGCGCACGCTATCGGTTCGCCGCACCTTCCTGACTGCCCCGGTGCCCGAGCGCCGCCCCGACGGTACGGTGATCCAGGCCCACCTCGAGCAGGATGCCTTCTCCCAGACCAGTTGCTTTGCCTGTCATAACCCCGGCGGGGCCAGGCCCTTCATCGTGGGTGAACGACCGGTGGGTATCGCCTTCTCGAGCGACTTTGCCAGGCTCTTCGTCTCCCACATCCGCCAGGGCCGCCTGAGCGAGATTGACCTGGACAGCGGGCAGGTGGTGCGGGCCGTCAACCTACCGCCCTCGGGCAGCGCGAACGAGGCTGCCGATGTGGCGCGGGTGAACGCCCGGCTGGTGGTGGCGCTGCGCCCCCGCCAGCCCAGCACCGAGGCCAGCGCGGTGCGCTGGCTCGATGAGGACACCTGGCAAACCCTGGCCGAGGCCCCTACCGGCTCCGACCCGGCCTTTGTGTTGCCGCTGGGGGAGGGGGCTTTGGTCTCCAACTTCGAGTCCAACACCCTCAGCCTGCACGCGCCCGGCGCAAGCCCCAAAAGCTTCACCGTTACGCCGGGGCCGCTGGGGATGCTGGCCGTGGGCAAGGGGAAAATCCTATCGCTCAACTACTACTCCAACGCGGTCTCGCTGGTGGATCTGGACTCGGGTCAGGTGCAAAACTTCCGGCTCGAGCTCGCCAATAAAGTCTTTGTCAACCCCACCCACGCGGCCCTCTCGCCCGACGGCAGGCGGGTGTACATCGTGAGCAGCGGTACCGAGGGCCACCTGGTGGTCTTCGACCTGGAGCGCAAGCAAGTAACCCAGGCCATCCCGATAGATGGCCTCTCGTTCGATGTGGTGGTGGTTCGTCGGCAATAGGAGGAATTATGCGAAACAGACTATGGCTGGTGGCTCTGATGGGGCTCCTTGGGGCCTGCAACGGCGGCGACAACAGTGGGGGTAATACGGCCCCCAGCGCCCCCAACACTGTGGCGGGGCTGGTAACGGATATTGGCTCTGGGGCGCGGCTCTCGGGCGTGACGGTGCGGGTGGTGGGCAGCAGCCGTACCACCACCACCGATGCGCGGGGCGAGTTCGAGCTGCGCGGTTTACCAGCAGGCCTGGTCAAGCTCGACTTCGAGAAGACTGGCTACGCCCCCGGCCACGGCATCGCGGAGTCGGCCGACAGCGCCCAGACCGTGCTGGTGGCCCTGAAGAAAGACGGAACCGAGCAAAGCTACAACCCCACCCAGGCCCGCACCCTCTTCCAGCGCACCGAGGCCGGGCCGTATGCGGTCATCTTCCAGCCCAACAGCCTCGAGACCACCGATACCAACCTGCGGGTGGTGGTCACGCCGCTCGACCCTACCAAGGAAGACGCAGCCCTGCCCGGCGATCTGGTGGCCGGAGGGGTCAGCCCCACGCCGCTGGCTCCGGTGACCTTTGCCGAGTTCAGCATCCTCGACTCGCAAAACCGCCGCATCAACCTCAAGCCGGGCTCGAGCGCCATCGTAGAGTTGCCCATCCCCCCGGAGCTGCGCAGCCAGTACAAGATTGGTGACAAGATCCACTGCTACGCCTACAACCCCCAGACCGGGCGCTGGGAGGACTTTGTGGAGGGTACGGTGGAGCGCTCGAGCGTAGACGGCACCACCCCGGTGCTCCGGGCCAGCATCCGCCATTTTTCCTGGTACGGCGGGGCCCCCACGGTACAGGAACAGGAGTGCGTGGACGTAACCGTGTTTGGGCCGGGGAATAAGCCGCTGGAAGGAGCGGTAGTCACGGCGCGTCCGGGGCTTCGGGCGGTGACCAACCGGCTGGGACAGGCCAGCATCACCATACAGAAGGGGGTGCCGGTCAACTTCGTGGCGACCAAGACCTACACCGATACCTTTGTGGACTCGAGGGGAAATCTAATCCCCAAGCCGGGCGCAAAGGTGATTGACATTGGCAAGGTCTACGAGGACGACCTGATCGGCCTGGATGGCCAAAACTACAGCCGCAGGCCAGGGCCCTGCCCTGCTGCATCCAGCCAGTCGGTAAGGGCCGCAGCCACCAACCCGCTCCCCATCCGCGTGGCCCCGGCCCCCGAGGGCTTTTTCGAGGCCACAGCTTTGTTACAGCCGGGCGGGATTGTCTTCATGCAGCTCGAGAAAGGTATCCCCAACGCCGACGGCGACCTGGAAGATGCCGAACCAGCTTCCGGTGCCCAGATCACCCTCAGCGACAATTTGGGCAACACCGTAACCCTTAGCGAGCTGGCACCGGGCACGGGCAACTATTTTGCCAGCAACTTCAACATCGTAGCTGGCAGGCGCTATACCCTGAGCATTGATGCCGATGGCAACGGCAGCATAGACGGCAGCGGCTCGGCCTTTGCACTGGGCAATGTGAGCTGGGGCAACCTGGCCAATGGAGGCAGCTACAGCGCTGCCAGCCTGACGGCCACCTGGAACGACAGCGCCGCCAGCCAGCCTGGCTATAGTGCGCTGTATCAGGTGATCTTCCAGCGCCAGGGCGGTTCGGGGGTTTCCGACTCTGCCTTTTACCTCGGCTCCGAACTCAGCTTTGCGCCCCGCGCCCAGACCGACCCGCCCACGCCGCTCACGCCGGGCACCTATACAGTCATGCTCAACGCTTTTAGCGGCGCCTTTGATGGTGGTAATCTGGACATCACCGACAACATTACCGGCATCGGGATGCAGGGGAAGATTTTCAGCTTACAAGCTATCAACCCGATCACCATCACCCTAACCCCCTAGACAAAACCGAGAGGAGGCTAGATGAGAATTTCGGTTCTGTTTATCTGTCTGCTGGCTGCCCTGGCCCAGGCCCAGGCCCCGCGCATGGCCGCGTTGAGCGATTTGCAGATCAACATTGGTGAAAAGTGCCCCAAGCCCGATTCACTGGGCACCAGTTTCTCGGCCCTGACCAACCCCGACCGCGATGTAGAGACCCGCGGCGGCCAGGCAGCTTTGGGACAAAACATAATGGCGGGGCTCGATGAGAGTATCAGGGAGTTGGAGGAGGAACTGCGCGACCTCGAGGCCGACGACCCCAGCCGCCCGATGCTGCAACAGCAGTTGCGGATGCTCCAGGCCCAGCGACAGCAGCTACAACGGGTGGCCCCGCCGAGCTCTGGAACCCAGCCTGTGCCCACCCAGGCTGCTGCCCTGGCCAATCTGAAACGCGCCCTGAACGCAGCCTCGGGGCCGGGCAGTGTGCGGCTGATGGAAACCCAGCCCGAGTACCGCGACGCAGGCAACGCCAGCCGCACCGCGGCGCTGGCGGCGGTGACGGGCAAACCGCAACTGGCCCTGGGGTTGCTGCTGCGGGCGCAGGCCTTGGAGCCACGCAACCCCGCGCATCTGGTGAACCTGGCGGGCCTCGCCAACTACTACGGCCTCTTCGCTGAAGCGCTGGCCCTAATCACGGCAGCCGAGCGGCTGAACCCGCCCGCTGCCCTGCGTCCGCTGCTGCTCAATAACAAAGGCCACGCCTTAATGCGCCTGCGGCGGCTGCCCGAGGCCGAGGCCGCCCTGCGTGCGGCGGCCCAGGCCGACCCCAACCTGCAGGAGGCCCGGGTCAACCTTGCCTACACCCTGGGTGCGCAGAATAAATGCGCCGAGTCCGAGGTGTGGGCACGTCGCGCCTGGTGGCGGCACAGCCTGCCTGGGGTCGAAAACCTCGAAACCCGCCCTCTCGCAGAGGCTTTTTCCATCGTCCCCACCGTACCTGCTTTGCCCAGCCTGGACTTTGTTCCCCCCGGCCAGACCAAGGGGGCGCGGGAGGCGCTTGTAGCCCTGTATCAAGAGATCGTGAACCGCCGGCCCAAGCTGGAAGAGTTTCAGGCCGCCCTGGCGGCACAGGGCCGTCGCCGGGTTGAGATCGCCTCGGAGCGGCGGGTAGGGGCCATCAAGGCCAAGTTCGTAACGTTCCTGGACAATGCCCTGAACTCCGCAGCCAGCCTTAGCGACCAAAACAGTTACGCACCTGCGCAGGGCCGGGCCCTCAAGGCTGCCCAGGCCACCCTCGACCGCACTGTGTCCGAACTCGGTACCCGTTTTGGTGCTAACCTCGGCTGTGCCAGCGCCTCTGCCTGGCGCGAGGCAGCCCTGCCTGCCTTTCAGGCTGCCGACCGCGCCCTTCGCACCCTCTACGCCGAGGCCTGGCGCGCCAGCGCCACCCTCGCCACCCGCTTCTCCGAGCCGACCTACCGCACTGTTGCCCTGTTGCGGCTGCGAATCCTCTACTACCAGGCTGCCGAGCAGGTTTACATGAACGGTTTACGTTATGTGACGAACCTCGAGCTTGTTCAAGGCCTCGAGGACTGCGGCGGGGGAAGCGCGAACGTTATCGGCAGCCTCGCCACCCCGCAATTGCCCGCTCCCTGCACGCCCGCCGCCGCACCTGCGACGCCCCCCAAGGGCTGGCGCCTGGCGCTTTCCTGCGATCGCACCGATTTCAATTTTGCCAACCCACCGTGGATGGACCGTTACCAAATCCTGCGCGATAGCCTCTCGCCGGTGGTCTCCTCGCAGCTCGACGCCCGCCTGGCCGTCTTTGTTCCTGGCGGTTTCGTGCGCCTCGATGCGGAGGGGGCGCTCATGGATGCCGGCCTCCTGGTTCCAAGTGGAAACCGCAACTGGAGCTTTGTGTGGAACGCGAGTAGTGGGAGCGTGGGGTTTGCCAGCAGCGAACCGTAGTTTGGGGTGAAGTAGTGATACCGTTCCTGCTTGAATCCTTCACCGCCATGCGTAGTCAAAGGTGAAGATTTCAAGCCGACCAAAGGGAGTAGAACAGCATTTCGGTAGTATCGTTTTGGCTTGCCAAAGTGAACGATACTGCTGAAATGCGTATGAAGACGTTTTGGGTACGCCCGTAAAGGCCCCTAGCAGACCGAGTCGGTGGGCTTGGGGTTGGAGAGCCCAAACCAGGGGCGTAGCTTCAGTCCGGCGCCGGTGCCCAGCAAGGCCATGACCAGCCAGACCCAGCCATGCAGGCTGAAGGAGGCCACCCCCCCAATGTAGGCCCCGATGTTGCAGCCGTAGGCCAGCCGTGCTCCGTAGCCCATCAAGAGCCCGCCCAGCACGGCTGCCAGCAGGACTTTCCAGCCCAGGCGGGGGTTTTTGCCGAATACCCCGGCGGCGGCGGCGCTGAGCAGCGCGCCCAGCAGGATGCCCAGGTTGGTCAGGGCGGTGGGGTGGCTCAGGGGGGAGCGCCCCAGGGGCGACTCGCCATTCCAGAAGCCCCAGAACGCTGGCTGGGCCAGACCCAGGGCCTCCACGGCCTGCGAACCCCACAGGGTCAGTCCGTAGGTAACGCCCCAGGGTCGCCCGCTTACGTAGAGCACCGCTGCGTTGAGCACAGCCAGCGCTAAAGCAGCGACCCATAGCGGCCAGGCGCCGCGCAGCACCCGGGCCCAGCCCTGGGGGCCTCGAGGCTGAAAAAGTGGTGGGGGCTGCCGCTTGCGGATGATCCACTCGGCCAGCAGGGCCAGCCCCCCCACCAAGGCCAGCGTGACGGCCAGGGCCCCCCACAGGCCCAGGCGCTCGGCCAGCGAGATGGGCGGCAGGGTGCCTGCGGCCCCGGGCCCGGTTGTCCAGAACTCGAGGTTCCAGGCCCCCAGCACCGAGCCCCCCATAAAGCTCACCAGCGCCACCAGACCCAGCAGACTGCCGCCCCCCGTCGCGTATAGTGTGCCCGAGGCGCACCCCCCGGCTAGTTGCATTCCCATCCCAAACAAAAAGGCCCCCAGCAGCAGGCCAGGCCCGATGGGGGCCAGGTAGCCGCTCAAGGGCTGGCCGCCCAATCCCTGCCCTAAGGCAAACAGAAGGGCAAACAGGGTCGCGGTTACGCCCAGCAGCAGCATATGGGCCTGCAAAGCCCGTCCCTGCCCCACGCTCAGGAGCTGACGGAAGGCCGAGCTAAAGCCAAAGCGGGCGTGAAAGAGGCTAAAGCCTAGCCCAATTCCCAGCAATAACAACAGCCCCTGGGCTGCAGGCAACTGTACGTACAACCAACCGACTCCCAGCAGCCCCAGCCCAATCAGTGCGTACTGGGGCCGGGTGGTCTGTTGGGGTGAAGCCGAAGCAGCAGGCCTGGATGGCGAACCTTTACGCAGTAGCGACATCTATCCTCCCTATGGGTTGGGGTAGGCCTCGAGCCTTTCCATCAACCCGTATAGGTCAGATTAGCAAAGTTTACAAATCTTGTAAACTAAAAATAAGCAGCCCACTGAATAGGATTACCTGTGATCTCTTCAGGACTGCTGCTTGTGGCGGACCTCGAGGAAGGCCCAGAGGGTGGTTTCCATATCCTCGACAGCTTTTTTGCTACCCATCACCAAAAGTGGGGCGGAGTTGCCGTCGTAGAGGTACAGCACCCGGATGGGGAAGAGCAGGTAACCCAAAAGGGCGACTACCGCCAGGGCCAGGGTGCCGTACTCCAGGAGCGCAGGGTTAGTTTTTAGGAGCTGTGGGATGTTGAGCCAGCCCAATGAGCGCAGCCCCAGGCTTGCAAGCCCCACAAACAGGCCCACAAAAGCCACCGCCAGCAACCAGTCGCGCATCTGATAGGAGCGCTCGAGCCGCGTCAGCGACGGAAGGTTAATGCGAATCGAGACCGCGCTATTTTTGAAGCACAGCCAGCCGGTCTCGATGGTGGCTTCGCGGAAGCGCGAACCGCTGGCCGAGTAGCGGTGGGGCAGGGTGATTTTTTGCATGCAACCTCCAGATAATCAATGCCCTTGGGAAGAGCAAGGTGATCAGGACAGGCCCATTTTGTCATGGGAAAACGGGTTTGCGTAGGGTGGACAAATGGGCATTCCCGCGCAAACCCTGGGGGATGGCTGGGCTACAATTTCCCCATGGTCGGGTGGTTCCGGCGCTATTTTGCAGGTCGCCCCGTTGCGCAGGTGGTGGTGGTGCTCACGGCGCTTAACCTGTTCGCGGTGCTGGCTTTTACCCTGCTGGTGCCGGCCAGGCCGCTCGAGGTACCCACCCTCCTGCCCTGGCAAGACCCGGCCCAGACAGCCTGGCGCCTGGGGGCGGCCCTGGCCTTGCTGGCGGCGGTAGTCTGGGCGGTACGGCCCGGACAGCGCCGGGCCTGGGAGTTTGCGATTCTAATCCTGATCGGGATTGCAGTGGTAGCCTGGCTCAGTCAGAACTACCTGCCTTTTCTGGCGCTGGGCCTGATTCCGGTGGTAGCCCGCTACTGGGTACCCCTGTGGGCAGTGCTCTTGATCGTGCTGGGCCTGGGCGCTTTGTCGGTCTGGTGGGCCCAGCGCGAGCCGCTGCAAGTCACCTTTGAAATTGTGCTGAGCCAGGGCCCCCAGGGCAACACGGCCTGGGGCGCACTGCCGACGCCCGCCGAGTACCCCAACCTGAGCCTGGCTTTCTTCATCTTTATCGGGTTTTTGTACTCGGGGTATGCCCTGTTTACCCTCGAGCTCCTGGTACGGGAGACCCGGGCGCGGGAGGAGCTCGAGCGCACCCGCCGCGAGCTCGAGCAAACCTCCCGCCAGGCCGGGGTTTTGGAGGAGCGCCAGCGTCTGGCCCGCGAGATACATGACACCCTGGCCCAGGGGTTTGCCAGCATTGTGGTGCAGCTCGAGGCCGCCGAGATGGCCTCGGAAAACGAGACTTCCGCCGCGCGCTACCTCGAGCAGGCCCGTACCTCGGCGCGCGAGGGTTTGTCGGAAGCCCGCCGGATGGTCTGGGCCCTGCGCCCGGAGATCCTCGAGAACACCTCCCTGCCCGAAGCCCTGCAACGCCTGCTCCAGCGCTGGCAGCAAGAGAGCGGCATCAGCGCCCAGTTCACCCTGACCGGCGACCCCCGCCCGCTGCACCCGGAGCTCGAGGTGGGCCTGCTGCGTGTTGCCCAGGAAGCCCTGACCAACATCCGCAAACACGCCAAGGCCCGCCACGCCACCCTCACCCTCTCCTACCTCGATGATCTGGTCTTGATGGATGTACAGGACGATGGGATAGGCCTGCTGCCGCCTACCTCGGGAAGCTTTGGCCTGCGCTCGATGCGTGAACGGGTAGAAGCGCTGGGGGGCCAGATGACCGTGGAGAGCGAACCCGGCCTGGGAACCACCCTGGCCGTGAGCCTGCCCCTGTACCCCCAGCCTTCCATGCCAAAGGCGGAGACCCTATGACTGACGCACCTTCTATTCGGATTCTTTTGGTAGACGACCATCCCGTGGTGCGGGCGGGCCTTTCGGGGCTGCTCTCTTCCCAGCCCGACTTTAGGGTGGTGGGCGAGGCCTCTAACGGCCTCGAGGCCCTAAGCCTGCTCGAGCAGATCGGGGCCGACGTGGTGCTGATGGACCTGCGCATGCCCCAGATGGACGGAGTCACGGCCATACGGCAGATTCGGGCCCGGTTCCCCAGGGTGCAAATCCTGGTGCTCACCACCTACGACACCGACTCCGAAATTGTACGTGCGGTGGAGGCCGGGGCCACCGGCTACCTGCTCAAAGATGTGCCGCGTGAAGAGCTCTTCCGGGCTGTGCGGCTGTGCGCCAGGGGCGAAGCGGTGCTCTCACCGCCGGTAGCGGCCCGCTTGCTGGGCCGGATGCGCGGTTCTGCCGAGGAAACCTTATCGGTACGGGAGCTCGAGGTGCTGGCGCTGGTGGCCAAGGGTTTCTCTAACAAGGAGATTGCCCGCAAACTTAAAATTAGCGAAGCGACCGTCAAAACCCACCTGCTGCACGCCTTCGACAAACTCGGCGTGGACGACCGTACGGCTGCCGTGACGGTAGCCCTGGAAAGGGGCATTCTCCGGCTTGAAGGCTAAAAACCCGGTATTGTAGAGAGGTATGAAGGGTATTCGACCGCTCCTACGCTATCTGGTGCCGGTGGGGATTGGTTTGTTGATCGCTTTGGCCGATCTCGGCAACGTGGATTTGCTCTTTGCCGGAACCCTGCTGCTCTTGATGGGGTTTGTGGTGGGGTGGTGGTGGCCCTGGCAGTGGTGGCTGAGCGGGCTTTTGATGGGGGGAATTCTGCCCTTAGTACAGCTATGGGCCTCGGTGGTGCAGTTTCCTATGCCTTATGTACCCGACCCGCTCCAGGGCTTGCTGTTGCTGATTCCTGCTTTGCTGATGGCAGGGTTTGGGGCCATCGTACACAACAAAACGCCCTACACCCCCGCCGCGCTGCGTGCCCGCCTGCGCCGAGCCCAGCAGGCCGACTACCACGACTACGAGCAGTCCTGAAACCGGCTGCTACCCAGCCTCGGTGGCCTTGCGCACCTCACGCACGAACTGCTGGGTTTTTTCGTCCAGGTCGTGTACAGCCCAGGGAATGGTTTTGGCCCCCGGCCAGCGCTCAAACAGGGTATTGAGCCATTGCAACAACAGGTCGGGGGTCATGGGCCCCGAGGACTGGTAGTGCGTGTCGGCGTTGCTTAGCGTCACCTTGCCCAGGGCCTCGTAGTGGCTGGGGGAGGTGTGCTTGACGATAATACGAAAAGTATCGCCCGATTCTTGCCCCACGCACTCGAGCACCTGATGCTCGGCCAGACTGTTGATTTTATGTAGCGTAATCATGCCCTTATGGTACGGGGCGGCAGGGCTGGTTTCCAGTGGCATTCGTCCAAGGCTCAAGCTAAAAATCAGGGGCTATCTTGCTAAGTTGCCTCATGGGAGGCTTCGCCCCCTGGCCTGTCCCAGCAATTTTGCGCTTCCCGTGGGAGCCCCTTTATCCCTTTACCACAATGTTGAGAAGTTTGCCCGGTACATAGATTTCCTTGACCACTTCCTTGCCCGCGATATGCTGCTGCACGTTGGGCAGCTCCCGTGCGGTGCGCTTAATTTCCTCTTCGCTGGCCTGGGTGCTGATGATGGCTTTGCCACGCAGCTTGCCGTTGACCTGCACTACCAGCTCGAAGCTATCGGCCACCAGGGCGCTTTCATCCAGGCGGGGCCAGGGGGCCTTGAACACCGAGTCGGTATAAAACTCGTGCCACAGCTCCTCGGCCAGGTGGGGGGCGAAGGGGGCCAGCATCTGGATGTAGCGCAGCACCGACTCGCGGAAGACTGAGGTTACCCCGTGCTCTTTGCGGTAGTCGCTCAGGGCGTTGAGCAGCTCCATCAGGGCGGCAATGGCGGTGTTGAAGCGCAGGGCCTCGAGGTCCTCGGTCACCTTCTTGATGGTCTGGTGCAGCTTCTGGTACAGGGCTTTGTGCGGGCCTTCCAGCGTGGCGGGCTCGAGCAGGTCGGGCTGGGCCTTCAGCTCCACCCGCTGCTCGGCCACCAGCCGGTACACTCGGTTCAGGTAGCGCCAGGCCCCCTGCACCCCCTCCTCGGTCCAGATCATCTCGTTCTCGGGCGGGGCGGCAAACAGGATGGTCACCCGGGCGATGTCGGCCCCCTGCTCCTTGACAAAAGGCCCCACCATCACCCCGTTGCCCAGGCTCTTGCTCATCACCGCCGGTTTCCAGAAGTAGGTTTTGCCCCCTTCTTCGCGCAGCTCGGCCCCGCTCTTCTGGGCTTCCTCGAGGGTGAGGCCCTGCTCGAGCTCGAGCTTGCTGCGCCGGGCGTCATCCAAAAAGTAAATGCGCCCTTCGCGAACCTCCACCTCGCCCACGTTGGTCCAGCCCATCACCATGCCCTGGGTGAAGAGGCCCTCGAAGGGCTCCTCGGCTTCTACCAGGCCCAGGTCGTGCAAGAACTTGGTGAAAAACCGGCTGTACAGGAGGTGCAGAATGGCGTGCTCGATACCGCCGATGTACTGATCCACCGGCATCCAGTAGTTGGCCTTCTCGGGGTCGAAGGGCGCGTGGGGGTTCTGGGCATCGGTGTAGCGCAGGAAGTACCAGGACGAATCGAAGAAGGTGTCCATGGTATCGGTGTCGCGCCGGGCCGGGCCGCCGCACTGGGGGCAGGTGCACTCGTAGAACTCGGGGTGCGCGGCCAGCGGGCTTTTGCCCTTGGGCCGGATGTCCTCCACGTCCTTCAGGGTGGGCAGCACCACCGGCAACTGCTCGTAGGGCACCGGCACGATGCCGCAGCTATCGCAGTGGATCATGGGAATGGGGGTGCCCCAGTAGCGCTGGCGGCTGATCAGCCAGTCGCGCAGGCGGTAGTTGACCTTGCCCTCGCCGATGCCCTTTTCCTCCATCCACTCGATGATCTTCTTCTTGGCCTCCTCCACGTGGAGGCCATTGAGGAAGCCGGAGTTGATGGCCGGGCCGTCCTCGGTGTAGGCCTTGCCCTGCCAGCCCGCGGGCGGCTCGACGGTGCGGATAATCTCCAGCCCAAACTTCTCGGCAAACTCCCAGTCGCGCTCGTCCTGGCCGGGCACGGCCATAATGGCCCCGGTGCCGTAGCCCGCGAGCACATAGTCGGCAATCCAGATGGGAATCTCCTTGCCGTTGGCCGGGTTGATGGCGTAGGCCCCGGTAAAAACCCCGGTCTTCTCGCGGTCTTCCATCTGCCGCTCGACCTCGCTCTTCATGCGGGCCGCTGCCACGTAGGCCTCCACGGCGGCTTTCTGTTCGGGCGTGGTGATGAGCGGTACCAGCTCGTGCTCGGGGGCCAGCACCATAAAGGTGGCCCCAAAGATGGTATCGGGGCGGGTCGAGAAGACCCGAATTTTGGCGGGGTGGCCCTTCACCTGGAAGTCGAACTCGGCCCCCTGGCTCTTGCCAATCCAGGCCCGCTGCATGGCCTTGACCTTCTCGGGCCAGCGGGGCAGCTTGTCCAGGTCGTTCAAAAGCCGCTCGGCGTAGTCGGTAATCTTGAGGTACCACTGCTCGAGCTCGCGCTTTTCCACCAGCGCCCCACTGCGCCAGCCGCGCCCGTCAATGACCTGCTCGTTGGCCAGCACGCTCTGCTCGACGGGATCCCAGTTGACCAGGCTTTTCTTACGGTAGACCAGGCCTTTCTCGTACATCTTGAGAAAGATCCACTGGTTCCACTTGTAGTACTCGGGCAGGCAGGTGGTAACCTCGCGGCTCCAGTCGTAGCGGATGCCCATCAGGGCCAGCGACTCCTTGGACTGCCTTATATTGCCAAAGGTCCAGTCGGCGGGGCTCACCCCGAACTTGAGGGCGGCGTTTTCGGCGGGCAGGCCAAAGGCGTCCCAGCCAAAGGGGTGCAGCACGCTGTAGCCCTGCTGTACCCGGAAGCGGGCCAGCGCATCGCCCATGGTGTAGTTCTTGAGGTGGCCCATGTGCAGGTCGCCGGAAGGGTAGGGGAACATCACCAGGATGTAGGCTTTTTTGTTGCCCTTACCCTCGGTGGCCTTCAGAAGTCCGATCTCTTCCCAGTATTGTTGCCATTTGGGCTCGAGCTCGTGGGGGTTGTATTTGTCGGTCGTGATCATGACGCCTCTCCGGTCTCCAACGGGTCATTGTATTGTGACCCGGACAAAAGGGGAACTGTCCTAAACTAAAAAACTCCCCTACGCGTAGGGGAGCCTCCTTAATCAGGGGTCTCCCTTAGGTCTGAACTAGCTGAACACAGCCCTGCATGACCTTATGCTAGCACACCCCCAGGAAACCCAGAAGAAACCGAGGGCTATCGAGTGACCTGGCCGAATACTGGGCCCCCACGGCGCTGCGTTAAAAGGGCCTCCCCGCTTGGGAGAGGCCCCAGATCCAGGACTTGTTTGATCAGGGCATCCGGGCCTGCACGCCGGGCTGCAAAAACTCGTTGGTGTAGAAGGTGCTGGCCGGCAGATCGGTCTTGATCCGGCCGGTGGATTTCAGCAGGTTGAGGCTGCTCACCCAGGCCTGGGGGTTGCTGAAACCCAGCCCATTCTGGCGGGTATAGGGCGACTCGTAGAGCCGGATGGAGGCTTGCAAAACGGCCATGCGCTCCTGGCCCAGGTTGGGTACGAAGCGCCGGGCGGCCTCGAAAGCCCGCTGGGGTTCGCGCAGGGTCAGGGCCAGGCCCTCCTGCGAGGCGGCCAGAAAGCGGCGCACGCGGTCGGGGTTTTCCAGCACCCGGTCGGTGGTGATGACGCCGTTGCCGGGGCTGCGGTTGTAGGGGCCGGCGGGTATCACGTTGAGTTTTACGCCTTTTTCACGCAGGAAGACCGGCTCGTTGTTGATAAAACCCATGGCCACATCCACCCGGCCCGAGACCACCGCCTCGGCCTGGGTAAAGCCGATTTGCAGAATTTTGACGTCGCTTTCCTTGAGGCCGGCAGCCCGCAGGATGGCCTGGAGCGAGGTTAGCGAGACCCCAAACATACCCGGCATGCCGATGGTTTTGCCCTTAAGGTCGCGCACCGAGCGGATGTTTTTCTCGGCCAGGGAAAACAGGGCATTGGGCACCGACTGGTACATGGCCATCACGTACTTGAAGGGGGTGACCTGGGGGTTCTGCGTGCGCAGTGCGATTACATCCTCGGCGTCCCCTACCACAAAGTCGAGCCGACCCTGGGCCAGCAGGGGATACAGCTCGCTCACGAAGCCGTGCTGAAACTCGACCTCGAGGCCCTGTCTGGCATACAGGCCCTCCACCACCGCTGCGTAAAACGGGGCAAACTGCACATCCGGGATATAACCCAGACCCACCCGCACCTTTTGGGTTTGGGCCATTCCGAGCGACAACAAGACCATTAGCAACAGTACAAGTTTGCGCATCTTCACTTCCTCAACACACCGTGCTACCTACAAAGCCGAAGCAGGCACGAACTGCGTCCGACCCAACCTTCTAACTGGCGTTGTGATGAGGATTTTAGGTGGTGTTACACATCCTGCTGCGCCCAGGCACAGGGGCACCTGGGCTTCACCCCTTCTCCCATCCGGACTGTTACCGTCGGCTTGCGATTTTCACGCAATCGGGCCTGGATGTACCGCTCGATTTCCAGGCTTCGCGGGCTGAGGCAGACCTGCCATCACCGCCGGTGGGGACTTGCACCCCGCCCTGAAGGAATCGGGCCATCTGGCCCAGGCCAAGTGTAGCGGGAAACCCGGCATTCGCAAAGTGGGTCAGGCCAATTTTTAGAGTGCCCGCTTGCAGTCTGCCCTTCGGGGCACGGTATGCTGAATCTATGCAGGCCCGGCATCTACCGTCCACCCCAGAAGAGCATCTCGAGCTGGAAAGCCCCCCCACGGTCATTCGGCTTTCTGGTCTCGGGGTTCAGTTCGATGGGCGCGAGGTGCTCAAGGGCGTAGACCTCGAGGTGCGGAAGGGCGAGTTTATCGCCATCATCGGGCCTTCCGGTGGGGGCAAGAGCACCCTTTTGCGGGTGATTGCGGGTTTGCAAAAAGCCCACCAGGGCCGGGTGGAGGTGGCGGGGCAGCCAGCCATGGTCTTCCAGGATTATCGGTTGTTGCCCTGGCGCACCGTGGAGCAGAACATCCGGCTTCCCATCGAGCTCACCGGGCGCGGAAAAATCGAGACCCATCTGGGCATGAAGCCCTACCTGAAGCTTTACCCCCACCAGCTTTCCGGTGGGATGAAGGCCCGGGTCGCCATCGCCCGTGCCCTGGCCCAGGAGGCCGAGGTGCTCCTGATGGACGAGCCCTTTGCGGCGCTGGATGCGTTGGTGCGGGAGCGCTTCAACCTCGAGCTCAAGCAACTGCACGAGCGCACCGGCAAAACCATTTTGTTTGTGACCCACAGCATCCGCGAGGCGGTATACCTGGCCGACCGGGTGGTGGTGCTGACCGGAGGCCGGATTGACACCATCCTGGAGACCAAAGACCAGGGCCGCATTACCGCTTTTACCGACGGCCTCGAGGCCGAGCTACGCGAGCGGCTGGGGGTGGTGGACTCCACCTTTATCGAGCCGCCGCCCAAGCCCCTGCGCCCGCCCTGGGAGATCTTCGGGGTGCTGGGCCTGGGTAGCCTGTTTTTCCTGATCTGGAGCCTTCTGGCCGCACGAATACCGCTGTTTGTCCCCTCCCCGGCGCAGGTGGGGCAGGCCATGGCGGCCAACTTCTCCTTGCTGCTGCAAAGCGCCTGGGCGACGCTCGAGGTGGCCTTCTTAGGCATCGCTGGCTCGCTTTTGCTGGGGCTGCCGCTGGGGTATGCCATGGGGCGCAGCCGGGCCCTGGAGCGGTTGTTTTCGCCTTTCATTGTGGCTTTGCAGGCGGTGCCCACCATCATCATCGCGCCCTTGCTGGTGATCTGGTTCGGTTATGGACTTAGCTCCAAGACCATCACCGTGATCCTCATCTCGATTTTTCCCGTTCTGGTGAGCACCATGGTGGGGGTGCGGGAGGTGGATCGGGTCTACCGCGAGGTCTTCCAGACCATGGGGGCGAGTGCCTGGGGGGTGTTTAGCAAGCTCGAGTTCCCCGGGGCTTTGCCAGTGGTGCTGGGGGGGCTGCGCCTCACGGTCTCGCTGGCCTTGATTGGGGCGGTGGTGGCCGAGTTCGTGTTTGGCGGGGCCGGCTTGGGCTACCTGGCCAACAGCGAGCGGCTCAACTTCCGCTACGCCAACGCCTTTGCTGCGGTGGGGGTTACGGTGGTGCTGGGCATTGCCCTGTACGGGCTGGTGGCCTGGCTGGAAAGCTACGTGCTGCGCTACCGGCGGCGCTAGGTTCGGCTTGCAAACCGGCGGGGTCTGGGTTGAGATAGTAGGGTGCGTCTGGAACTGGAAAGCCTGCTCGAGCTGGCCGATGAGGGGGTGCGGGCGCGGGGCGAGGCGCTTTTTTTGCGGGGGGCGGTGCTCGAGGCCGCCCGGAGCCGGGGCCGCCTGCAGGCGCGGGTACAGGGGAGCGCCCCTTTTCCTTACCGGGTCGAGATTAGCCTGGGCCAGGGCCGGTGGGCCTGTACCTGCCCCTATGCCTGGGGGCCGGTGTGCAAGCACGTGGTGGCGGTGGCCCTGGCCGCCTTAGAAGCCCCCGAGATCTTCACCCGCAAAAAGCTGGGCCGGCGCACACCCGTGAATCTGCAGCCGATGCTCGAGCTGTCCGACGACGAACTGCTGCGCTTCTTGTGGCAACTGGCCGAGGCGCGTCCCGAGCTTATGCATGAGTTTGCCTACAACCTGATGCAGCGCTTTGAGTGACAGCCATTGCCGAAAATTACAAAGGAAGCCAAGGTTGCTTAGTTCCAGTGCCCACCTTCTTGGAGGGCTCGGATAAACCACGCTGGAATCTGGTGCCCAAAGCGCTGGCCGGCAAAGTCCTGGGCGAAATCGCCGTAGTTACCGGCCTGGATAGCCGTGCGGGCGCTCTCCATCAGGCGGTGCAGGTAGCGCAGGTTGTGCAGCGAGATCATGCGGGGGGCCAGCATCTCCTCGGCCCGCACCAGATGGGCCAGGTAGGCCCGGCTGTAGTGGGTGCAGGCGTAGCAGTCGCACGTGGGGTCAATGGGGTGGGGGTCGTCGAGGTAGCGCGAGAGCTTGAGGTTGAGCCGCCCCTCGGGCACCAGGGCATAGCCAAAGCGCCCGGTGCGGGTGGGGTAGACGCAGTCGAACATATCCACCCCCAGCGCCACCGAGGCCACCAGATCCTCGGGGTGGCCCACCCCCATCAGGTAGCGGGGCTTGTGCTCGGGCAATAGCCGGGTGGAAAGCTCCACCGCCGGGTACATCCCCTCCTTGGGCTCCCCCACGGCCAGTCCGCCAATGGCGAAACCGGGGGTATCGAAGGCTACCGTGGCCTCGGCGCTGGCTTTACGCAGGGCCAGGTCAACCCCGCCCTGGGCAATGGCAAACAGGGCCTGGTCGGGCCGGGTTTTGGCCCTGAGGCAGCGCTCGAGCCAGCGCAGGGTGCGTTCGATGGAGGCCTTGAGGTACTCCGGGCTGGCCGGGTAGGGGGGGCACTCGTCGAAGGCCATGATGATATCGGCCCCCAGGGCTTCCTGCACCTGGATGCTGTACTCGGGGGTTAGCTCGATCAGGTCGCCGTTGAGGTGGCTGCGAAAGGTGACGCCCTGCTCGCTAATCTGGCGCAGGTCGCCCAGGCTCATCACCTGAAAACCGCCCGAGTCGGTGAGCCAGGGGCCGTCGTAGGCGGCGAATTTATGCAGCCCACCCAGGGCCCGCACCCGCTCGGGGCCGGGCCGCAGCAGCAGGTGGTAGGTGTTGCCCAGAATAATCTGTGAGCCGATCTCCTTAAGCTCGCGGGGGCTGATGCCCTTCACGCTGCCCTGGGTGCCAACTGGCATGAACAGGGGGGTTTGCACCACGCCGTGGGGGGTGTGAAAAAGCCCAGTGCGGGCCCGGCCGGACTGGGCGGTAATGGCGAACTCGAACACCTGGGTATTTTGGGGCCTGAAGGCGCAAAGTGCAAGCACACCCATCCCCACCCATGGCCGCGGGGGAGGGTTTTATCTTCAGTTGGCGGTGCAGGTGCTGGGGGCCTGGCAGCTAAAGATGCGGGCCTGTTCGATGCTGGGCCCGTTGTAGCTGGTCTCGAGCCCTTTCCCCAGCACCTTGAACCCGGCCTCGACCTTGCTCTGGCCGTTGATGCCGGTTTTGAGCCCGGCGGTGCCGTCGTTGCCGTTCAGGGTCAGGTTGATGAAAGGCTTGGCCTCGAGGCTGGGCCCGGCCACCCCATAGAACTTGATGTCCATGGCCAGCCCCGCGAAGGCATTGCCCGTGCCCTGCACCGGAACCGAGTAGTTGAAGGTGGGGTTGAGGGCAAAGCTGGCGGTAAAGGTGTTGTTCCATCCGCCGTTGGTGGTGCGGTTGCGGTTGTAGTCGAGCTGCAGGTTGGTGGTGAAGGTTGGGGCAATGCCCACTGTCACCGTCACCTTGCCCCCGGCGTTGCTGCTCACCCCGGCGATTAGCTTGGGCTGCAAGACCACCACCACCGGCACGCTGCCCACCAGAAAGGCCCGTTTGATGTTCCAGGAGGCCAGCTCCTTGTTCAGGCTAGAATCTACAAACCACCTTACCCAAATCAGGCACTGCAGTTATGTTTAGAGCATGAACCGCCGTGCTTACCCATCGGACGTCCGTGATGAGGAATGGGCTCTGGTGCTGCCCTATTTGACCCTCGCCCCGCTGGAAGCACCCCAGCGCAAGTACGACCTGCGCGAAGTGTTCAACGCCCTGCGCTGGATGGTTCGAACCGGTGCTCAGTGGGACTACCTGCCCCACGACTTCCCACCCCCCCATATCGTTCAGGCGCAAGCCTACCGCTGGATGAACCGGGGGGTCTTCGAAGACCTGGTACACGACCTGCGCATGACCCTGCGAATGCTCCAGGGCAAAGCCGCCCATCCCAGCGCTGCCATTACGATGCTCGCACCCTACAGTCCACCCCGCAAAGTGGGGAGCGGGCCGGATACGATGGGTACAAACGACGCAAGGGAAGCAAAGTTCACCTGGCGGTAGATACCCTGGGGCATCTGCTGGCCCTGGTAGTAACGGCGGCCAGTGAACAGGAACGGGCCCAGGTGGGAGCCCTCAGTCAACAGGTGCAGGAAGTGACGGGGGAGCAGGTGGAAGTGGCCTTTGTGGATCAGGGTTACACTGGGAGGAAGCGGCACAAGCGGCAGAGGCGGAAGGCATCGCCCTGTGTGTGGTCAAGGTGGAAGGGGCCAAACGAGGATTCGTGCTGCTGCCGAAGCGTTGGGTGGTGGAACGTTCGTTTGCCTGGACATCCCGGTTTCGCAGGCTGGCGCGAGGACTATGAGCGGCTGGCTGAGACCTTGCGAGGTTGGCACTGGTTGGCTTTTTCGATTCTGATGACAGCGAAAACTGTGGAGCTTTTACGAACAGCTAGTTAGCAGGCTCTAAAGGGGCTGTAGCTGGCGTTGGCCTGGATGGTGGCGGTAATGGAGGACTTGAGCGTGCCGCTCAGGCCGGCCTTGAACACCTCGATGCTGCCGCTGCTAACCTTGAGGTTGAAGCTGGGTTTGAGGGTCTGCTCGATAAACCCGTTGAGGGTGATGCTCCCGCCGGGCACGCCCGGAATATCGAACTTGACATTGGTCAGCTTGATGCGTCCGGTGAAGTCCTGCACGCTCACGCCATCCAGGGCCTGCACCATGTTGGCCTCGCCGATGGTGAGGTCGGTCTCGAGGGTCACATCGCCCGAAGCAATGGCATCCTCGAGGCTCGCTTCCTCGGTTTTGAGGTAGAACTTTCGCACCGCCTGACCATTGACCTGACCTGTGGCTGTCTGCGTTACCTCGGTGATTTTGCGCACCAAGCCCTCGCCCTCGTCACTGATAACAATTTGACCAGCGGTCAGATCTTTATCGGTTGTTTGCACACTCATATCCGTAGCGGTCGCCGAATCCACCTCATCATCCGAAAGCACCACCGCATTGGGATTCAAGTCCAGGCTGTTTTTGGGTGCAGCAGGGCCGCAAGCCACCAGCAGGGGCACGGCCAGGGGTAGCAAAAAGAGCGCTTTCATTGGGGTACCGCCTCCATCCAGGTCTCGGCCACGTCGCGCACTGTAGCACCGCTCAGGTAGGCCTGGGTGTGCTGGTTGAAGGCCTCGTTGCTGAGTTTGCCCCTAAAAAGCTCCCGGTTGGTGCCGGGCGTATTGGTATACAAGAGCCGGAAGCGCGAAGGCCCCAGGGGCGGCACCACCAGGTAGGTGGCCTGGCCCTGGGCGTTGCGGTCGGTGGCCAGGGGGAAGGTGTGGCGGCCTGCGGGCAACTGCACGTTGCGCTCGAGCACCACCGTCGTTCCGTCGCTGTCCATGGTCACCAGGGTCACGTAGCCCGGCTGGCTCAGGGTAAAGCTAAAAAACACCCGCTCGCGCAGTTTGTACTTGCCGCCCTCGCCCCGGTCGGGGGTAAACTCGCCGATGATAGGCTGCAAGCCCCATTCCCGGCGCTGGTTGTCGCTTATTCCAATCTGGGGCGCACAGCCCACGAGCAGTAGCAAGACCAATGAAAGTCCCAGAAATCTCATCCCCAGAGTCTACCCTTTACTTCCTGAGAACATCTCAGAGGACTGGATTAAGACAGGCTTTAGGGAAGATACTGGGCAGGGTGGAACGCTACCTGCTGGTCATGCTGGGCGGGGCTATCGGGGCCATGCTGCGCTATGGGCTGGGGGCCTGGGTGCAGGGCCTCTTGGGGCCGGGGTTTCCCTGGAGCACTTTTTTGATCAACATCACCGGCAGCTTTCTGATTGGGCTGGTGCTGCGCCTGAGCCTCGAGGGGGCCCTGAGCCCGGAGTGGCGGCTTTTTCTGGCGGTGGGGGTGCTGGGCGGCTACACCACCTTCTCCACCTTTAGCTGGGAGACCCTGACCCTGGTGCAGCAGGGGGAGTGGCTCAAAGCCTTTTTATATGTGGCCGGCAGTGTGGTGCTGGGGTTTGTCTTGGTCTGGCTGGCCTACCGCTGGGCCGGGAGGTGGGTATGAAGCTACAGGGCGAAGCCAAACTGGTACGCATTTTTCTGGGCGAGTCGGACAAGTGGCAGGGGCGGCCCCTCTACGAAGCGATTGTGCTCGAGGCCAAAAAAGCCGGCCTGGCCGGTGCCACCGTGTTCCGGGGCTTCATGGGCTTTGGAGCCCACTCCCGCATCCACACCGCCAAAATCCTCCAGCTATCCGAAGACCTGCCCATCTGCATCGAAATTGTAGACAGCGAAGAGAAAATCCAGGGCTTTTTGCCTACCCTCGACCAGATGGTGCAGGAAGGCCTAATCACCATGGAAAAGGTCGAGGTGATTCGCTACCGCTCCCGCTAGGCATTGTACGTTTGCTTACGGGGCTGGGGCTCGAGCCAGGCTAGGCTAAAGCCATGTTCGGTAACTTTTTCAAGCCTAAGGCAGTGGATCAACATCGGGTGCCCCCTGGCCAGGTGCTCACCGAAAAATTCCCGGTTCTCACCTACGGCCCCACCCCTACCGTGCGCTCAGAAGAGCTAAAGTTTGAAATCAAAGGCCAGGTTGAGGCGCCCAGAACCCTGAGCTGGGTCGAGCTGATGGCCCTGCCCCAGTCCAACCTGACCGCCGACTTCCACTGCGTGACCCGCTGGAGCAAGCTGGACGTGCAGTGGAGCGGCGTCCGGGTGCCCGACTTAATGCAGCAGGTTCAGCTCAAGCCGCAGGCCAGGGCGGTGCTGGTGCACTGCTACGGGGGCTACACCACCAACCTGAGCCTCGATGACTTTTTGCGCGCAGAGAATATCCTGGCCCATACCCTGTTCGGCCAGCCCCTCCCGCGGGATCACGGCGGCCCTTTGCGCCTGGTGGTGCCGCACCTGTACGCCTGGAAGAGCGCCAAGTGGGTGCGGGGTTTGGAGTTTTTGGACAGGGAGGAACTGGGGTTCTGGGAGGTCAACGGCTACCACCGCCGGGGCGACCCCTGGAAAGAAGAACGCTTTAGCGACTAGGCGCCCCCTGGTCTTTGGGGGTCTGGGCATTTGAAGTACCTTTAAGTCAGGGCCAGTTGGGTATAAAATGCCCCAGTGGACTGGACAAACTGGCTCATCCTGTTGCTGGCTTACTTGTTTGGTGCGATCCCTGCAGGCGCATGGGTGGCCCGCCTCTACGGGATAGACATTCAGAAAGTGGGCTCCGGAAATACCGGCGCCACCAACATCCTGCGTACCCTCGGGGCAGGCCCGGCGCTGGTGGTGGCAGCCTTCGATGTGCTCAAAGGTGGAATCGCGGTGTGGCTGGCCCGGCTGGTGGGCATTGAAGGCTATTTGCTGGGCGGGGTGGCCCTGGCGGCGGTGCTAGGCCACAACTACTCGGTTTTCCTGCGTTTTACCGGGGGTAAAGGAGTGGCGACTAGCTTTGGCACGCTTTTGTTCCTGGATCCCGTACTGGCCCTCCTCACTTTTCCAGTAGGCGTGGCAACCATGGGACTTACCCGCTTCGTATCGGCGGGTAGCATGATTGGCGCGCTTACATCAACCGTTTTGGCGGTGGCCCTGGGCCGGCCCATGTGGGAGATTCTGACGGTAGCGGTGCTGGCGGCGCTGGTTTTCTGGACCCACCGCGAGAATATCAAGCGTCTGCAAGAAGGCAACGAGCGCCGCCTAGGAGAGAAGGCCAAGGTTTCGGACGACGCCGTTACGTCTTAGCGGGCTTTACGTGCCAATTATGTATGAGGAACCTCGAGCTTCCTCTAAACTGGAGGGGTGCAGGGGCAACCTTTAACCGTCGCTAAAGCCGGAAGACGGGCGGCTTACTTTTGGACAGTTGTCCTGGCCATACCGGTGCTTTTTTTGATTTGGCTGATGCGGCCCGAGGAAGGTTTTATCCGCTGGTTGTACCCGGCTTTTATCCTGATGAGCGTGAGCTGGGCCTGGCGGTTGTATCGAGGGGCCCATCTGGGTCGTATAGAGCGCGAGACTATTGCCACGGTAACGCTTTTTTTTACCATCAAGCTGGCCTATTCCCTGTTCTGGGGCGACCTCGAGCAGAACTGGGTCGAGATCGAGAGCACCTACTGGGTCATGGCGTTTGTCATGGTTTTGCTCTACATCGTCTTTGATGCCCGGACGGGGTTGGTGTATAGCCTGGCCCTGGCCGTGGTGACCCTGATCCTGGGCCTGCTGCGCCTGGGAGGTGAGTTGGCCCAGGGCCTGTACAGAACCGAGTTTCTGGCCTTTGTGCGCTCGGAAATGCGGCTTTTTGCGATGGCAGGTCTGCTGTATGCCCTGGCTATCGTCAAGGACCAGCTTGTCCTGGCCAACCGGCAGGTGGAAGAGATGCACGCCCTGGCCCGCACCGACCCCCTGACCGGGCTGCCCAACCGCCTGGCCCTGAGCGAGCTATTAGAGGAAGCCTCGCAGCATATGCATGGTTTGTATTTGGTGCTACTGGATATCGACCGCTTCAAGCAGGTCAACGACCGCTTTGGTCATGCAGCCGGCGACGAGGTGCTCAGGGAGGTGCCCCGTCGCCTGCGGGTTTCCATGCGCAAGGAGGATGTGCTCGGACGCTGGGGGGGCGAGGAGTTCATGATCTTGATGCGCGGTGAGAACCAGCAGGATGTGCTGGCAGCGGTGGAGCGCTTACGGGAAGACATCTCCTTCTGGCCGTTTAAACTGGTGGGCCCGGTTTCGGCGAGCTTTGGGGTGGCCGAAGGGCATATAGGCGACAGCATTCACGCTCTGGTAGAGCGGGCCGATAGGGCCCTGTACGAGGCCAAGCGCCTGGGCCGCAACCGGGTTGAGATGAGCCTGGTCTAGGGTTCGTTCGAGGCTATCTCATTCCCTGGTATCGGTGTTTGAGGCCCCACCTGGTACACTGCCCGCCAGGGGCGGAAGTTGGAGTTGAGTACGTCCACCTCCACCCGCCCATCGGAGCGGGTGATGGTGCGGGTGATGCGGGTGCGGAAGCCATCCACGGCCCAGTCCACCTGCTTAATCTGCCCGGGGCGCAGGCTGGGATCTACGATGTACTGCGGAGGTGGGTGGGGGGTGCGGGCCAGGATGACGGGCTTGGAGACCACCACCTTGCGGCCGTCGGGAAGGCCGTATAGCTGCACTGTGAGGCTGGATCGGGTAAACGTGGTACGCACAACCAACGGGCCGGGGGTGTCGTTGCTGGCCCGAAGGTTCAGGTAGGGCTGGTACACTGCGGCGTCGTAGCCCACGATGGGGTCGTACCAGCGCACCCGGTAGGCGTGCTGATTGCGCTCGAGGATGGGCAGCCCGGCCTGGTACAAAGCCCGGAAGGCTGTGGTGGAGACCTGGCAGACCCCACCTCCCACCCCCTTGACGGTGCGGCCTTCGGAGATGACCAAAGCCTCCTTGAAGCCGTTTTCGGGGCTGATGCTGCCGATAGCGTCGTTGAAATTGAAGATGCCTCCCGCGGGCACCACATAGCCGTCGAGGTTGCGGGCGGCGGCGTGTACGTTGGCAATACGCTCGGGGCTCGAGCCGCCGTAGTGCGTGGTGGCTTCAGCCAGGAGCTGAAGATTCTCGGCTTTCGGCAAATCGGCGGCCCGCACCTGGGCGGCTTTGGGTACTACGGTCAGGTAGAACTCGCTCAGGTCGGGTCGCAGAAGCGCTAACTCGAGGCGTTTGCGGCTCTCGAGCTGGTTCATCTTCCAGCCATTGACCTCGGGCCGTACCGCGAGCTGACCTTCGGGGCCCAGGGTATAGCGGGCATCCAGGGGTAGGCGGTCGTGGCGGGCGGCAATTTGGGCCAGAATTTTGCTCAGGGCTTTGGAATCGACCCCGATTTCTTCTCCAACCTGCAACAACGAGGCCACCTCAGCCACAGTTAAGGTGCGCGTGTACACCTTTCTTTTGCCAGCGGGGGGAGCTTCGGTATACACCAGGGTAATGGGCCGCAGGAGTTCGTTGGCCTTGCGGGCCACGGGCTCGAGCATGGCGGCGGTAACGCGGGGGGTGATGGCTTTAGGGAAAAACTCGAGCACGGTCTGCTCGGGATATTTGATATAGGTCTCGATGGCGGTCTGGATATCCAGCTTCAAACCGGCCTTTTCGGGTGTGACGGTGTACTGCCCGTCCTTGAACACCACCCTGGCGTTGATGGGGGCGTACTCGAGAGACTGGGCGATTGCTTGCAACCGCTTCTCTAGCGCGACCGGGTCTACGCTGGGAACCAAAGGAATTTGGATCTGTCCGCGCAGGGCGGCGATACGCTCGGCCAAACGGTTGCGGCCTATCGCAAAGGCGCGCTCGGCGGTGGCCCTGGCGTCGGGTTTCCAGCCCAGCTCGCTGGCCGAGACCTCGAGGGCCTTGTCCCCCGCCTTGAGGGTGAGCCGGGGTGGGGCGATGTTTTGTGTTTCTGCGGCAATTCTGGCGGTGGCCTCCTCCAGGGTCAGGCCCCCAACCCTGACCCCGGCGGCCTCGACGCCCGCAAACACCCGGTTGTGGTGGTAGCGCTCGAATCCAGCCCAGCCCAGTACCAACCCGGTAAAAATGCCCAAGCCAATCAGCAAGCCCCGTCTCATTGGGTTTGAGTATAGCCGCCCTATGTTGGCCGGATGTGAAGGGAGTAACCCAATCGGTATGGACAAGTCTTAATAACCTCCCAGGTAGCCGGGCCGGGCCCCTGCTTGAGCCGCCTTCCAAAGCGGGATAGGATGCCTTCTATGCTGCTATACGGGCGCGTTGAAACCATGACCGAGGCCGGCCGGGCCGAAGCGGTGTACCTGGAGGGTGAGCGCATCGCCGATGTGGGCAGTCTGCAAGACCTGAGCGCGCGGTATCCCGGTGCTAAAAAGCAATTTTTCGAGCAGATCACCCCGGGTCTGCACGAAGCCCACGCCCACCCGCAGATGTGGGGCCTGCAACTCGACAGCCTGGATCTGGAGGGGCTGACCGACCCCCAGGCGGTGGCGCAGCAGGTGGCCGAGAAGGCCCGCACCCTGCCCCCCGGTAACTGGATTCGCGGGGGTGGCTATCTTTTTCGGGCCTATCCCACCCGTGAACTGCTGGATGCGGCAGCCCCCCACCACCCCGTCTTCCTGCAAAGCCGCGACCGGCACTCGGGCTGGGCCAACACCACAGCCCTCGAGCAGGCCGGTATTACCGCCCAGACCCCCGATCCGCCCGGTGGGGTTGTGGTGCGTGATGCCCAGGGCCAGCCTACCGGCTACCTGCTGGAAGCCGCCCAGGAGCTTGTGCAGCAGGTGATGCCAAAACCCGGCCCGGCCGAACTCGAGCGCGGCCTCCATGACCTGGCCCGCCGGGGCTACACCGCCGTGCACCATATGGGCTGGTGCCACTTTAGCCTGGCCGAACAACTGGCCGAATCGGGCCGGCTGCCGGTGCGGTTGTGGTGGGCCCTGGATCGTGACCACTGGCGGGAAGCCCGGCCCGGCTGGCGGGGCGACAGCCTGGAGATCGCCGCGGTCAAGTTTTTTGCCGATGGGGCCCTGGGCAGCCGCACGGCCTGGATGGTGGAGCCCTACCCCGACGGCTCGCACGGGCTGGCGCTCGATGCCCTCGAGCTCATCCTGAGCGAAGGGCGCGCAGCCCTGAAGGTCGGCCTGGGCCTGGTGGTGCACGCCATTGGAACCCGGGCGGTGCAGGGGGTCTTGGAGGTGTTCCACCAACTGCAACCTGTCTCCAGGCGCATCTTTCGGCTCGAGCACGCCCAGCACGTGCGCGATGCCGAGCTGGCCCGGCTGTCCGGCCTCAAGCTGGCCCTCTCTATGCAGCCCATGCACCTGTTGGGCGACGCCGAGCTGGTGCGGTTTCACCTGAAGGGCCAGGAGCACGAGGCCTTCCGCCTGCGCGACCTCTGGAACACCGGCCTGCCCATGGCCTTTGGCTCGGATGCCCCGGTGATGAAACCGCTTTACGAACTGAACCTCCAGGCCGCCACCCAGCACCCCCTGAACCCGGCCCAGAGCCTGACCCCGGCCGAGGTTTTGTGGGCCCACACCAGGGGGGCGGCGCTGGCGGCGGGCTGGCCCCAGTACGGCCAGATTCGCCCACAGGCCCCCGCCGACCTGACCCTGTGGGAAAACGGGCGTCCTGTTGGGCGGGTGTTTAGGGGCGGCCTCGAGCTTTAGGAGAAGGCCCATGCGCTACGTCCTGGGTATCGACGGCGGGGCCAGCAGCGGTAAATGGGCGGTGCTGGATGAGGCAGGCCGACTGGTGGCCCAGGGCCGGACAGCCCCCATCGTGGGCCATCTGCTGGACGAAAAAGTAAAGGCCCAGACGCTGGCCGCGCTGGATGCGCTACTTTGGCAGAGCCGGCCCTACGCGCCGGTGGCGGTGGTGGCGGGCATCACCGGCCTGGATGCGGGCAGCCTCGAGGCCCAGCAGCTCGGTGCATATATCCAGCAAGCCCTGGGGCTTCCGCAAAACCGGGTGCGTGTCCTTAACGATATGGACCTGGCTTACCGGGCCCACTTCGCCCCTGGGGAGGGGATTGTGGTCTATGCCGGAACCGGCTCGGTGGCCTACAGCATTGCCCAGGAGGGCACGGTCTACCGTGCGGGCGGGCACGGTTTTCTGATTGGGGACGAGGGGGCCGGGTTCTGCATAGGGAAAACCGCGCTGCGCCAGGTGTTGCGCTGGCACGATATGGGATTGGATACTGCTTCGTACCCGCTGGCCCGGCACCTGTATAGAGCGCTGGGGGGCCGCGACTGGCCGCACATTCGCGCGTATGTGTACGGGGGTGGGCGGCAGGCCGTGGCCGCGCTGGCCCCGGCGGTGGGCCGGGCGGCCCTCGAGGGCGACCAGGCCGCAACCCAGATCTTGCTTCAGGCCGGGCGTGCGCTGGCCGACCTGGCCCTGACCCTGCGCCAGCGGCTGGGGCCCCTGCCGGTGGTGCTGTGCGGGGGGGCCTTGCAGGTGAGCCCGCTCATCGAGCAAGGAGCCCGCGAATTACTGGAGCTGACCGTTCAACACGCCTCGAGCGCCGAGGCTGCGGCCCGCATGGCCCTGGAACTGCTCAGGACGGGGGTTTCCCATTAGAATCGCAGGAGCAGTCATGAGTAAACCGCATCTGACCACCGAGCAGATCAGCGAGGCCTTTCGCGACCTCGAGACCCGTCCTACCCCAGCGATCCTGCAGGCCCTGGTGGAGGATCAGCTCCGGGCGGTGGAGGCCGTGCGGCGGGCCATACCCCAGTTGGTGGACGCAGTTGAACAAGCGGCCGAACGCATGAGAGTGGGCGGCCGCCTGATTTACGTGGGCGCCGGCACCAGCGGACGCCTGGGGCAGCTCGATGCCTCCGAACTGCCCCCCACCTTTTCCTGGCCAAGGGAGCGGGCGGTGGCCTGCATCGCAGGAGGTCGGGAAGCCCTGTGGCGAGCGGTGGAGGGCGCGGAGGACGATTTCGAGGCTGGAAAGCGCGACCTGCTGGCCCTGCAACCCACACGCCACGATGTGGTGATCGCGATTGCGGCTTCCGGCACCACCCCCTACCCGCTGGGGGCGGTGGCGGCTGCTCGGGAGGTGGGGGCCCTGACCATCGGCCTGGCCAACAACCCCGAGACGCCGCTGGTGCAACAGAGCCAGATAGGAATTGTGCTCGAGACCGGCCCTGAGGTGATCTCGGGTTCAACCCGCCTCAAGGCCGGTACCGCGCAAAAAATCGCCCTCAACGCCTTTTCCAGCGCCCTGATGGTGCGACTGGGCAAGGTGTATGGCAACCTGATGGTGGATGTGCAGGCCACCAACGCCAAGCTGCTGGCGCGGGCGGTGCGCCTGACCGTGGCGGCCACAGGGGCCTCCGAGGCCCAGGCCAAAGCGGCGCTGGAAGCCTGCGATTACCGCGTCAAGACCGCCATTGTGATGATCAAAAAAAGCCTGGATGCCCCGGCAGCCCAGGCCTTGCTCGAGCGCGTAGGGGGGAGTGTGCGGCAGGCCCTGGCGGCGCGATCTTAGCGCTTTGCCTGGCGCAGCAGGAATTGCTCCAGGGCCTGCCCGGCGTTGCGCACGTGGGTGCGCATGGCGGCCTCGGCGGCCTGGGGGTCTTTGTCTCGCACCGCTTGCAAAATGGCCTGGTGTTCGGCCCGCGACTGTGGCAGGCGCCCGGGAATGGCCGCCGAGCTGTTGATGAGCATGCGAATCTGGCCGTCTATGGTCTCGGCGGTGGCCAGCAGGCGTTTGCTGCCAGCGGCTTCCCAGAAGGTGCGGTGGAAGGCCAGGTCGAGGTCGCCATAGGCCTCTATATCCCCTTGCTCTGCCGCTTCGCGCTGCTTTTCGAAGAGTCGCTCGAGCTTCCGCAACAGCGCCCTTCCGTCGTTTTCTACGGCCAGCCGGGCCGCCAGCCCCTCCAGCACCTCGCGCAGGCTGTAGATTTCGCGCACGTCCTCGAGGCTCGGTTCCAGCACAAAGTAGCCCCGGTGCGGCACCGCCACCACCAGCCCTTCCCGCTCCAGCGCGGCTAAGGCCTCCTTGACCGGGGTGGGGGAGAGGCCCAGCTCCTCGGCCAGCACCCGCACCACCAGCTTCTGGCCGGGGGGAATTTTGCGCCCCAGAATGGCCTGCCTGAGCGCCTTGTAGGCTTCGCGGTTCAGGGTGGTGCGGTTCAGGGTCATTCTTAGCCTCTCATACGCATTCCGGCTGTATCGTTCACTTTTGAAAGTCTAAACGATACTGCCGGAATGCACTCCTACTCCCTTCGGTCGGCTTGAACCCCTCACCTTTGATTACACCCAAAGGTGAAGGGTTCAAGCGGAACCGGTATCAGTTTAGCACATTGACCATAAAAGATTTTAGATATAAAATCTTGCAGAAATCAAAGGAGGGTTTAGGTGGCACACAGGGCCTTAGCGCATAAAAGCACCGATGATGTAGCGGTCGCAGTGGCCGACTTAAAAGCCGGCGAGGAGCTGGTCATTCACAGCCTCGAGGGCGGAAAAGCCCACAAGGTCAAACTGCTGGAGGATGTCCCCCTCGGGCACAAAATCGCCCTCAAGGACATGCCCGAGGGCCATGTGGTTATCGAGTACGGCGAAAAGGTGGGCCGCATGACCCAGCCCGTCAAAAAAGGTGGTTATGTACACGTGCACAACATCCGCACCCTGCGCTGGGATTACGGAAGCAAGAGCAAGGGCCAAAAGCCCAAAGCCAAAGGGGGCCGGTGATGCCTAGGAAAGCAGCTTCCAAAGGCCAGCAACTGACCGGCTACCGCCGCCCGAACGGGGCGGTGGGGGTGCGCAACCACGTGCTCATCCTGCCGGTGGACGACCTTTCCAACGCCGCTGCCGAGGGGGTGGCCCGGCTCATCCACGGAACCACCGCCCTGCCCCACCCTTATGGGCGCTTGCAGTTTGGCGCCGACCTCGAGCTCACCTTCCGCACCCTTTCGGGCCACGGGGCCAACCCCAACGTGCACGGGGTGGTGGTGATCGGCATCGAGCCCAAATGGACCGACCGGGTGGCCTCGGCCATCGCCAAGACCGGCAAACCGGTGGAGACCTTCTCCATCGAGCGCCACGGCGACCTCAACGTAATCAACGCGGCCAGCCGGGTGGCCTACCAGATGGCACAGGATGCCTCCGAGCTCAAGCGCGAGCCCATCCAGGTCTCGGAGCTGGTGCTCTCCATCAAGTGCGGCGAGTCCGACCCCACCTTAGGGCTGGCTGGCAACAAAGCCCAGGGCCGGGCTGTAGACCGACTGGTGGATATGGGGGCCTCGGTCATCTTTGGCGAGACCTCCGAGCTCACCGGCGGCGAACACCTGATCGCCAACCGCTGCGCCACGCCCGCCCTCAAGCGCAAATTCATGCAGATCTACAACGACTACATCCGCATGATTGAGGCCCAGGGCGTCGACCTACTGGGCTCCCAGCCCACCGAGGGCAATATCCGCGGCGGCCTCTCCACCATCGAGGAAAAAGCCCTGGGCAATATCCAGAAAACCGGCACCCGCCCCATCCAGGCGGTGCTCGACTACGCCGAGCCGGTCAAGCCGGGCCAGGGCCTGGTCTTCATGAACAGCTCTTCCGCCGGGGCCGAGCAGGTGACGCTGTGCGCGGCGGGGGGCAGCGTGCTGCACTTCTTCACCACCGGGCAGGGCAACATCGTGGGGCACCCCCTGATTCCGGTCATCAAGGTCTCGCCCAACCCCATCACCTGCAGCACCATGAGCGAGCACATCGACGTCAAACTGCCGGATCTGCTGGTGGGCGATATCGGCCTCGACCAGGCCGCCGACCGCATCCTCGAGGTCTTCGCCCGCACCGTCAACGGCCGCCTGACCGCTGCCGAGCTCCTGCGGCACAACGAGTTCGTGATTACCAAGCTGTACCCCAGCGCCTGAACCATGATTGTGGTTTGTGAGTTCATCACACCCAGCGGCCTGCAGCGCCTGCAGCGAAGCGGCCTCGAGGTGCACTACGACCCCAACCTATGGAAAGACCGCGAAGCCCTCAAGGCCCGGCTGGCCGGGGCCACCGCGCTGATTGTGCGCAACCAGACCCAGGTCAACGCCGAGTTGCTGGCCGCCGCGCCCCAGCTGCGGGTGGTAGGGCGGCTGGGGGTGGGCCTGGACAACATCGTGCAGCCCGACCTGAAGGCCGCCGGGGTTCAGCTCTACTTTGCCAGGGGCATCAACGCCAATGGCGTCGCCGAGTATGTAATGGCCGCCATGCTGCACCTGGCCCGCAACATCGCAGGTGCGGCGGCCCATGTGGCGGAGGGCGGCTGGAACCGCGCGACCTTTGGGGGGTTCGAGCTCTCGGGCAAGACCCTGGGCCTGGTGGGCCTGGGCGAGGTGGGGCTCAGGGTAGCCCGGCGGGCCCGGGCCTTTGGCATGCGGGTGGTGGCCTCCGACCCCGTGCGCCTGCCCTGGGAGAGCGCGGTGGAAGACCTGGAGATCGAGCTGGTCTCGACCCCGGAGGTGCTGCGGCGGGCCCAGTTCCTCTCGCTGCACGCCCCGCTGACCCCCGAGACCAAAGAACTGATCCGGGCCGAGACCCTGGCCGCCATGCCCCGGGGCAGCTTTCTCATCAACACCGCCCGCGGCGAGCTGGTGCACCAGGCCGACCTGGTGGCGGCCCTGCGCTCGGGCCACCTGGCCGGGGCGGTGCTGGACGTGGTAGACCCTGAGCCCCTGCCCCCTGAACACCTGCTGCGGGGTGTGGAGAACCTGTGGATAACCCCCCATGTGGCCGGCCTGACCGCCGAGGCCCAGGAAGCGGTGGGCCTGCGGGTGGCCGAGGGGGTTTTGAACCTCCTGGGGGTGGCATGAGGGTTCCCTATCCCGTACTCAAGCAGGCGGTCTCGAGCCACTTCCAGGGCCTGGGGCTGGCCCCGGATCAGGCTGAGGCCTTCACCGAGGTGATCCTCGAGGCCGAGCTCGAGGGCAACCTGGGGCACGGCCTGACCCGGATTGCCCAGTACACCGCCCAGCTACAAGCCGGCGGGCTCAACCCCCGGCCGCAGATGCGTTTGGAACGAACCAAACCCGGCGTTGCGGTTCTCCATGCCGATGGCGCACCGGGGCCGGTGGCCGGCCTTTTTGCAGTGCAGGCACTGGCCCCGATGGCCAGGGAGCAGGGGAGCGCCGCGCTGGCCGTGCGGGGCGCGGGGCATTCCGGGGTGCTCTCGGCTTACGTGGGCCGGCTGGCCCAAGAGGGCCTGGTGGCCCTGGCCTTTGCCAACACCCCCCCGGCCATTGCCCCGGGGCCGGTGCTGGGCACCAACCCCATCGCCCTGGGTGCGCCAGCCGAGCCCCAGCCGGTCATCATTGATACCTCCATCTCGGTGGTGGCGCGGGGCAAGATCATCGCCGCGGCTAAAAAGGGCGAGCCCATCCCACCGGGCTGGGCGCTCGACAAGGAGGGCCAGCCCACCACCGACGCCCAAGCCGCGCTGGAAGGCTCACTGCTGCCGATTGGCGAGGGTAAGGGGTTTGCGCTGGCGGTGCTGGTGGAGGTGTTGGCCGGGGCCCTGGCGGGCGACGTCCTCTCGCCCGAGCTACCCCTGCCCTGGATGCCCCCGGAGCAGGCCGCCAAGCCGGGGCTGCTGCTGCTGGCCTTCGACCCCGCTGCCTTTGGCACAGGCTACGGGGGCCGGGTGGCCCAGCTCATCGAGGCTCTTAAAGCGGCCGGAGGCCGGATTCCCGGTGCACGCCGGGCCGCTTTACGAGAAAAAGCACTCACCGAAGGCGTGGAGGTTAACGCGACGCTTCAGGCCGAACTCGGTAAACTAGGCTTGCATCTACAAGGAGGAGGGACAAGATGAAGAAGTTGTTTTGGCTACTCGTCGCTGTGCTGGTGATGTCTACTGCGCTGGCGCAGCAAACCCGCTTGCGGGTGTTCGTGGGGGGGCAGCAGCGCCCCGATATCATGCGCAAAATTCTGGACACCTACCAGCAGCGCAACCCAGGGGTGCGGGTGGAGATCGAGGTGGGCGGGGCCACTTCCGATCAGCAGCAGCAGTACCTCACCACCGTGCTGGCCTCGCGCGACCCCTCGATTGACGTGATTCTGATCGACGTCATCCGGCCGGCCCAGTATGCGGCGGCCAAATGGGCCGATACCCTGGATAAGTACCTGCCCGCGGCCTCTCGCCAGGCCCTGTTGCGCCAGTACCTGCCGGCCTATGCCCAGGCCAACGTGATTAACGGGCAGCTCATTGCCCTGCCCAGCTTTGCTGATGCCCAGTTCCTCTACTACCGTAAAGACCTGCTGGAAAAGTACAACCTGAAGCCGCCCACCACCTGGGACGAGGTAATCCAGCAGGCGCAGACCATCCTGCGTGGGGAAAACAACCCCAACCTGAACGGGGTGGGCTTCATGGGCAACATCTCCGAGGGCACCGTGTGCAGCTTCCTGCTACCCATCTGGGCGGCAGGCGGGGATGTCAACGATAGCGCGGGCCGGCTAATCCTGACCGAGGCCCAGGCCCGCAACTCGTTGCAGTTCTGGCTGGACATGATGGACAAGCACCGGGTCTCGCCGCCCAACATGGCTGAGAAAGCCCAGGACACCATCCGTCAGGAGATGCAGGCCGGGCGCTGGATTTTCGGCACCCTGTTCGCCTATGCCTGGGCTCGCTTCCAAAACGATGCCGATAGCCAGGTCAAGGGCAAGATTGGTGTAGTGCCGCTGCCCAAGTTCGAGGGTGGACGTCCAGCGAGCTGCTTGGGCGGCTGGCAGTGGACCATCTCCGACTTCAGCCGCAACAAGGCCCAGGCCTACCGCCTGGTGCGCTACCTCTCGAGCCCCGAGGTCTCCAAGATTCTGGCCATCGAGGCCTCCAACCTACCGGTCTTCCCCTCGCTGTACCGCGACCCCGACGTGCTAAAAGCCAACCCCTGGTTTGCCGATGCCCTGCCGGTGGTGCAGAGCGCCCGGGCCCGCCCGGTGAACCCGCGCTACCCCGAGGTGGCGGATGTGATGCGTAAGGCCCTCAACGCCGTGCTGGCCCGTACCAAGACCCCCGAAGTGGCCGCCAAAGAAGTGATAGACGGCCTGCGGGCGCTCTACCCAAGATAAACCTCCTGGGGGTGGTGGCCCCGGCTGCCACCCCCACTTTTACTTTGGAGCGGCGCGAGCGGTTCTGGGAAAGAGCCCAGCCATCTTCAATGGTTAGAAGGCTTTGCTGAAAAGATTTTTACTGCCAGCTCGAGGGACAAAAAATGGAGGGAGCCGCGATTCAGTAAATGAAGTGCGGTTTAGAGCCAGCAAACAAAGAACATTTTTCAAGACGCTGTATGTGCAAGACCTGCTTTGTGAGTTTGGAGGGAGGAGCGTAACCATGCAGCCACGACCCTACCGACGCAGTTTCGGAGATATGTCCGAGCGAGCTCTGGCGCTCTGGCTGCTGGTTCCTGCCGCGCTGCTACTGGGCTTTATTGCCCTGTATCCGGTGGCCCGGTTGATCTACACCAGCTTTTACCAGTACCAGCTAACCCTGAGTCCGGAGGCCAGCTTCAACGGGTTGGCCAACTACGCCCTGGCCCTGAGTGACCCGCGCTTCTGGAATGCCCTCAAAAATACGACCCTGATTGTGCTGGTTACCGTGCCTGGTGCGCTGGTGGTGGGCCTGGGCCTGGCCATGCTGGCCAACCTGCCCTTCCGCTACAAGTGGCCGGTGCGGCTGGGACTGCTCTTGCCCTGGGCGCTGCCCTTGGTGTTTGTGGGTCTGATCTTCCAGTGGTTTTTTGACAGTCAGTACGGGGTGGTCAACGACCTGATCGTGCGGCTGGGGGGTGAGCGGCAGTTCTGGCTGTTTAAGCCCGACCTGGCTTTCTGGGCCATCTGCTGGACGATTATCTGGAAGACCAGCTCGTTTGTGGCCTTGATTCTGCTAGCTGGTCTGCAAACCATCCCCAAGGAACTCTACGAGGCCGCCGCGGTGGATGGGGCTACCCGCTGGCAGGTGTTCTGGCGGGTGACCCTACCGCTCCTGGTGCCCTCAATTCTGGTGGCCCTGATTTTCCGTACCATCACGGCCTTTCAAACCTTTGACATTCCCTACGCCATGACCAAAGGCGGCCCTGGTAATGCCACCGAGACCCTGGCCATGTACGTGCGGGTAACCAGCATCGAGAACCTTAACTTTGGCTATGGCTCGGCCCTGGCGGTGCTGCTGTTCTTGCTCAGCATGGCCATCACCCTGGTTTACCTGCGCTACATCCGGGGGGCCGATGACTAGGAGGGTCGCATGAATCCCTTTAAGAACCCGCGCATCTGGTTGTGGATTGCTGCGGCCATCGTGATGATCAACGGCTTCTTTCCCTCGTTGTGGATTTTCTTTACCTCCATTAAGGGCGAAGCCGAGCTGACCCGCATTCCCATCACCTACTGGCCGGAGAATCCCACCCTGCAAAACTACGTGCAGGCCTTCCGCGAACAACCACTGGGCCGCTACTTTCTGAATAGTGTGATTGTGGCGGTGGCCTCGACCCTGTTGTGCGTGGGGGTGGCGAGCCTGGCAGCGTATGCGCTGGCCCGGCTTCACGTGCCCCGCCGCAACCTGATTTTGTCGCTGCTGGTAGGGGTCTCGATGTTTCCGGTGGCCTCGCTGATGGTGCCGCTGTACCAGACCTTTGTGGAGCTGGGCTTGCGCAACAATTACCTGGCCCTGATTCTGCCCCATGCGGCGCTCTCCCTGCCGGTGGCTACCCTGACTTTGGTCAGTTTTTTTGCCGGCATTCCCAAAGACCTCGAGTCCGCTGCCATGGTGGACGGCAGCACCCGCCTGGGAGCCTTGTGGCACGTGGTGGTGCCGCTATCGGCGCCGGGGGTGTTTACCGCGGCCATTCTGGCCTTCGTAAACAGTTGGGACGAGTTTTTGCTGGCCTCCACGCTTCTGCCAGCCAAGGCCATGCGCACCCTGCCGGTGGGCATCCAGTTGTATCAGGGGGAGTATGTGTTTCCCTGGCCCCTTATCTCGGCGGCGCTGGTGGTGGCGCTGGTGCCGGTGGCCCTGGTGATTGCGCTGTTCCAGGAGCGGGTGGTGGGCGGCCTGACCCAGGGGGGGGTGAAGGGCTAGACAGCTGTGTCCTGCAAGCGAATGCTAAACGGTATGTCAAATCTACGAGTTGGTTTAGTTCCCATTGTGCGGCCCCTGTTTAGGGGTTCCAAGCTGGGCCTCGAGCCCACCACCCGCCAGGCCCTGGAGGCCCTGGGCCCCCGGCTGGGCTTCGATCTGGCCTATGTGGCCGAGCCAGTGGCCGACGCCGCCCAAGCCGAGGCGGCGGCCCGCGCGGCCCAGGACGCCCGGCTGGATCTGCTGCTGGTGCAGCACGTGACCTTTGCCACCGGCGATGCCTTTTTGCCGCTGCTGGAACTGCCCATCCCGGTGGGGCTGTGGGCCCTGCCCGAGGTGTGGGACAGCGGCCCGCTGCCGCAGAACGCGGTTTGCGGCCTCAACCTGGGGGTTTCGCTGGCCCAAAAGCCCACCAAGTGGTTCTACGGCTCGGTGGAGGACGCCTGGTTTCAGGCCCGCCTTAAGCTCACCCTGCAGGCCCTGCGGGGTGTGAAGGTGCTGCGCGAAGGCCGGGTGCTCTGGCTGGGCGGCCACGCGCCCGGCTTTTTTGCCTTTGGGGCCCTGCCCGAGACCGGCCTCACCGTGGAGAAAGCCGAGCTGGCCGAGCTGTGGGAGGCCCTGGCGGCGGTCTCGGAGGCCGAGCTAGAGGCGCGGGTCGCAGAGTTCCACGAGCTTTCCGAGTACCCGCTGGAGCAGTTGCGCGAGAGCTTCCGCCTCGAGCTGGCCCTAGAGCAACTGGCCCGGCCCTACGACGGGGTGGCCCTGCGGGAGTGGCCGGAAATCCCCGACCAGACCGGGGTCATGGCCTATGCAGCCATGGCCCGCCTGGCCGATGTGGGCTACACCCTGGCCCCCGAGGGCGACGTGATGGGCCTGGCCAGCCAGCTAGCCCTGAAGGCCATCTCGGGCCGGCCGGCCATCCTGCTGGACATCTCGCACTTTTCGGCCAAAGGGATCATGCTCTGGCACGGGGGCGAAGCACCCCAGGCCTGGGCCGCGGGCCCCACCCGGCTGGTGCCGCACTTCAACCGCCACCTGCCCGCCGTGCGTGACATGGCGCTGCGGGCGGGGCCCATTAGCGGCCTGCGCCTGCTGCCGGGTCGCAAAGCCGTGGTGCACGGGGGCGTGTTGAGCGGTGAGAAAGGCTACGATGGGGACTCTGGCTACCTCACCCGCCCCACCTGGGCCGCCGAACCCCTCACCCCCCGGCAGTTTTTGGCAAGCTGGTTCAACCACCGCATCCCCCACCACCTGGCCGTAGGGATGGGCGCGCATGAAGAGGCCCTGCTGGAGATGTGCGCCTGGCTGGGCCTGGAGGCGCTGCCTGCCCGGCCCGAGGAAAACCGACTGGTATGGTGAAGATCCTGACCGTGGGCTGGGCCAACCTGGACCAGCGCTACTACATCGAGACCTTCCCACCCCGTGCCAGCCGCACCGGGGTGCTGGGCTACCGCGAGACCATCGGGGGGCCGGCGGCGGTGGCCGCGGTGGCGGCGGCCCGGCTGGGGGCCGAGGCCCATCTGGTGAGCCGCCGGGGCCACGATGCCACGGGAGAACGCCTGCAGGAGATGCTCGAGGCCGAAGGGGTTAAGGCCCACTTCCAGCTTGGCGCGGCCACCCCGGTCTCGGCGGTGCTGGTCACGCCGGAGGGTGAGCGCTACATCTTCCCCTACCGGCCCGAGCTGCCCGACGGGCTGGTGCTGGGCGAAGAGCGCCTGCTCAAAGGAACCGGCGCGCTGCTGCTGGACGGGCGCTGGGCCTCGGCGGGGTATGGCCTGGGCCAGGCCGCCCGTGAGCGGGGCCTCCCGGTGGTGCTGGATCTGGACCGCGACCGTGACGAGGACTGGATGCTCACCCAGGTGGCCACGCACGTGGTGGCTTCGGAGGAGCTGGCCGCGCAGAAAGGCGGCGTGGACGCGCTGCTGGCCCAACTGCAAGCCCTTGGGGTGTTCGCCGCGGTGACCCTGGGGGCCCAGGGGGTGGCCTATGCGGGCGGACACCTGCCGGCCTACCCGGTGCACGTGCGCGACACCACCGGGGCGGGGGACGTCTTCCACGGAGCCTTTACCCTGGCCCTTGCCGAAGGGCAGGACGAAGTGGCGGCGCTGCGGTTTGCCACGGCGACCGCCGCCCTGCACTGCGCCCAGGCCAGCCCCCCGCGCCGGGACGAGGTGCGGGCCTTTCTGGCTTCCTTGCCCTGAACCCCAAAACCCTAAGCAAGCTAGATACACGAGGAGACGCATGAAAACCACCCCAGCAAAAGCCCGCGCCTATGCCCGCATTGGCGATGGGGCCATGCGCTTTGGCACCCTGGCCATTGACCAGCGCCCGCCCCTGATGCAGATCGTCGCCCAGGCCCTGGGCCGCGACCCGGAGAGCGTGGGGCCCGAAGTGACCGAACTCAAGGGCCTGCTGGCCGAGACCCTGGCCCGGGGCGTGACCGGAATCCTGGTAGACCCGCACTACGCTTTTCCTGCCGCCATGCCCGTTCTGCCGCGCGAGACCGGCCTGATGCTGACCCTCGAGCACCACCGCTTCCTTACCGTAGAGGGCGGCTGGCGCAAAAGTGCGATTATTCCCGGCTGGAGCGTGGAGCAGGCGGTGCGCATGGGGGCCGATGGCCTGAAGCTTCTGGCCTGGCACCGCCCCGATGCCCCGCCCGAAATTACCGAGCACCAACTGAACTTTGTGCGAAGCGTGGGCGAAGCCTGCCGAAAGGCCGACCGCCTTTTCATCTTCGAGGTGCTGCCCTACCCCCTCCCCGGCGAGGATGCCCCTACCTACAACGCCAAGCTGCGCGAGATGTCGCTGGAAATCGCCGCGGCCTTCGCCGACCCCGGTTTTCACATTGACCTTTACAAGCTGGCCTTCCCCGGCGCGGCGGGGCTGGTGCGGGAGTTTGGCGGCAAGGGCTACTCGCTGGACGACCTCGAGGCCGACATGAAGGCCTACAGCGAACTCCCGGCCCCCTGGCTGCTGCTCTCGGGCGGCCTGAACGCCGACCAGTTCGTGCAGGTGCTGGAAGCAGCGCTGCGGGCCGGTGCACGGGGCTACCTGGCGGGCCGCGCGGTCTGGCAGCACCCCCTGCGCTTCTACCCCGACCGCTCCCGGCTGCGCGAGGCCCTGCGCGAGGAGGGCCTCGAGACCCTCCACCGCCTGAACGAACTCCTGCACACCATCAAGCCCATTCACCCCGAGGTGGACTGGCGGCTCGAGGGCATCGCAGGCTAAAAATTATTCCCGCACCAGCCGATAGTGGATGCCCCTTGCATCCACCTGAATCAGATTTAGCACCGGCCCGGTTGCGGTCATCTCGAAGTAGGCCTCGAACACCTCGGTTTTGTTGTTGAAGCGGTTGGTGAGGCTCATCTGCCAGCCGTTCAGGGTCGCGCGGCCCTGGTATTTTTGCGAGTAGAACTGCTGCGAACCCACAAAGCCGCTGGCCCCGCTGTGGGCGGAGCTATAGGTTCCATCCCGGTTGAAGGTGAAGCTATCGGCCATGCTCACCGCGTTCATACCGGCATAGGCGCCGGTGACGGAGTTGTAGTACTGGGCCGCGGCGCCCGTGCTGGAGGTCCACTTGCCGGTCAGGTCGGCGGCTTTGACCGCAAACTTGTTGTAGCCGTACATCTTGCCGACGGCCTCGATGTTGGGGAATTCCTTCTGGAAGGTGGCAAAGCTGGGGGCCACCACCTGGATGGCATAGCCAAGGCCCTTATTGAACTGCACGTACAAAGCCACGTGCTTGCGCGCGCCGGTGGCGATCTCGGTGGCGCTGCCCTCGCCAAAATAGAGGCAAATATAGCAGGGGCCGTTTTCGAAGACCTTGAGGCCGTCCACCCGGTAGCGGGGGGCCACCAGGCGGTTCCAGTAGCGGACGACCTCGTTGGGGCCTTCCGGCAATTCCGAGAGTGGTATGCCGTAGTGCAGCAGCACCACCACCTCGCCCTTGGCCACCCGCACGAAGCCCTGCTCGATGGTAGCCACCCAGCCATCGTTGAAGCGGGTGGTGGGGGTGGAAATGGTGCGGGTGTTGGCTGGGGGGCGGGCTGCGCTGGCGGGTGGGGCCTGGGTGGCTCTGGGCCTGGCAAGCTTGAGGCTGCTGTTGAAGCGGTCGAAGAGCTCGAGGTGCTGTTCGGTGGTGGTGATGTAGAGGATGCTGGCCACGCGCCCGTTGCCGGTGAAGGTGGAGAGCAGCACCACATAGTCCAGCCCATCCTTGGAAACGGCAATCCCCCCGGCCAGGTTCTGATAATCCCCGTTGGGCGGCCCCATCTCGGTGGTGGGTTCGCCGGAGAGCTCGAGGCCCTCTTCCACCAGCCGCTTCCACTCGCCCCTAAAGTTCTGCTCGGGGTTGTTGCCGGCGGGCGTGCTGGCATACAGCACAATGGCCCCAAACGAGTCCTTGGTCTGCAGTGCCAGCATCACCCCGCCTTGCAGGTTGCTCTTCTTCCACCCCTGGGGTGGGGTGTACTCGAAAATGTCGAAACTATCGGCCAGGGCTACCCCCAGGCCGCACCCCAGCAGCAGCACCGCACCTAAAAACCCAGCCAGCCGTTTCATGCGCCCACCTCCTGTGGTTCACAGCTAGCTTACACAGCCCAGGATGACCGGGGCATGACTGGCGGGAATAGACCGGTGCTATTTCTGTGCAAATGACTTGGCGTATGGTTTTATGATTGCGTAGCATAAAGAGCAAACATGCTTGCAGGGCAAATAGCGGACTTGTGCCGGGGGGGCGCTCTGGGAGCATTGCAACAACCCGCAGAAGGTTGTGGTTGTATTTGAAAAAATGCTCAAGTCTCTTGAAGACCACGTTCAAACAATCGCTATGGAATCCCGCACCCTCACTGCCCTGTGCGACATGCTGATGCCCAAGCTCATCTCAGGTGAGATTTGGGTGAAGGATGCGTACTGGCTCTTGAAGGAGCGCGGGTTGTGAAATACGACCCCCAAAAACACCACCGCCGATCCATCCGCCTGAAGGGATACGATTACACCCAGGCGGGGGCATATTTCATCACTATTGTGACGCAAGAACGCGAATGTTTGTTTGGCGATGTGGTGGATGGAGTGATGCAATTAAGCGAGGCGGGGCACATGGTCGAACGGTGTTGGCAAGACATTTCTACGTATTTCCCCAATGTCGAATTGGATGCGTTTGTGACGATGCCGAATCATCTGCACGGAATTATTGTCATTGCCCATAACCACCCCGTAGGGGCAGGCCTTGTGCCTGCCCAACGTGACCACGCAACCACCAATGGTGCAACCACCAATGGGGCAACCACCAATGGGGCAACCACAAGGGTTGCCCCTACCGTTGGGGATATTGTGGGGGTGTTCAAATCAAAAACGACGGTCGCGTATATTCGCGGCGTGAAACAATCGGGGTGGCCGCCATTTGGCGGTCGCCTTTGGCAACGCAATTATTACGAACACATCATCCGCAACGACACATCTCTAGAACGCATTCGCCAGTATATTGTGAATAACCCGACAAAATGGGGCCTGGATAGGGAAAATCCGATTTTAGAAGGCGGGGTTGCAATCTACCCCGCCGAGAGATGAATCGTAGCGCAGATGATCGAATCAGTGGTTGAACAGGCGGCCCCGGCCTGCCTCGATGCTCGCGAGGCCAACGATAGCGTGGTCAGGGGTTGGGCGACGCAACCTACACCAACTGCCCCAACCCATTGGCCTCGAGCAACTCCTTCACCCACACCTTCTCCCCCCGTTTCACCGACTCCTCGGCGGCCACCCCCACCACCACGCTCCAGAAGCCCTCTTCGGCGGTGGCGGCAGTATTGGGTTTTCCGTCCATGGCCTCGATCCAGCGCAGGTGCTCGTAGTAGGTGGCCCCGCTGTGGCCGCTCTCCTCGATCAGGGCGGGGTAGCTGGGGGTCATGGTGCGGGAGGTGCGGTCGGGGAGGCAGATGACCTCGAGGTAGTTTTCCCACTTGGAGTAGGCCTGCCCGTTCACGCCCTCGCTGGCCTTGAGCCGGCCTTCGTCGCCACAGATGACAATTTCCTCGTAGACCATGGGCGCGAACATGCACAGGTTGAAGTTGGCCCGGATACCGTTGGCGTACTCCACGATCACAAAGGCGTTGTCCAGGATGTCCGACTTCTCCCCGCCGTACTCGAAGTCGCGGAAGTTGACCGCCTGGCTGCCCGAGGCGTACACGCTCACCGGGCGCGACTCGGCGAACAGATTGAACAAATCGAAGTAGTGGCAGCACTTCTCCACCAGGGTGCCGCCGGAGTACTTGGAAAACTTGTTCCACTGCTTCACTTTGTCCAGGAAAGGCTCGCGGTGCTCGAGGATGGTGATGGTCTTGATCTCGCCCAGGCTTTTGCGTTCCTTGGCCTCGTGGATGGCCTCCACGTAGATGGGCTTGAAGCGGTACTGCAGGCCGATTTGCAACACCCTGGGGTAATTCTGCGCAATCTGCCAGATCTCGTAGGCGTCCTGCAGGTTGGTGGCCATGGGCTTTTCCAGGAGGATGTGCTTGCCCGACTGGGCGGCCACCTTTAGCACCTCCAGGTGGGTGTGGTTGGGGGTGCAGATGATCAGCCCGTCCACCGCGGGGTCGTGGCAGGCGGCCTCGAGGCTTTCGTAGACCACCAGGGGTTCCTCGGTGAACTGGGCCTTGATGCGCTGGGCGGCCTCCACGCTACTGGGGTTGGGGTCGTAGACGCCGTGAATGGTGCAGCGGCCCTCGAGCAGCGTCACCCGGATGTGCTCCTGCCCGTTCACCCCCACCCCAATCACATTGAAGCGGTACTTGAGGGGGCCGGGGTTCATCAGGAAGCGGTCCTCCTGCGGCACGTAGGCAAACTTGGGGGTGAGCGCGTGGAGGCGGTTGGCGAACTCCTTGTTGCGTTTCATGCTTTTTAGATTATAAATCTAAAATCTGATTAACTGAACAGGGAGGCCCTTTCGTTGCAGGGAAGGGCCACCCCATCAAACCGAAAAGTGCAGGTGCTCTAAATCAGGCGCAGGGGCTGGAAATCGCCCCCCAACACCTGCTGGGGGTTGGCGGCAATCCACTGCAGGGCGGCGGCGTAGACGTTGCGGAAATCGGTCTGGTACTTGAGCGCGTTGAGCTCGAGGTCTTCCAGGTTGGGCTCGCTGCCGTACAGCCCGCCCCGAATGCCACCGCCCAGCACCAGCATCAGCCCACCCTCCCCGTGGTCGGTGCCAAACGAGGCGTTTTCCGCCACCTGGCGCCCAAACTCGCTAAACACCATCACCATGACGTCCTTATCCCGGCCAATGGCCCTCAGGTCGGCCCGCAAGGCTGCCAGGGTCTGGGCCAGATACCCCAGCAGCTCGGCCTGGCGCGGGGGCTGCCCGGCGTGGGTATCCCAGCCCCCCAGGGTGGTGTAGTAGACGCTGCTGCCCAGCCCACCGGCAATCATGCGGGCGATGTCGGCTATGCTGCGGCCAAAGGCGTTGTCGGGGTACTGGGCCTGGTTCCGAACCAGGCGTAGCTGCCCCACCTTGTCCAGGGCGCCGCGCAGCGAGAGCATGGCCCGGCGCACCTCTTCGGCGGTGCCGCTGCGCACCCGCTGGGCTTCCCGGTCGAAAGCCTCCTCGAAGGGCCGGGGCAGCCGGATGCTGAAGGTATCGATGCTGCTGATGGCCGGCGCGCTGCGGCGCTCGCCCATCTGGGCCTGGGGGGTGGCCCCCCCCAGAAAGGTATCGCAGAAGGGGTCGTCCTGCAGGTCGCCCCAGCGGCCCAGCCAGCCGGTTTCCAGCCGGCGGCTGGGGTCGGCAGTATGCCAGATGGAGGTGGAGATAAAGTGGCTCCGGTTGGGGTTGGGGTAGCCCACCTGGGGAATAACCGCCAGCTCGCCGTTGTTCCACATCTGCATCAGGGGTCTCAGGGCCGGGTGCAGGCCCAGGCGTTCGCCGTTGGTGCCCAGGTCGAGCACCTCCTCTCGCCGGATGGCGATGTTGGGGCGCAGGCGGTAATACAGCTCGTTGCGGTAGGGCACCAGGGTGTTGAGCTGATCGTTGCCGCCAAACAGGTTCACCACCACCAGGATTTTTTCTTTGGACTGGGCAGCCAGGGCGGTTCTCGAGAGCAGCGAAGGGGCCCCCTGGCCCAGGGCCAGCGTGAGCAAGGACTTCTGGATAAACTCGCGTCGGTTCATATCGGCCTCGCAAAAGCAGGGTTACAGGAGTTGTGCTTCTGGTTTGACCAGGGACAAAGCCCCATCGGCGTTGTCCATGAAGACCTCGAGGTCGAGGCGGCGTTCGCGGCCAGCGAAGCCGGCCAGCAGGTTGAGCCGGGTCAGGAAGGGCGACTCGGCCAGCCAGGCCAGGCCCCCGTCCCATCCGGCCACATTGGGCGGGTCGAAGGGAATCTGACCCATGGCCGCCAGGGACTGGTAAAGGGCCCGTCCTGGGCGTTCCTCGAAGCTCACCTGGCTCACCCCGGCGGCGTACCACAGCCCCACCAGGTATTCCAGGGGGCTTTTGATGAGGGCGTTGCGGTAAGCCGGGCTATAAAACGCCTCGTGGGTGAAAAGCCAGCGCAGGAACCCTCGAGTACCCTCGGCGCGGAAGACCCGGGCCCCCTCCTGCACCAGGGCCTCGGGCGGCTCGGGGCACAGGTAAAAGCGCAGCAGCTTGCGGGCCACAAAAAGGTAGGTCTGGGGGTGCTCGATCAGAATTTCCAGCACCTCCTCGCCGCTGCGGACGCGCCGGCCCAGGAAGGTTTTTTCGCCGGGGTCGTGCCAGTTGCGGTTGAAGACGAACTCGAAAGCCAGGTTGGCGCTGGCCTCGCGGGGCCGCTGGTTGCCGGGGAGGCGCACCGTCCAGCCGGTGAAGGCGCGGGCGGCCTCGAGGATGTCCTGCTCGGTGTAGTGGCCGGGCCCCAGGGTGTAAAGCTCCAGAAGCTCTCGAGCCCAGTTCTGGTTGGGGTGTTCCTTGCGGCTCTGGGCGTTGTTGAGGTAGAGCAGCATCACCGGGTTGCGGGCGATGGCCTTCAGCAGGTCGCCGTAGGGGCCATACCCCAGTTGCCGGAAGGTGGCGAACTGCTGCCAGAAATCGATGCCCTGGGCCCCCATGGTCTCGCGAAACTCGGAGGTCAGGTGGCCGTGCCAGAACAGCACCAGGCGCTCGGCGGCCGGGGTGGGGGTGGTGAGCCAGTGGTTGAGCCAGAGCTGGCTGATCTCGCGGTGCTGCTGGCCGCGCTCGTTGCGGGTGGCCGCGGTGCGGTAGCTGGGGGCCGGGGCCGGGTCGCGCAGCAGGAAGTCTACGGCAGGCTCGAGGCCCATTTCGGCCAGTTGCTGGGCTTCTTCCCTGCGCCCCCGTGCAGCGGCGCGGCGTAGCAGGTGAGCGGCGTTGGAAAAACTGAGGGGACGGGCCATAGCAAAACTCCAGATGTCTCCAACATAGCCACCCAAGCTGAAGCCAGCCTTAAGCCACACAAACCCAGCCGACACACGCCGCTCGAGGTCTCTTTGCACCGAGTCCGACCGCTTTCGTATGGGCTTGTCTTTGTCAACCAGAGCAGGGTATTTTGGTTGACGTGTCCGCTTTGCTCGACTACCTCCACGACCGCTTCCAGAGCGGCGAGGCCCTGGCTGCGGCGCTGGGGGTAAGCCGCACGGCAGTCTGGAAGCAGGTAGCGGAGCTCCGTAAGGCCGGTTATCCGGTGGAGACCCAGAAAGGCCGGGGCTACCGCCTGGCCCCCGGAAGCCCCACCCCAGCCGCCCTCGAGGCCCTACGAAAGGGGAGCTTCGGCGCTTTTTACGCCTACCTGGGCACGGTGGAGAGCACCCAGGAGGTGCTCAAAAACTGGGCCCTGGATGGGGCCGAAGAAGGGGCGGTGGTGCTGGCCGAGCGGCAGCTCAAAGGCCGGGGCCGCCGTGGGCGGGCCTGGGCCAGCGAGCCGGGCAGGAGCCTTACCTTTTCGGTTTTGTTGCGCCCTGTGCTGCCACTATCCGCGCTCCCTTTGCTGCCCTTGGCCGCGGGCCTGGCCCTGCGCGAGGCCTGTGGGCTGGGGGGGCTCAAGTGGCCCAACGACCTCTTGAGCCCCGATGGGCGCAAGCTGGCGGGGGTGCTGCTGGAGGCCCAGGTGAGCGGCGAAGAGGTGGCCTGGGTGCTTCTGGGCATCGGCCTCAACGTGCACCGGGGTGTGCTCCCGGATGGCGCGGCGGCTCTGGAGGAGTTCCTCGAGGTGAGCCGGGTTCAGGTTTTGGCGCGCCTGCTGGAGCGCCTCGAGGCCCGCTACGTCCAGCTCCGCCACCCAGAGGCGCTGTTGCAGGACTACCGCACCCATAGCTACACCCTGGGCCAGCGGGTGCGGGTGACCACGCCGCGGGGTGTGCTCGAGGGCCAGGCCACCGACATTGGCCCGGATGGCGCGCTGGTGGTGCAAAGCGCAGACACAACCCACCACATCGGGGCGGGTGATGTGGAACTGATCGGTTTTTTAGGAGGAAGCAGATGAACCCAACCCAAAGCCTACCCTATCTACCCCTCTCGAAGTCGCTTTTTCCGGCCCGGAGCTGGCAGCGCGACCTGCTGCTGGTGCTTTTAGGCAGCTTTTTGCTGGCGCTGTTGTCGCAGGCGGTGATCCCCTTGCAGCCGGTGCCCATCACCCTGCAAACCCTGGGGGTGCTCCTGGTAGGGGCCGCGCTGGGCAGCCGGCTGGGTTTTCTGGCGGTGGTGGCATACCTGCTCGAGGGCCTGGTGCTGCCGGTGTTTGCGGGGGGGGCCACCTGGTTCCACCCACGCATCGCCTTTACCGCCGGCTACCTGCTGGCCTTCCCCCTGGCGGCCTACCTGGTGGGCTACCTGGTCGAGCGCTACGGCACCGACCGCAGCGCGCTCAAGACCTTTGGGGCCATGCTGCTGGCCAGCCTGCTCATCTACGCCATCGGTGTGACCTGGCTGGGCTTCGCGCTCTCGGGCGCGGGGCGCTACAGCGGGGTCTGGGGGGTGCTGCAGGCCGGTATGATTCCCTTTCTGCTGGGTGACCTGATTAAAGCCGCCATCGCTGCAGCCCTGCTTCCTACCGCCTGGCGTCTCTTTCGTCGGTAGCCTCGAGGTTCTGCCCCTCCCCCTCGAGCGGGGGAGGGTTTTCTTTGGCTAGCCCCCGGGCCGCCCAGCGGAGAACCCAGGGCATCAGCAGCCCATAGGCCCCTCCCGCCAGCAGGGCCACCGGAAGACCCAGCCACAGCGCACCCCAGAAGCCCACTTGCGGAATCTGGGCCACCAGGGTGAAGATGCCGGCGATGGCTGCGACCATCGCCACCTCCTGCCACTGCACCCTCATGGCTGGGCCTCGAGCAGGTCGGCCAGGTAGACCAGCGCCATCCTGTAGGACATGGGTCCAAAGCCCGATACGATGCCCTTAGCGCCCATGGCCGTAACCGAGTGGCGGCGATACTCCTCGCGGGCGTGGATGTTGGAGAGGTGCACCTCCACCACCGGCAAGGTCTGGGCGCGCACCGCGTCCAGCAGTGCAACTGAGTAGTGAGTGAGGGCCCCCGGGTTCAGCACGATGGCCCGGAAGCCTTCGTCGGCGGCCTGCTGAATCCACTCCACCAGCTGCCCCTCGAAGTTGGACTGGCGGCAGGCCACCCCCAGGCCCAGCTCGGCCCCCCAGGCCTCGCACAGCTCCTCGAGCTCCTCGAGGGTGGTATGGCCGTAGATTTCGGGTTCACGCCTGCCCAGCAGGTTCAGGTTGGGGCCGTTGAGAATCAGGATCATTTGACCCTATGGTAAAGGCCCCGCGGGCCATCGGGCAACGCTTGCTTGGTATACTCCTGCCATGCGTGAACGCATCCTGGCCCGCATCCGCCGGGGCCTCGAGCACCGCCCCCAGATTGCCCTGCCGGAGCCGCTGGCCCTGCCAGCCTGCCTACCCGAGGAGGCCCTGGCCCTCTTCACCCAGCGCCTTACAGAGAACGGGGGAGAGGTGGTGCGGCTGGAGAGCCTGCAGGCCGCTCAGGAATGGCTTGGCCACTTTGCCCAGACCTTTGCTGGGGTGGTGGTGGGACAGATGGTTCCAGAGGCGTTGCGCCCCCAATTGCCCCTCCTGCCCCCCGAAGAAGCCCCCCTCGGCATCTCCTGGGCTTTGGGCGCGGTAGCCGAGACCGGCACGGTCATCCTCAGCAGCCAGGAGGGCCGCCGCACCCAGCTTTTGCCCCCTGTGCACCTGGTGTTCGTGCCGCAAGAAAAAATGTACCCGACCCTCTTGGAGGCCCTCCAAGCCCTACAGCCCTCGCTCCCCTCGGCTATCGGACTGCATTCGGGCCCCAGCAAGTCTGCCGACATCGGCCAGATTATGGTCAAGGGGGTGCATGGGCCGGGGCGGCTGATTGCAGGGGTGATTGCCAGAATAGAAGGCTGAAACCTCGAGGGCCACAGACTCAGACAAGAAAAATGCGGGGTATACTAGGGAATACCCACCTACTTTACATAATCTGAGGGCAAATCCGACTACACTCGAGCCATGACCAAGGCCCGAACCCTCGGTGAACTCAAGCGCACCTACCCCCTGGAAAAACTCCGCCGCAGCGTAAAGGACGAGGCGCGGGAGAACCTGATTGCCAAATTGCGTTCCGGTGAGCGTCTTTTTCCCGGTATCCAGAGCTACGACGACTCGGTAATTCCCAACCTGGTCAATGCCATCCTGGCCCGGCACAACTTCATTCTGCTGGGCTTGCGTGGGCAGGCCAAAAGCCGCATTTTGCGCCAGCTAACCGAGCTGCTGGACGACGAGGTACCAGCCCTGCCCACCGAGATCCGCGACAACCCCCTCTTCCCCCTCTCGGCTGAGGCTAAGCGCCTGCTGGAGGAGGCCGGTGACGACGCCCCCATCGTTTGGATTCCCCGCTCGGAGCGCTACGTGGAAAAGCTAGCCACCCCCGACACCACCGTGGCCGATATTCTGGGCGACATTGACCCCATCAAGGCCGCCAAGCGCGGCACCGGGCTGGCCGACCTCGAGGCCGTCCACTACGGCCTCTTGCCCCGTGCCAACCGGGGCATCTTCGGCATCAACGAGGTGGCCGACCTGGCCCCCAAGGTGCAGGTGGCGCTTTTCAACATCTTGCAAGAGGGTGATGTGCAGATCCGGGGCTATCCGGTGCGCCTCCAGCTCGACGTCTGGATCGCCTTCACCGCCAACCCGCAGGACTACACCGCCCGCGGCAAGATCGTCACGCCCCTCAAAGACCGCATCGGCTCGGAGATCCGCACCCACTACCCCCGCACCCTCGAGGAGGGCCTTTCCATCACCCGGCAGGAGGCCTGGATTGCTCGAGAGGAAGGGATGTACATCCCTGCCTACGTGGCCGAGGCTTCGGAAGCGGTGGCCTTTGTGGCCCGCGAGGACAAACGGGTAGACAAGACCTCGGGGGTCTCGCAGCGCCTCTCCATTAGCCTGCTGGAACTGGTGGCCTCCAACGCCGAGCGGCGGGCGCTTCTGGCGGGGGAGCGGCCGGTGGCCCGGCCCCTCGACCTCTACGCGGCGCTGCCGGCCATTACCGGCAAAATCGAACTCGAGTACGAGGGCGAACTCCAGGGTGCTGAGCGGGTCGCCAAGGACCTCTTGCAAAAAGCCTTTGGCCTGGCTTATGGCGAACGGGCCCGGGGTCTGCAGGTAGACGAGATCGTGCAGTACTTCGCCGATGGCAACCTCCTCACCCTGCCCGAGGGCAGCGCCAAAGCGGTGCTGAAGGAGATGGAAAAGGTGCCGGGGCTGATCGCGGCTGCCCAGAAGCTCGAGCCCCAGACCACCCCCGAGGCCCTGGTGGCTGCCGGGGAGTTCATCCTCGAGGGCCTGGCAGGCCGCCGCAAGATCGCCCGCGGCGAGGAGAGCTACAGCGCCCCCATCGAGCGAGAGCGCGAGCGCTGGGGGAGCGGCAACTGATCGGGAGTAAACCCATGCGCGTCCGATACTCCAAATACGAGCCAGGCTTCGACGACCTCACCGGCGCCGACCTGATGGACATGATCCAGGACTTCCTGATGGACTCGGGCTTTTCGGACCCCTACAACCGCTACCAGCCCGACCCCAACCGCGGCCCCACCGCCGAAGACCTGATGGATGCCCTGCTGCAAGCCCTGCTGGAGCAAGACCGCATCCCCGAGGAGTGGCTGCGTGAGGCCCAGAACGCCCGGAATTTTCAGGAAACCCGACTGGGCCAGGAATTGCAGCGCCTGATGCAACGCCTGCAAGACGAGGGCTACATCCGGCTGCCCGGCCAGTACCCCACCAACCCGCAGGGGCAGGGTATGCAGGGCGAAGCCCAGGACACCCGGTTGGAACTCACAAATAAGTCGGTGGACTTTCTGGGCCTCAAGAGCCTGCGCACCCTGTTGGGTTCCCTGGGAAAAAACGCCCCCGGCGCCCACGTCACCCGGCACTTTGCCTCGGGGGTGGAGTCGAGCGGTGAGACCAAGCCCTACGAGTTCGGCGACCAGCCCAACATCAACATCGGCGAGACGCTCAAGCAGGTGGTGATGAAGGGGCTGGAGAACATCGAAGAACGCGACCTGACCATCGAGCTGTCCGAGTACACCGCCGCCATGAACACCGTGGTGCTGCTGGACTGCTCCCACTCCATGATCCTCTATGGCGAAGACCGTTTCACCCCGGCCAAGCGGGTGGCTTTGGGGCTGGCGCACCTGATCCGCACCCAGTACCCCGGCGACCAGGTGCGCTTCGGGGTCTTCCACGACAGCGCCGAGGAAGTACCGCTGGGCCGCCTCCCCACCGTGCAGGTTGGGCCTTACCACACCAACACCGCCGAGGGTCTCAAGCTGGCCCGCAAGATGCTCAAGAAGATGAGCGGGGAGATGAAGCAGATCATCATGATTACCGATGGCAAGCCCTCCGCCCTCACCCTGCCCTCGGGTCAGATCTACAAAAACGCCTGGGGCCTCGACCCTGTAATCCTGGCCGAGACCCTCAAAGAGGCCACCCTGGCCCGCAAGGAAGGCATTCCCATTCATACCTTCATGCTGGCCCGCGAGCCCGAGCTGCTGGCCTTCGTCAAAAAAATCACTCAGATCACCAAGGGCAAGGCCTACCTTACCACCCCCGGCAACATCGGGCGGTATGTGTTGATGGACTTTTTGAACCGCAAGGTGAGCCGCAATTAGACGGTATCTAACCAGGCCTGTAGAACACCTGTACTCCGAGAAGCGATTATACGCATTTCGACAGCATCGTTCACTATTGAAGGCGGAAACGGCATTAGTAATGGTATCGCGCTTGCAGGAAATCAATCCGCTCGTCCGAGACGCGGTAAACCAGGCGGTGCTCCTGGGTGATCCGGCGCGACCACATGCCAGGGCCAAGGTATTTGAGGGGTTCGGGCTTTCCGATCCCAGCAAAGGGTTCGCGCAAGACCGATTCGATCAGGTCGAAAATTTTGAGCGCAACCTTTCGGTCGGTATCCACCCAGAAGCGAAGATCCTCGAGAAAGACCGGCGTGAAAAGGGCCTCGCGCGGCCTATTTGCCTTGGCCACCCAGTACCTCGAGCCGCAGATCTGCGGTGCTGCCCTTCAGACCCTCGCCTTTTTGAGCCTGCTCGAGCGCCTTTAACAGCCGCTCGGCGTTCTTGGGAGAGCGCAGCAAATGCACGGTTTCCATGAGGCGCTCGTACTCATCGGCGTCAATCATAGCCACGCGCTTCCCGTTGCGACGGTTGATGATGACCACCTCCAGATCGTTGGTCACGCGATCGAGCAGGGTAGCAAGCTGCTCTCTAGCCAGGCTGTAACTCGTTTCAATAGCCATAACCCTATTGTACAATAAATCTGTACAAGTTCGAAGGCGATGGTCACTGGTCGGCACTCATGCTTTGCCCTTCGCTTCCGGCTACACTACCCTTTATGAAAACGGCCCGAGCCTGGGGAATCGCGGCCTACCTGGCCCTCCTCATCGAACGCCTCTCCCAGGCTGTGCAGTTCCGGCCCAGGCCGGCCTTCAACCCCGCGCAGATCCGCCGCTACGAAGGGGTGCGGCGGGAGCTGAGCCTCGAGGTGCCCTATTACCCCGCGCGAAGCTCGAGGGGCTATGTGCTGATTCCCAAGGATGGCTACTTCCAGCAAGCCGAGGAGGTTCTGGAACGTCTTTAGGGCGCGCTCGTACTGGCAGTGTCATGGTGTACTGCATCCTATCTGAACTCAACCCTTCCCCAGTACCCTGTAGCCATGCACCGGGCATGGGCTGCAAGGCGGGCTTGGCGGGTGCGGCTCTGGCTGGCTATAGGGCTGGCCTTGCTGCTGTTTCCGCTGGCCTGGCTGGTGCATCCGGCCTGGGTGCTGGGATCGTTGCTGGGTTTGCTGTACCCCTCCCGCTGGGAGGAGCGGCGCGCCCTGGCCGACCTGGATCGGCAGTACGGCCTGGCCTACCGTAGCGCGCTGGAGGCCCCTCCCCACCACCCCTGGCGCAATCAGTTGCAGCTCGAGGCGGCGGCCAGTCTGCGCGGAGCCCGGCTGCCGGTTTTTCCTTGGGCTTTTGCTGCTCTTTACGTGCTATTGCTGGGCTTGGTCTGGGTGCTGCCACCCCTGCGCCTGCCGTCCTCTTCACCTGCGGTGGCCTCGAGCCCCCCTCCCATATCACAAACCACCCGTTCAACCGATCCAGCCCAGCCCAGCCCACGGCAAGCCGAGCCTCCACCTCCGCAGGGGAACCCATCCGAAAGCCAGCCACCTGGTTCGGAGCCGGGGGCAGCCCCCACCCCAGCAGAAGAGACGCAGCCCACGCAACCAGACGCACCTATACAGGAAGCACAGGGAAGGGATGCACAAGGCCAGAACCAACCGCAGGACGCGGTCGGCCAGGATGCAACGCGCCCCGGTCAAACGGTTGAAAACCTGCAAGGCCGCGAACAGCCTTCATCCAGCCCAAACGGGCAAGATCCCGCGCAGTCTGGGCAGAATTCACCCAATCCGACAGGACAGCCGCAAACCAATCAGCCGGGTCAAGCACAGCCTCCTCAACCTGGGCAAGCGCAGCCACCTCAACCTGGGCAAGCGCAGCCAGCTCAACCGGGCAACTCATCCCGTCCAGGGCAAGCACAGCCATCCCAACCTGGACAAGCACAACCCCCCCAACCTGGGCAAGCACAGCCAGGACAACAGCCAGGGCAGGGCCAGCCTTCGAGAGATAATCCGGGCCAGAGTCAGGCTCGCGGTGGCGAAGGCGGAAGCCCTCAGGGACAGACCCCGCAGGCCCGCCCACCACAGAATCTGCCCTCGCGTACCGAGCGCCCAGCAGGCGAAGCGCCGCTCAGCCGGGGGGAAAACCGACAGGGGAGACCGGCACCCCTGCCCAGCCCCTGGGCCTCGGGCCAGCCCCCGCAGAACGTGCAGCGCCAGGCCGAGAAGTACCTCGAGTCCGAGCCCCTTCCCCCCGAGGTGCGCGACGTTTTGCGGCGCTACTTTGAGCTGCCGCCGCCATAAAAAAACCCGCTCGTCCCTGAGCGGGTTTTCTCTAGCAGGCTGTTAGAAGCGCAGGACGCCCTGACCGCCGCCCCAGGTGATGGTCATGGCGCAGCCGGCCAGGTCGGGGGTGCTGACGGTGGTGATTTGGGCTTCGAGTACGGCGGTGTTCTGTCCACCGTTTTGGAGGATGGGTAGAATCTGACCCACGTTGAGATTAAGGGTTCCGTTGGTCAGGTTGCCTACGGTAACTTGACTGCCGCTGCTGGTAAGGGTGAACTGCACGCTGTTGGCAGAGGCTGTGCTGCTGCGCTGGGCACCTCCGGCTCCTCCGTTATCAGAGACGGTAAGGGTAGCGCTCATGGTGACGTTGATGGGTGAGGGGGTAGTGGCCGGGCAGCCCGTGCCAAAACTTACGCTCGAGATTGCCAGATTATAAGAAAAACCACTTGGGTTGGCGGGAAGGTTGAGGTTGGTGAGGTCTTCAAAGGTAGCGGTCACGTTGGCTGTACCGGTGGCAGCTGCACTGGGGCCGAGGTTAATGGTGGTTTGCAGCCCATCCAGTCCAAAGGGGTTGTTAATGGGTGGGCTGCTAATGAGCCCGCAGCCAGCAAAAGCCAAAGCCAAAACACTGCCGAGTAGTGCTACACGTTTCATAAATTCCTCCTGCTCGCTCTTTGAAGCAGTGAAATTGTACACCCATGCCCAGGGGGGAATTCAGTTACATTTGACCCAAAACGGGTTTTTGGGCGTTACTCAAAGGTTTTGCTGCCTACACGGTCTTGAAGCTTTCGAAGGGCTCCTGGCAGTTGTTACAGACGTAGATGGCCTTGCACAGGGTGGGGCCAAAGGTGTTCTTGACGGACGTGTTGAGTGAGCCGCAGCGCGGGCAGGGGGTGGGGGCGGCCTCGAGCTCTATCAAAAAGTCCTGCGCGCCTTTGGGTTTGGGAGGTGCAATCCCATACTGGCGCAGGCGCTCCTTGGCTTCCGGGCTAATCCAGTCGGTGCTCCAGGCCGGCGATAGCACGGTTTTAACCTCGACCGGGTCGAAGCCCAGGGCGCGCGCGGTGCGCTCGAGCTGTTCTCGGATAAGGTGCAGGGCCGGGCAGCCCGAGAAGGTGGGGGTCATGGTGATGGTGGCCTTATTGCCTTCGATCTCCACATCCCGCACAATGCCCATCTCGACCACGTTGATCACCGGAATCTCGGGGTCGGGAATCTGGGCCAGGGCCTTCCAGACTTGCTCGGTACTGGGTAGGGCAGTCATGTTACCAAACCTTGGCTTCGGCGTCCCAGCGGGCGGTGGACTGCATCTCGGCCAGTATGCTCCACAGGTGCTCGGTGTGGTAGGTGCGGGAGGTGGGCTGGTAACCGGGGTTGATGGGCAGCTTGAGGCTAGCGGCTTGCAGGTGGCGGGTGCTGTGCTCGAGCCAGCGTTCTTTTACAGGGGCCAGGTCGGGCACGATGCCCTCGGCTACCAGCAGTTCTTCGCCAGGGATGGGCACAAAAAGCTGCTGGGCATAGCCCCACTGCATCTCCAGGGCTTGCTGCAAGCGCCGGTTGGACTCCTCGGTGCCCTGGCCCAGCCGCTCTATCCAGGCCTGGGTGTGCTGCAGGTGGAAGCGCTCCTCGCGGATAATCTTCTGCACGGCATCGGCCAGGGGCTGGTAGGTGCTGTGCCGGGCGGCCTCGAGCCAGAACGCCTCGTAAAGGTCGAACAGGTACTGCCGCAGCATGGTGAAGGCCCAGTCGCCTTTGGGCAGCTCCACCAGCTCGCAGCAACGGTACTCGTTGGCGTCGCGGAAAAAGGCCAGTTGGTCGGGGTCGGAGCTGTCGAGTTGCTGGCGCAGACCGTACCACAAGGTGGCGTGGCCCAGCTCGTCCTGCACGATGTTGGCCAGGGCAATGTCCTCTTCCAGAATGGGCCCGTGGCCGGTCCACTCGCTGTTGCGGTGAGCCAGGATGACCTCGTCGTCGGCCAGCGCGGTCAGTTTGGCGATCAGAACCTCTTTAGCAGCATTCGTCATCTTCCACCCCCCGCCCCACCTTGTGCTTGCTGATGTGGGAACCCACTGTGGCATAGAACTGCTGCTGCTTGTAGGTTTTTTCCCTGGCTGGGGCAAACCAGCTTTCCACCGTCTCCTGGCTGGGGTCGCTCTGATACACCTTATCGGCGGGCACAACCCACCAGGCCAGGGCCTCGGTGTCGGTGAACCGGGCCTGGGCCTGCTGGAGGGCCTCCTCGGGGCTTGTGGCCTCCACCTCGCCCACATAGTCCACAAAGGTCATGGAGCGCTTGTGCGTGGTTTTGCGAAAGACCAGGTATCGGCAGGCTGCGCCCAGGCCGGTATCGGCTTTAGCGGTTGCCAGGCCCTCGAGAACCTCCTCTCGGGTCCAGGCGTAGACGTCTTCGGCTCGAGCCACCCACATGCTCACCGCCTGGGGCCGCCGGGCAAAGACGTTACGGGCGGTCAGGAGGGCGTGTTCGGGGTCGGCAGCGTGCACCGAGCCCACCGCCTGATGGGGCTTGTGGGGGGTGTCCTGCTTGAAGACTTCCCAGCGGGGCCATTGTGTATCCATAGGGCCTCCTCCGCAGCGCTACACCGCGACGGCGGTCTTTTGCTTCTTGGCGGCGTAGGCTTCCAGGGCCTCGCGCACCCAGGCCCCCTCGGCATGGGCCCGCCGACGGGCCTCCAGGCGTTCTTTGTTCATGGGGCCGTTGCCAGCCACCACCTGCCAGAACTCGTCCCAGTTGATGGGGCCGTGTAGCCAGTTGCCGGTGGCCTCGTCGTAGCGCAGCTCGGGGTCGGGGATGGTGAGGCCCGCTTCCAGGATTTCGGGCGCGTGCTCGTTGATAAACTCCTGGCGCACCTGGTCGTTGGTCTTGGTCTTGATCCCCCAGCGCACCAGAATTTCGGTGTTGGGGCTGTCCTTGTCGTGGGGGCCCATCATCATCAGGGCCGGCCACCACCAGCGGTTGATGGCGTCCTGGGCCATCTGGCGCTGCTTGGGCGTACCCTTGGCGTAAAGGAGCACCATCTCCTTGCCCTGCTTGTGGTGGAAGGTCTCCTCGGCGCAGATGCGTACCATGGCCCGGCTGTAGGGGCCATACGAGCAGGCCGCCAGCATGGTCTGGTTCTTGATGGCGGCCCCATCCACCAGCCAGCCGATGGTGCCGATGTCGGCCCAGGTCAGGGTGGGGTAGTTGAAGATGGAGGAGTACTTGGCCTTGCCCGAGAGCAGGGCTTCCAGCATGGCCTCGCGCGATATGCCCAGGGTCTCGGCGGCGTGGTAGAGGTACTGGCCATGGCCGGCTTCGTCCTGCACCTTGGCTACCAGGATCATCTTGCGCTTGAGGGTGGGGGCGCGGGTGATCCAGGCCCCTTCCGGCAGCATCCCCACCACCTCGGAATGGGCGTGCTGGGAAATCATGCGGATAAGCTGGCGACGGTACTCCTCGGGCATCCAGTCGCCGGGCTCGATCTTTTCCCCGCGGGCGATGCGGGCCTCAAACTCGCGCAGGCGCTCGTTGTAGTCGGGGTCGCTGGGTACTCCGTACTTGATTGGCATATCTCCTCCCACCTACCAAACTAACGCTCGTTAGTTTTTGCTAGTTTAGCTCGAGGCACCTCAAAAATCAAAGTGCCTCGATTACGCTTGCTATACTCGAGCCATGGTGAAGCACCGTTTCACCGTCGAGGATTACCACAAAGCCTATGCTGCAGGCGCTTTGGGGCAGGGCCGGGTGGAGCTGTTGAATGGTGAGGTTTATCACATGTCGCCAATGGGCTATCGTCATCGCTATTGCGTCACAGCACTCACCCAGATGCTGGTCAAAACCTTTTCCGAGCGTGTTGTGGTGATGCCGCAGTGCTCGCTGATCATTGCGCCCGAATCCGAGCCCGAGCCCGATCTGATGCTTTTGAAGCCGCCCCTTTCTACCTACAAAGACCGCGACCCCTACCCACAAGACGTGCTACTGGTGATCGAGGTGAGCGATACCACCCTCGCCCAAGACCGCAGCCTGAAGGTGCCACTGTATGCCCAGGCGGGCATTCCTGAGGTATGGATTGTGAACCTGCTGGAAGAGAAACTGGAAGTCTACCGCGCCCCGGGTTATCAGCCCCTTTACTTCGAGAAGGGCACGGCGGTTGCACCGATCGCGATCGGGGGGGACGGGCTCGAGTGGTGGTTGTAGGAGTCACAGGTGTCTGAGGGCTACTGGTTCTTGCTCAGCTTGAGGGAGTAGCTGCAAAGCGCGCTAGGCTTCGAGAGCGCGCACTTGACTCTTGCAATTAAGAGCCTAGATCACTAAGTTCTTATGGCTGCCTATCTCAGTACTTAAAGCACGATCTAGGGCATTAATATAGTTATTTTCGTGTTTGAAAAAGCTTGCACTCGAGTATCTAGAACTATTTAGAGCCTTACGGTGCAGAATGCCTAGCCCCCGGAAAGCCCCTGGAACATAAGCGAAAAATTTAACAGAGGGTGCATTGGTATTTTTAGTAATAAACAATGATCGGCCACTATTGAACAAATTGTCGATAGTGTCAAGGAACAGTTGCCCTATGTTAACTGGAACTCCAACATCGTTGCTCATGTGTTCCAGCTCGAACTGTTCCTCAGGAACGTAAATAAATCCTCCCCATCTAAACAGAAAGTTTTGAATGAATGGTACAAATCTGCCGAAATACAAGGGATGCAAGGAAAGCGATGCAATGGTTTGCCGCACTTTAGGCAAGATCCTCTCCTCATTCAGCAAATATTCAGGGCTGTGTTTATTGACACACCTGATTGTCAAACGACAAATGGCATATATGTTCAGCACTCTATGAATGAGTTCCAAAAGCATAGCAGACTCTATCTCATCGTTGCTTGCATAGATTACAGCCTTGTTTGCAGAAGTAGCATGCAGCTTTGCTATGCGCTGCGTAACATCTTTGAATTTATTTTGATGGGCATCGAAGGATTTCTTGACCTGATCAATAGGCTCTCTTGGCATCCACAAGCATGTCAGCAAGAACCTGCGGTAAGACCTCAGGAGTGGTTGCTTTGAGGTATAAGTTAGAAGGTAATCGTAAATGACTTGCCAAGCTATGTAGGTATTGAGTTTCCTGATTCTCTCCTTCTTTGTTGAGGAACCTTCAGATTGAAGAATGGGGAGTGCTATGTAGGTCAGGTTTACCCTTTCAAGTAGTTCAACGTTCAAACGTTTTGCAAGTGCCACCGTTGCGTCAGGCTGGTCGTGTTTGCAGATGAAAAGCAGTGAGTCTGGTGGTTCGTCAATTAAGACACTAAGCGAAGCAAACTCACGGAGTTCCTTTGGTGTGGGATCTCCACCCTTGCAGTCAACTATTGTTTTGGTTTCTCGAAAAGGGGTGAAAAGAGACGCATATATGTCTATTTCTGCTGCTTGTTTTCCTCCAAACTCGATAATCAAGTTTCGGAAAACACCGTAGCCAATCGAAGCGAAAACAGCCGAGGCAAGCACTTCTAGCTTTTTGCCTCCTACGCCCTTGAGTTGATTGTGTAGGCCAGTTGATGGATTGAGTTGCATTTCTTTCATAGTATGGGATGGGCGAGGTAAAGTGTGTTCAAAACCTTTGTGCACCTACCTGTGGATGTATTGCGTCCCCCGCCGCACTACCAGCTCATTTTCGCCAGCCCAGGGCCGGCCCGAATTCCCCACTTTGATTACACCTAGAAGGATTCAAGCGGAGTCTGTATCGCCACCAAGGAGCCAAGTAGAGCGCAGGGTTGCGTTTTAGAGTGACTGCATTGTTTGGCCTCACCTAGGCCAAGTCTGTGTCGGCGTAGATTTCGTCTAAACTCAGTTTTGTATCCAGGCAGGGGCGCTCGAGCGCCCCGCTTTTCTCTGGGGTTTCGTAACGCCAGGTTCCATCCGCAAGCCGCCGGTGGGTTTGCACCAGCCTGCGGTCGTAAGATACCAGCACGTAGGCTTCTAAGCTGGCGTTGTAGGGGGCAGATCAAAGAATGAACTACGCGATTGGACAGGTTGTGCGCATCGAATTCTGGAAATACCCGGCCCACACCCTGCACTACTGGTGGGAAGCCCAGGTTCACGAAACGCGCGAGGGCGCGGTGCTGGTGCACATGCCGCTGGGCTTTGAGTTTCACCACGAGAGCAAGCAGCGGGTGCTGCGGGTGAACCACCAGGCCTACGTCGCCTTTTTTGTGGGCCGTTGGTACTCGGGCGGCCCCGACCTGGATGCGGAGGGAAGGGTGCTCGAGTACTACTGGAACATCCAGACCCCCCCGCGCTTCGAGCCCGATCGCATCTGGCAGTACGACCTGGAAATAGATGTCAAGTGCAAGGCCGACCACACCTGCCAGACCTTCGACCTCGAGGAGTTCGCGGCCAAAGCCCCGCTTTACCCGGCTGAATGGGTGGAGCAGGCCCTGCGGGCGGTGCAGCAGGTTGAGCAGCACATGCGGCAGGGCGCATGGCCGGTGAAGCCTCCAGGGCAGGTGATGGGCTGGCTCGAGCGGCTCTAACTGCCCTTGACCGGAGGCCCCAAACTCAGGACAATCTACGGATATGCGAGGCCTCTCCAAGCGCGTCAAAACCATGAAGCCGTCCTCCACCGTGGCGGTTAATGCCAAGGCCCTCGAGCTGCGCCGCCAGGGTGTCGACCTGATCGCCATGACCGCGGGCGAGCCTGACTTCGACACCCCGCAGTTCGTCAAGGACGCCGCCGCCCGGGCCATGGCCGCTGGCAAAACTAAGTACGCCCCACCGGCGGGCATCCCCGAGCTGCGCGAGGCCATCAGCGCCAAGTTCAAACGAGAAAACGGCCTCGAGATTCCCCCTGACCAGACCGTCGTGACCGTGGGTGGTAAGCAGGCCCTGTTCAACCTGTTCCAGGCCATCCTCGACCCCGGCGACGAGGTGATCGTAATTGGCCCTTACTGGGTGAGCTACCCCGAGATGGTGCGTTTCGCCGAGGGGGTGCCGGTGGAGGTCAATACCGGCCCCGAATCGGGCTTTATTCCCGACCCCGCCGAAATTGAGCGCAGGATAACGCCCCGTACCAAGGCCATCGTGGTTAATTCCCCCGGCAACCCCACCGGGGCGGTGTATCCCAAAGAGGTGCTGGTGGCTATCGCTGAGTTGGCTAATAAGTACGACTGCTACATCGTCTCCGACGAAATTTACGAGCACCTCATCTACGAGGGTGAACACTTCTCGCCCGCCCACGTAGCCCCCGACCGTACCATCACCGTCAACGGCGCGGCCAAGGCCTACGCCATGACCGGCTGGCGCATCGGCTACGCCGGCGGCCCCAAAGACGTGATCAAGGGCATTATTGATGTCTCCAGCCAGTCCACCACCAGCCCCGACACCATCGCCCAGTGGGCCATGGTGGAGGCCCTGAACAACGTGGAGGAGGCACAAAAGTTCATTTCCATGGCCCGCGAAGCCTACCGGGCTCGCCGCGGCATCATCGTGGACGGCCTGAACGCCCTGGGCCTGCCCACCCCCAAGGTGAGCGGGGCTTTTTATGTCCTCTCCGATGTTTCCAAAATCGACCCCGACGAGAACAAGGCAGCCCTCAAGCTGCTGGACGAGGCCCGGGTGGCGGTCGTACCGGGCACCGATTTCGCTGCACCCCACCACGTGCGCTTCAGCTACGCCACCAGCGAGGAAAACATCCGCAAGGCCCTGGAGCGCATTGCCTCCATTCTGTAGAAACTGCTTGGCACCCGGCCCAAAGACCGCAAGAGTCGCTCCCACCCTAAGGACGATGGGTGTTGGATGGGCTGTTTCTGGGTGAGGCCTTAGATTAAGACTGAAAGCGTCTTTTGTAACGCTTGCGTAACGCCTTGCCGTTTAGCATCAGCGCACGGTGTAAACCGGTAACACCGAATTGCCTAACCCGGTGGCTTGCGCGCGAAAGTACACTGGGAGAAACGGAGGGTGTATGACCGAGGAAGCCCTACAAGCGCTGATCGAGCGGCACACCCCCAGCCTGATGTCCCTACCCAACGTGATAGGGGTGGGGTGGGGGGAAGAGCAAGGCCGTCGGGTGGTGGTGGTACTGGTAAGCCGCAAACTACCCCTCGAGGCCTTACAGCCACACGAGCGGGTGCCTAAGAACCTCGAGGGGGTACCGGTTCGGGTGCGCGAAGCAGGTGTGCTCGAGGCCCAAAGCAAAGAGTAGGGTTTTTTCGGTGAGTGAAGCGTCGAGGCCATCGGCTACAAGTTGCTTCTAGCTACTAGCTATTTGTTTACCTTCGCGTTTGCAGGTGTGTATTTCCTAACCGCAGGGGGTAGGTATGCCTATTAATGAAGCTAAAGCCATGCTTTCGGCCAGCGCCCAGGCCGAAGCAGAAAAGGCCAAAATGGCCACGCAGGACGATTTTCTAGCACCCGAGACTATGCGCGCCAATGTGCGTGGGGTAGGGGTGGGTGTCAAGTGGAAGAACGGTGAGCCGACCGGTGAACCGGCCCTGGTGGTGCTGGTGAGCCAGAAGCTCGAGCGCAATCTGCTGAGCCGCGCCGATTTAATTCCGGCCAAGCTGGGGGATATGCAGACTGATGTGCTGGCCATTGGCGAGGTGTTTGCAGGGAACGCCGAAGAACCGGGGGTGCAGACCCTGACCCGGCGGGTACGGCCTGCAGAGGGCGGCTACAGCGTGGGCCACTTCAAGATTACGGCAGGTACGATGGCTACGGTTGTTTATGACTTTTTACCGGGGGCCACCGTGAGCCCTCCTGCCCACGGCCTGGGTATTCCATCTCGGTTTTACATCCTAAGCAACAACCATGTGCTGGCCAATTCCAACAATGCCAGCCCTGGCGACCCGATTCTGCAACCAGGGGTGTTCGATGGGGGTACCCTGCCAGCCGATCTGATCGCTCGCCTCAGCCGCTTTATCCCCATCACCTTCGAGCCCCCGGTGCCAAGGGGCCTGCACCGCAACCTCGTCGATGCGGCCATAGCCGAGGGGCAGTTCCACGATCTCGACCGGGAAATTTACTGGAATGGCTACGTGCAGGGCTGGCAGCCCCGCTCCAAGACCCTGGTGGGGCAGCGGGTCAAGAAAACCGGCCGTACTACCAACATGACCACCGGCCGTATTACTGTGCTGGGAGCCACAGTAGATGTCAACTTTGGCGGCGGTCGAGTAGCCCGGTTTATTGACCAGATTGTGACCACCAACATTTCGGCGCCGGGCGATTCGGGCTCGTTGGTGCTCAGCGAACGGGGTAACCTGGCCCTTGGGCTGCTGTTTGCCGGTTCCTCGGTGGCAACCATTGTCAACCACTTCGAGCACGTGCGCTCGTTGCTGCGCATAGAAGTGGCCGAAGGCATCGGCTGATTTTCGACTGAAAAGACTCCAGCGTACGCTTATTTACGCTGGAGTTTTTTTTGTTTTACCTGGATGTAGCTGAATCGCTATTTTCGTGCAATCCAGGTGCGAAAGATACTGCCGGTATCTTTGCCATAGCCGCTCAGGGCCAGACCCACCCGCCGGATCTCGAGGCGGTCGGCGCCTGGGTAAATGTCGCGAAGGGCTCGGTACAGCACGGGCTCATCGTCGAGATAGACTTGAAATTGCATACCATCGCAGACCACCCGAAGCTTTACCGGCACGCCAAGATAGAGCTTGCCGGGTACGTGGGTCCAAACTTTGCTGTGAGGATCTTCGTAGCCTGCAAACCGCAACATGCTGACCACTGCGTGCTCTGTTTTGTCGAGCCACAGGGTCACCACCAGATGGTGCTGGGCGTCCTGCCAGAAGCAGACCCCGGCCCGGCATTGTGATTGGCGCTTTTTATGCTGCTCGGGAGGAAGAATCTCGCTTTCCAAATCGGCGAGCTGGGGATGATCCCAAGGGATGGTGTAGACGGTGCGCTCGAGGCCCGCGGCTTCGATGGTTAGCCCGCCCTCGGCAGGCATCAAGTTGCCGGGCCCCATGGTGGGCTCCCAGGTGAGCAGCAGGTTTTCGGCGGCCTGGTCGAGGTGTGGGACGAAGACCGTCTGCTGGCCTTTTACCTGCCAGGGGCGGCCCAGTTCCAGTGTGGGTGGCAAGTTTATTTCCCGGGGGTGTACCTCGAGGTCGGCGGCCTGACCTTTCAACCCCACCCCAGTCTCCTGGCCCAGGCGGGACTCGAGCAGAGGCCTTTCACCGAAGAGCGGGCTACCGTCCAGGGTGATATTGAGGGCATGCCCATTGTCCAGCACCTGTACCCAGTGGGGCTCTTGGGTGTTGAAGTTGTGGCGCTCAGCGACCAGCATGTGCTGCTTCCCCCCCAACTGCAGGCTTAGCCGGGCTTCTCGGAGGGTGAGCTCGAGGGCCAGGTAATGCTCAGGGTCGCGATAGCGCCAGATCAGGCTGGCCGGGGCTGTAAGTCGCACATGGAAGAGCCCGCCAGGCTCATCCGGCCGTAGTAGCATGCCTGGGCCATCTAGCTGCCATACACCCCCCAGGGTGGCCTTGCGTCCGAGTTGGGGCTGAGGATCCACGACCAGGGCGGTACCGTGTCCTTGCCACCCGGGCACGGTCGCTACGCGTACTCCGTAGACGCGGGTGTCCACGCGGTGTCCGTTTTCGCCCAGGATGGACTGGTAAATACCGGCATACACTTGCTTGGCTCCCAGATCGTAGGGGTCTATGGCCAGCGGTCGTAGCCTGGGTAGCGCGGGTAGGTGCCGGTTGCCCTCGAGCGAACCTGCATAAAAGGCCACTCCCTTGGCACGCAGCACTATCAGGAAGTAGATGGGCACATTGGGCATGTCCAGCAGCAGATGGTGCAGGCCCTGTACTTTGGCTACACACAACCTGCCGTTGGCGGTAGGGTGTCCTTGCATCACAAAAGCCTGGCCAGTCTCGAGGGGACGTTCGGAGGCGGGATGATCGAACCAGCCCACCGCCAGATTTTCGAGCAGTTGTTTGGAAGAAAAATGCGCCCCGAGGAGCATGTTTGAGGCGGGGCCAGAGCCTCGAGGAAAACTTTGAGAGTTGTTGTGCCCGTTGAGCATAAAGACCCCAAAAGCCAGACCGGCCTGCCAGGTAAAAGGCCCATAGGCAATGCCTTGACGCCCCCATCCCGGGGTATCCAAGGGCGCAAAGCGCAACCCCCCAGCCTCTACCGAGATTTTGGCCTCCGCGTCTACCCCTAAACGGATAACCCCGCAGTCGCTGGCGCTGCCCACCACCTCGCCGTACAGCACTTCCTGTGTAAAGCGGTCTAGAATTTCAGCGATGGTGGGTTTGGAGCTTTTCATCAGAACCCCATGTGTCATTCCGACTTTATGCGACCTTGCATAACGTCAACGTGAAGCCCAGTAATCTCTGCGCCTAACAATAGGCGTTTCGGAATGTTACGCCCATGCGCGCGATGGCAGAAGACGAAACGGCGACATAACACCTACAGGTTACGTTCTAATTCTGGTTGAGCGTATTTGGGCTTATGGCGGTAAGCCATGTACCCTAGGGTTATGCGGCTCAGGACGAAATTCTGGCTCGAGTCCGAATCGGGCAACTTTATGCTGGGCCCCGGCACCTTACGCTTACTACTGGCGGTGGCTGAGCAGGGCAGCCTCAAGGCTGGGGCCAGGCTGGTGGGGCTTAGTTACCGGACAGCATGGGATCGGCTAAAGAAAGCCGAGGAAGGCTTGGGGTTTGCTTTACTCGAGCGCTTTTCAGGGGGTGAAAGGGGGGGTGGCAGTTCCCTTACCAGCGATGCCCTAGAGCTGGTGGAGCGGTATCGGCGCTTTATGTCGAGCGCGCAGGGGGTGCTCGAGGCCCACTTTGCCGAGGCTTTCGAAGGCTGGCAGGAATTCAAAGCGGATATGCATAACGAAAATAAGAAAACCAGGAAATAGCAATTTGTGCGCGTAACCTGTAAAAGCCCCAGGAGCTCGCCAAAAAATCGGTTGTATGATACACAAAGCACGACAGACGAGGCATTAAGCTCTCTGACCGGCGACCAAAAAACCGAATCCGACATCACACGAAGGCTCGGTACGGCGCGCCTGATTGGAGTCGGTTGGAATGGCTAGAGCCAGCCCGGATGATCCTACTTGCTGGTAGGAACTGTGCTTTGGGGCGAAGCCTTCAGGATCTCGGGATAGGGTATGGCAACGATGAACTTGCCTCCGCCTTGCAGGTAGGCTTGGTACTCTCTGGCTACTTCGCTGGATGGGTCGCCCATTAAGAGTAAGTAGTCGGGCTGCTCCTCCAGCAGCTTTTTGGGCCCATAGATGGGGATATGTACCCCGGCCAAATAGCGCCCATGTGTGCCAATGTTGGGGTCTACCACAAACTCGATTACCTCGCGACCCAGTCCAACATAATTGAGCAAGGCCATACTATGAATGTTGGCCCCTAGAGCGGCCAGCCTTCGCCCGCGTGCACGCAACTCGGTGAGTAGGGCTACCAGGGCTTCACGTACTGCGACTACGTGAGAGGTGAACTCGATGTAGTAGGTGGCGTCGGTCATACCTAGTGCCCGTTCCTCCTCCAGATACCAGCGGGTCGAATTTCCGATATGCTGGGCCTTGCCAAGGAAATAGCGTAAGTAGCCTGCTGCTAGGGGTTCGACGTTTTGGAGCTGCAGGCCATGACGGTGAGCCAATTGACAGACGGCGTGCACCGAGAAGTAGTTGAGCTGTTGGTGCGAAAAATGCTCAAAATGTCGCGCCTCGAGCAATGCCCGCACATAAGGTAGCTCGACTACCGCTACGCCCGCGCTGCCAAGAAGAGCAGCCAGGTTCTCGAATAGTCCGTTAAGATCGCTGCTATAAGCAGGCAGTGGATTGACCAGCACTACATCGGCTTGTAGGCCCTCCTCGAGTAACGCTTGGGCGCTACTGTGACCGAAAGGCACTGGTCGGACGTGGATACCCTGACCTGCAAGCGCTTTGCTTCGTTCTGGGTTGGGCTCGAGCCAAACCACTTTAGCTCCTGCCTGCACGAACTCTTGTAACTGAATAGGGCTACTACCTTCCAGGGCCAAAACCACGGTGTGCGGGCCAAGCTGGTGGCCAAGCCCTTCGAGCACCCCACCCACCTGAGGCGCTGAAACCACTGGGGGTGTGGAAAGGCTACCCTCGACGAGTTGAACCAGCGTACAGCGTCTACAAAAAGCGACCTCGATGCTCCGGCGTTCTTCCGGAGTGGCCAGCTGATCGCTGCTCAGGATGCTCGAGAGGGGAATCCTGCCCAGGCTGAGAAAAAGCAGTAGCTCACCCGAGCCACACGAGCGACAGGTCTTAGGTTTTTTCATGCAAATCCCCTGGGCCACGTATGCGGCTGTATGACAAAAAGGGTACGAATCTAACCGTAATTGTAGCGTTATCGGAGTTTGTTAGCTTTGGTTGCGGGTTGCTCCGATTCGTTAAGGGTGGCTGGGGGTTCTGTGGCGAATACAACGCACCTGTAACGGACGCATTAACGAGACTGGGTCAAAGCTCGTGCAAAAACTTCTTGAGGGCCTGCAAGGTGGGGCCGATGGTCAGCACGCTGGTAGGACGGCTATAAAGCGCTTGCAGCGCTGGCTCGCGGGGGGGTTCCTGGCCCAGGGCTTTCAGCACCACATCGGGGAACTTGGCCGGATGGGCGCAGGCCAGGCTGATGAGGGGGGTGGGGTCGGCGGTTTGCTGGCGGTAGCGGGCCTGGGCCTCCAGGCCCACCGCGGTATGGGGGCAGGCCATGTAGCCAGTGGCCTCGTAGGTTTTTTTCATGCGCTCGAGGGTGGCTTCATTCGAGACCGTGGTACCCCAGACCCACGCCCGCAGCTTTTCCGGCCCCAGGAGGGTGTACAGGCGCTCGAAGTTGCTGGGTGAGCCCACGTCCATGGCGTTGGAAAGGGTGGCAATGGTGGGGTGGAACTGGTAGGCTTCGGCCTTGCCTTGCAAAAAGTCCGGGAAGAAGTGGTTGTCGTTGTGGGCGGCGATGAAGCGGTGGACGGGCTGCCCCATCAGTGCGGCCAGGATTCCGGCCATCAGGTTGCCCAGGTTGCCGCTGGGAACGCAGAAATTCACCCCTGTGTTCTGGGTGTGGCGGTGAAGCTGTGCAGCGGCCCACAGGTAGTAGAGGGCCTGGGGGAGCAGGCGCCCAATGTTGATGGAGTTGGCGCTGCTCAGGGGCAGGTGGGCGAGTTCGGGGTCTACGAAGGCCTCCTTGACCATGCGCTGGCAGTCGTCGAAGGTGCCCTCCACCGCAAAGCTGCGCACGCCGGGGCGCTGGGTGATGAGCTGGCGCTCCTGCACCTCGCTCACCTTGCCTTTGGGGTACAGCAAGACCACCTCGATGTTTTCCTGCCCGGCGAAGCCATCGGCCACGGCGCTACCGGTATCGCCCGAGGTGGCTACCAGGATGATGCGGCGTTCGCCCCGCTGGCGCAGAAAATACTGCATCAGGCGGGCCATGGTGCGGGCCCCAAAATCTTTGAAGGAAAGCGTGGGGCCGTGGAAGAGCTCGAGTACATACAGGTCGTCCGATAGCTTGACCAGCGGACAGGGGAAATTCAGGGCATCGTGGACGATGGTTTCCAGGTCGGGGACAGGAATATCCTCCTTGAGCCATTCCCCCAGGACGGCCACGCCCACCTCGGCGATGGAGCGGGCGCCCAGCCAGGCCTCCGGTGCAATATGGGGAATGCGGTCGGGGATGTACAGCCCCCCATCGGGGGCCAGCCCTTTGAGCAGGGCTTCCTCGAAACTTACCAGTTTTTTATGGGGGTCGCGGGTGCTGTAGTAGCGAACCATGATGGGTATTTATGATAACTGGAAGCCCCATGCTCCTTCGAACCGCTCAATCGCCCCTGAGCGGTTTGGGCCTGGGGTGAACGGGGCATGTATTTCCTCGCATTCGCACAGAACATCTCGAACATACGGGTTCTCGGCCCGCGGGTGTGCATGGGTAGCTCCGGCTGGTAAAACGCCAACCAAAGGTCTCTCTACTCCCTTCGGTCGGCCTGAATCCTTCACCTCTGGCTGCGCATGGCGGTGAAGGATTCAAGCGGGAACGGTATCATACCTCCTCGAGCTGCTCCACGGCCTGCTGGGGTAGGGGGGCCACGCTGGGAATGGGCAGGTGGCCGGGCGTGCCGAGCAGCACCCGGTACAGGTCGCCCAGCACGGCGCTGGCCGTCACACCCCCACCGGCCCCGGCCCCGGCAAAGACCAACTGCCCGACCGGCTCGCCCCTATAAACCATAGCGTTGCGCCCGCTGCCCATGGTAACCAGCGGGTGCGACTCGGGCAGGCGCACCGGGCGTACCGCCGCCACCCATTCGCCATTTTCGGGGTAGAGGCTGGCCACCAGCTTGATGGCATAGCCTTCGGCCCGGGCTTGCCGGAGCAGCTCCGGGGTGAGATGCTGGATGCCTCGAGTGCGCCGCAAGACCTTTTCCCAGGAGAGCCCAGGGTCTACCGTGAGCCGGCCCAGCACGCAAATCTTGTGGGCCGAGTCTATGCCGCCCACGTCCAGGTTGGGGTCGGCCTCGAGGTAGCCCAGGTCGTCCGCTTCCTTGAAGGCCTGTTCGTAGGTAGCGCCTTCTTCCATGCGCCGGATGAGGTAGCTGCAGGTGCCGTTGACAATGCCGTGCATCTCCAGGGGCTGGTTGCCCCACAGGCTTTGCAAGGCCCCGATGATGGGCGTTCCGGCCATCACGCTGGCCTCATAATGCAGGTCGCCCTGCTCGGCGTATTCGCGGAGCTCGTTCCAGCGCTCGGCCAGCAGAGCTTTGTTGGCCGTGACCACCGGTAGGCCCATCTCCAGGGCCTGCAATACCAGGTCGCCGGCGGTGGTGGTGCCCCCGGCTACCTCCATCAGCACGTCCACATCGTCCAGAAAACCCTCAGGGTTGTTGGTCAGGAGTCTCGAGGGAATGCCAGGGCGGCTTTTCTCTATGTCGCGCACCAGCACTCGAGCCAGCTCGACCTTGACGCCTAGCGCACTAAAGCGGGCCTGGTGCGCGGGCAAAAGCTGTGCAAAAGCGCTCCCGACTGTTCCGCCCCCCATCAGGGCCACACGCACGGTTTCCATAGGGGTAAGCCTACCGCTACTGGCCTCGTTGTGAAAGAGGCGCGCCTATGACAACAAATCAGTCCGCATCAATCAGAATGATGTGAACGGGTACGGCGGGAAAGTGTCGTTTTAGCCGCTCGATATCGTAGATGAGCTGCTCACCGTAAGCCACGCCCGAGGACATTTCCTTGTGCAGCGCATAGGCTGGTACAATTTCGACGCCCACATCGGCCCTGGTCTCGTTGAAGAAGTACTGAAACTTAGCCATGTCGTAGAACATAAATGCGTATTTCCCAAACTGAGCCTCGACGAGAACCCGTTCTTTGAAGAAATCTATCTGCTTGTAGGCTCCGCGAACCACCGGCTCCTCCTGGCCCGGCAGCCGAATCTCGTAGTAGTCCCTGAGTTCGTGGAAACCTCGCTTGTGGAAAGCCTCCTTCAGGCGCTGGTTTATGATTTTGGGTGCGTAGAGTTCTTTACCTAGTTTGGTTTTTTCTTTACTTTTTTTGCCCCGAACAGCACTTACCTCTTTGATAACGGCATAGATTTCTTCCAGCACTATTGGAAAACGCACCTGGAGAATCTCTCGACCGCCTAAATGGGAGTACTCGTAGACGATTCTCATTTGGGTTCTACCAGTAAGGGGGGGTTCCAGATGGCTTGCAGATCAACGGCACGAGGGGGAATGTAAGTGCCTTTACCGGAAGGGTCATACACTTCGCGCTCCATGGGCCTCACCCGCAGACGGCCTTCCCAGGCTTCACGAAGGCGCTGCTGGGCAATTTCAACGTAATCGGGGATTATTTCGGCCATGGCCCCCCGCCTTCTGTGCATTAAAGCAGCGATGAGGGTGGTTCCCGATCCGCCGAACGGATCCAAAACCCAGTCGTCTTCTTCCGTCAGGGCCAGGACAAAACGCTCCACCAGCTCCACGGGGTACTGTGCCGGGTGGTCGGTTTTTTCTACGTGGTTGGCCTTAACATTAGGAAATACCCACACGTCACCGGGATTTTTGCCCAGGGGATTGCCGGAGAGTTCACCCTTTTTGGGGCCCTTGAAATGTTTTTTATTGGGATATTTTTGTGGAACCCGTACACTGTCCAGATTAAAGGTGTAATCGTCAGTTTTGGTGAACCACAAAGCCACCTCGTAGCGTCCGGAAAAACGACGCTTTGCATGAAGACCATGCTCAAACGCCCATACAATGCGATTGCGGAGCTTTAATCCCAAATTGGTAAAGATAGGAAAAAGAAGTATATCCAGCGGGAGGATTTCACCGTTGTCCACGTAATTCCCAACCTGCCACACCAGACTGCCGGTTGGCTTGAGCACGCGGACAGATTCCTTGACAATGCTTTCTTGCCAAGCCAGATAAGCATCCAAGGCTTTACGGCTTTCGTAGGGCTTACCAATGTTGTAGGGCGGCGAGGTGATCACCAAAGAGATGCTGGCGTCTGGGATTTGTTTGAGCAACTCTGCGCAGTCGCCAGGATAGATAACCACATATGCTTCTGAGTCAAACCTGCTCTTAATGCTCAGTTCTGTCATAGCCATACTTATCATACCTTGGTTCCCATCGGCAGATTGCTCAGCGCCTTCAGCACGGCCTGGGCGCTGCGCTTGTCGAGGCCTGGCAGCTTGGCCAGCTCCTCCACGCTCATGGCTTTGAGTTCTTCCAGGGTTGAGAAGTGGTTCATCAGGGCCAGCTTGCGGGCCGGGCCAATGCCCTTTATATCGTCGAAGATGCTCTTGAGGGCTTTCTGGCTGCGCAGCTTGCGGTGGAACTCGAGGCCGTTGCGGTGGGTCTCGTCGCGCTGGTAGATGAGCAGTTGCAGCGCAGGATGGCTCAGTGGTAGGGCGATGGTTTTTCCGTCGGGCAAAACCAGGGTTTCTTCACGCTTGGCCAGCCCCACCAGCGGAATCTCCAGCCCGGCCTGCTGCAGGGCTTTTTGCGCGGCCCGCACCTGGCCCAGTCCGCCGTCAATCAGAATCAGGTCGGGGATGGGCATCTGCTCGGCCAGGCTGCCGGTGAAGCGTCGGAGGATGGTCTGCTCCATCGAGAAAAAGTCGTCGGGCTGGCCCTTCAGGCCCCTAATTTTGATGCGGCGGTACTCGGCCTTCTTGGGGCGGCCCCCTTCAAAGACCGTGATGGAACCCACCACGCTTTCGCCCAGCAGGTTGGAAATGTCGTAGCCCTCGATGCGGTAGGGGCGGCGGGTGAGCCCCAGCACCTCCATCAGCCCCTTGAGGCCGGGGTGGTCGCCCTTGCGCTCCAGTAGCTTGAGTTCGGTCTGCAAGGCGGTCTGGGCGTTGTGCTGGGCCAGCTCGATCAGGCGGGTTTTGTCGCCGCGCTGGGGGACGCGCACTTCCACCCTGCGCCCTTTGGAGCTCAGGAAAGCCGAGAAAGCCTCCTGCGCTTCCAGTTCGAAAGGGAGCAGCACCAATGGGGGTAGGGGGGTGGCCTCGAGGTAGTAGTCGCGCAGGAAGGCTTCCAGCAACTCGGCGTCGCTGGCCTCCTTCACCCCCTCCACGAAGCGGCTGATGCGCCCCAGCATCTGGCCCCCGCGCACCTGGTAGTGCTGAATGAGGGCATAGTCGCCTGCGCGGGCAAAGCCCAGGAAGTCCAGGTCGCCCAGCTCGGGGTCGTAGGCTTGCTGGCTGGTACCAAAAAAGCTGCGCACCGCGCTGATCTGGTCGCGGATTTCCGCGGCCCGTTCGAAGTCCTGGTTTCTGGCCGCCTGGCGCATCTGCTGCTCGAGGCTCTCGTAGAGGGCCTCAATTTTGCCATCCAGCAGATTTTCCACCTGCCGCACGGCCATCTGATACTGCGCCGGGTCGGCCTGGCCCACGCAAGGCGCCAGGCAGCGGCCCATGGCGTGGTTCAGGCAGGGGTAGCGCCTTTTCTTGAAGGGGAAGCCGGAGTTTTTGCGCAGGGGGAAGAAGCGATCCACCAGGCGCTTGATGCGCCGCACCGCCGAAGCATCGGGGAAGGGCCCCCAGTAGCGGGCCCCATCTTCCTGCACCCGGCGCACCACCATCAGCATGGGCCACTCCTCCTGGGTGAGCTTGAGGAAGGGGTAGTGCTTGTCGTCCTTCATCAGGATGTTGTAGGGGGGGCGGTGGTGCTTGATGAGGTTGGCCTCGAGCAAAAGCGCCTCCACCTCGTCACGCACCACGATAAAGTCGAGGTGGGTGGCCTCCTGGCAGATGCGCAGGCCCTTGCCCTCGGCGTGGAAATAGCTGGTCACGCGGGCCTTGAGGTTTTTGGCCTTGCCTACATAAACGATGCGCTCGCCGGTTTTCCAGAGGTACACGCCCGGCGTTTCGGGGAGCGGGGGTAGGTCTTCGAGCCGCATCTGAGCCCTATCCTAGTACAGCCCTCCGGGCTTTGTGTGACCTGACTCTGGAGCTGGGCTGTAAGAAAATGCCGGTGTTTTTTAGACTTTATGGCCCCAAACCGCTAAACTAAGGGCCATGAGTGCTGCGCACGACCACCAACACGACGAAATGCTCTACCGGGCCTGGGTGCAGGTTATCGAGTGGATGAAGGAATACGCCGCCGAAAAAGGCGTGCAGTTCAGCAAGGAATCCGACTTCCCCGACTTCATCTACCGCATGGAGCGCCCCTACGAACTGCCCACCACCATGATGGCGGTTTCGCTGTCGGACGAACGAGGGGAACCCTTCTTTTTCGCCTCGGTCTCGCCCCGCCATGCCAAGCTCAAGCACGTGGCGTTCCGGGTGCCGGGCGGGCATGTGCACTACCATGCCCACTGGGAAGACGGCAAAGGCCTGGTGCTCGAGGGTAAGTTTCCCCTTACCAAAGAAAAGCTCTACCAGATGGCCGACCGGGCCAGAACTGCGCTGGCCAAGGTATAAGGAGCAGGCCTAAAAACCATCCCCTTACGGCTGTTGCCAAAACCTGGCCGGTACGACGAAAAGGTTGGCCGAGTTTGCCAAAGCGCATCCCCCCACCGGAAAAGCCCGGAACAGTGGAGGAATTTTTTGTCTCCGCTGAAAGCGCGGGGAAAAATAGCCAGAACTGCCACAACCTTGGGGCAATCTGTCCCATGGGTTGAGTGGATGATGGATTAGGGAGACGGGATGCTCGAGCTGCTAAGAGAAAACCCCTTACTACTACTCTTCCTAGTCGCGGCCCTTGGCTATCTAATCGGCCAAATTCGCCTGGGAAGCTTTAGCCTGGGGGTTTCGGCGGTTTTGTTTGTGGGGTTGGCCTTTGGGGCTCTCTCACCCGAGCTAAGACTGCCGGATTTTGTCTATTTGTTTGGCCTGGTGCTGTTTGTCTATACCATTGCACTGGCCAGTGGCCCGGGGTTTTTTGCTTCGTTTGGTAAGCGTGGGCTGCGTTACAACCTGTTGGTGGCAGGGGTAGTAGGGGTAGCGGCCATGATGATAACAGCGGTTGGCACGCTTTTGAGCTTGAATGGTGCCCTAAAAGCCGGCCTATTTGCGGGCGCACTCACCAATACCCCGGCCCTGGCAGCAGCTCTAGAAGCCCTCAAGGGAAGAGGGGTCGCCGAGGCAGTGCAGGGCTTGCCGGTAGCGGCCTACGCGGTGGCCTACCCCGTGGGCGTGATTGGGATGTTGCTGGCCTTTCATATAGCCTGGCGCTGGTGGGGAAACCGGGAGAAAACCCTGATGGCCGAAGCGGAAGGTCTGGTTACCCAGACGGTAGAGGTAACCCAGCCCAGGGTGGTGGGCTGGACAATCGAGCAGCTGACCCGTGCGCATCGGTGGCGGGTGGTGTTTGGACGGTTGCAACGCGACGGAAAACAGCAGGTCATGACCCCCGATACCGAGCTGCAACTGGGCGATCGCCTGAACGTTGTCGGCACTGCCGACGAACTGAAGCGCGTGGTGGAGACCCTGGGGGTCGCGGTGCCGGAGCGGCTGGAAGAAGACCGCCACGCCTTGGATTTTCGCAGGGTGTTTGTGAGTAACCGGGCAGTTGCTGGGCGCAGCCTGGCCGAGCTCGAGCTGCCCCAACGCTTTGGCGTGGTGATTACCCGGGTGCGCCGGGGCGAGGTGGAGTTTTTGCCGGACAAGGAGACTATCCTCGAGCTTGGCGACCGGGTACGGGTGGTAGGCCCCAAGGATCGTATCCGAGAGGTGAGCCGCTATCTGGGCGACTCCTACCGGGCCCTGGCCGAGGTAGATGTAGTCAGCTTTAGCCTAGGGATAGCGCTGGGACTGCTGCTGGGCAGCCTACCCATTCCATTGCCGGGGGGCCAGACCTTCGAGCTGGGCTTTGCCGGGGGGCCTTTGGTGGTAGGCCTTCTGCTGGGTGCGCTGGGACGTACTGGCCCCATCTTGTGGCAGATTCCCTTTAGCGCCAACATAACCCTGCGCCAGCTAGGGCTCATTCTGTTCCTGGCCGGGATCGGTACCCGCTCGGGCTATGCCTTTGTGCAAACCCTGACCCAAGGCGAGGGCCTGAAGCTCTTCTTGATCGGGGTCGTGATCACCCTGGGGGCGGCCTTGCTGACCCTATGGATTGGCTACCGCTGGCTCAAGATTCCGCTGGATGTGCTAGGCGGCGTGCTGGCAGGGCTTCAGACCCAGCCTGCGGTGCTGGCCTTTGCCCTGGAAAAAACTGGAAACGACCGGCCCAACCTTGGCTATGCCACCGTCTACCCTTTCGCCATGCTGCTCAAGATACTGCTGGTGCAGTTGTTGCTGCTGAGCAACTAATACCCGGTCTGGGGTTGTGGTTGGCCTGCGGAAAGCCTTTCAGGGGGCCTGGCTGGGGCTTATGGGGGACTGCGAGGCTTCTTTCCAAACAGCCCTCAGCCTTCGCCACACAGTGAACCCCAGTAGGAATGTAATCCCTACAGCAGTAACCCCTATGACTAGCGGGTTTACTCCCTGAACCTGCATGGCAACAAGATTGAAACTTAGGGTTATGGCCCACAAGGTGACAGTGGTGCGGCGTTGTGAGAAGCCCTGGGCCAGGAGCCGGTGATGGATGTGGTCTTTACCGGGGGTAGACAGGGGGTTTTGCTGCCTGAGTAGCCGACGAATGAACACCTGGGTGGTGTCCAGAATGGGCAGCAGCAAAAAAAGCGCGGTGGGAACCAGCGAGAATACCGTGGTAACTTTGAGGCTACCCAGCAGGGCTGTGGCAGCCAAAACGTAGCCGAAGAAGTAGGCCCCGGCATCGCCCATAATGATTTTTGAAGGATAAAAGTTGTGCCGCAGGAAGCCAAGCGCGGCCCCTGCAAGCGCAGCCAGCACCAGCGTGGCCGCAGCCCACTGAGGGTTCTGGGCCGAGACAGCCAGCAGGCTCATGGCGGTAATAAAGGCGATGCCACCGGCCAGCCCGTCAATGCCGTCCATCAGATTAATTGCGTTGGTAACGCCAATGATCCACACCACCGTCAGTATCGCGCCCAAAAGAGGATCAAGCGCAGTGCCGAAAGCGGCATGAAAACGAATATCCACCGCTACTAGCAACAAGGCTGCGAGAAATTGCACCAAAAGCCGAAACAGCGGCGGCAGGCCGAACTGATCATCCACAAAGCCAACCAGCACCAGGATGGCTCCGCCCAGCAAAATGGCCAGCACCTGCACCTGTACTTCCTGAATCAGGATGGGGCGTAGGGTGGTGGCTACAATCAAAGCGGCGATTACTCCCGCAAAGATTGCAAGGCCACCCGCGTTGGGCAGGGGTTCTTTATTGAGGCGGCGGGCATTGGGCTGATCGGCCCAACCCACCTTAAGGGCAAACTGCCGTACCTTGGGCATGAACCGCCAGGTGACCACCCAGGCCACCACAAAAGTGAAAATCACAATCAGCCAGCCCGAACCGCTCGGGTTGGCGATGCCGATGAACTTCAGAAACTCGATCATCCCAATTGATTCAGGCTACCGCGAATGGGTGAGGAATGTAACTGCTTTATTTGGTGCCGTAAATTCGGTCACCGGCGTCGCCCAGGCCGGGCACGATATAACCGTGGTCGTTGAGGTGGCTGTCCACCGCGGCTACCACAATCTCCACATCGGGATGGGCCTCCTGTACACGCTTAATCCCCTCCGGGGCGGCGATGATGCTCATCAGTTTGATGTGGTGGGCTCCTTTGGACTTCAGGATTGAAAGGGCGTGCACGGCGCTGCCTGCGGTGGCCAGCATGGGGTCGGTGAGGAAGACCCGCCGCTCGGCAATGTCAGAAGGCAGTTTGCAGTAATACTCCACCGGTTGCAGGGTTTGGGGGTCGCGGTAGAGGCCAATGTGGCCCACCTTGGCCGCGGGAACCAATTTCAGAATGCCATCCACCATGATGAGCCCGGCCCGCAAGATGGCAACCACGGCGAGCTTTTTGCCTGAGAGCATGTGGGCGGTCATGGTGGTAAGGGGGGTTTCGATGGTGACTGGGTCGAGCTCGAGGTCGCGCATGGCCTCGTAGGCCATAAGCATGGTGACTTCTTCCATGAGTTCGCGAAACTCTTTGTTGCCGGTGTTCTTATCGCGAATGATGGCTAGCTTGTGCTGTACCAGGGGGTGATCTACCACGGTCAGTTTCATGCTGAGTGAATCGTAACACCGGGGCAAGGGTGGGGGCAAATCATGTCAGGCCAGCTCCGGGCGAAACTCCTGGTAGAAGCGCAGGGCTTTGGGCATCTTGTCGGCGACGGCGGCCTCGAAGCCCGAGGGTTCTTTGGTGCGGAACCAGTGCATGTCGTGTAGGTAGGTGAGGGGAACCCAGAAGCGTAGACGGCGCCACAGGGCTTGCGGCTCTGGGTAGCACGACACGATGTACTGCAAGGCGGCCAGTGCCTGGGCTTCGCCCAGCATCACCAGGGTTCCGGTGGTCAGAATGGCCAGGTCGCGGGCGGGGTCGTCGGGCTGGGCCCGTATCCAGTCCACCACCAGGGCCTCCGGCACCCCCTGAGCCTCGGGGTGCTTGAGGAGAATGTTGCCGGCGTGGGGATCGCGGTGGCAGAAGGCCTGGGGGGTTCCGGCCACCTCACCGATGTGCTGCCCAAGCCAGCCAACCAACTGCTGGGCCTGGGGCAGGTCGTGCAGGGTGCTGCCAAACTGCTGGAGGCGGTCTTGCAGGCGGGTGCGGCTGATCACGCCGGGCTCCGGGATGGCGTGCAGGCGGACGAAAAACCGGGCCAGTTCCTCCAGGGCGGCCTGACTGAAGCGCTCGGGTGTGAAGTTGGCCCCTGGGTAGCGCTTGGTGACCAGGATGCCACACTGATTAAGGCTGTAGGTCTCCACCACCCAGTCGCCCAGCCCGGCCTTGGTCATATTGAGGGCCTCGAGCCGCGCGGCGTAGATGCCGCCGGGTTGGGAGGTGGGAGGATATACCTTGAATACCAGCCCGTCGCCGGCAAAGGTGCGGGCCTCGGCGCCTCCGGCCAGGGGGGTCAGGCGCATCTGGTAGCGGGCCTCGAGGGCCGGTAGGATCTCCACCTTGCACAGGATACCCGCACCAGGTCAGTCCGAGGCAACCTGCGGGGGCGGAACCGAAGGATCGACCTTGGAGGGTGGTGTGTGGGCCAGGGTTTTGGGCCAGGGAAAGCGAGACATCCAGAGGGCCGCCGAGAGGGTGAGTAAGCCCATAACGGCCACGCCAAAGCGGGCCCCCAGGGTGTCGATCAGCAGACCTGAAATGTAGGCTCCCAGCGGGCCGGAGCCCAGCAAAACCATCGAGTAGACCGACATCACCCGGCCCCGGATGTGGTCGGGCGCCAGGAGCTGCACGGTGGTGTTGGAGTTGATCAGGGTGGTGATCATGCCCAGGCCAGCCAGGCCGAAAATAAAAGCCACCCAGCTCGTAGGCAGGGGTAGGGCCAGGGCTATAAGGGCCAGGCCCAGCAAGGCGCTGCCCAGCACCGCGCGCAAGGGACGGGCCCTGGAAGCCAGAGCCTGGATGAGGGCCGCCACGATGGAACCCAGCCCTACCGCCGACATCAGGAAGCCGAAGCCCTGGGCATCGAGCTTGAGCTCGAGCCGCGCGTAGGCCGGCACAATGGTCTGGAAGTTCATGCCCAGGAGGCTGGTCAGGCCCACCAGCACCACCACCTGCCGTACCAAAGGATGCCCCCAGACAAAACGCATGCCCTCGAGGGCCTCTCGCAAGACCCCATCGCGCTTGGCCTCCACTTTGGGATTGGGTGCACCGAACAACACCAAGATGAGCGGCAAAAAGGAGAGCGCATTGGCTAGATAACTCCAGGAGAGGCCAAAACCCGCAATCAGCAACCCCGCCAGGGCCGGCCCTACGAGCCTCGAGGTGTTGAAGCCAAACGAGTTGAGGGCAATGGCCCCCGGATAGCGTTCTTTTCCGGCCAGCTCCACCGTGAAGGCCTGCCGCACCGGCAGGTCGGCGGCGTTGAACATGCCGTACAGAAAAGCAAACACCAGCACATGCTCGTAACGCACCCAGCCGCCGGCGATGAGCACAAACATACCCAAAGCCAGCAAGGCCATGCCGCCCTGGGTGATAAAGAGCAGGTTGCGGCGGCTGTAGCGGTCGGAGAGCACACCCGCGGGTATGGAGAACAAGAGCGAGGGCAGAAACTGCAAGGCCACCACCAGACCCAGCCGTTCGGCGCTGCCGGTGAGCTCGAGCACCAGCCAGCCTTGGGTGGCAGCCTGCATCCAGGTGCCCAGTTGGGAGAGAAACAGTGCGATCCAGTAGGTGCGGTATTTGGGGTCACGCAACAAGGCTAATGCCAGCACCTGCCCATCATACTCCCAAACTGACCGACGGGTCAGTTTATGTGCGTCGCATAGGCCTTTGCCTTAAGGCGGCTGTGTTGCCTTTATCCCTTGACTTGTTGGGCGCACAATGTAAACTGTCCACAGCCGGAAGCCAAACCCGTGGTCGCATCGGCCTGTATTGGGTTTTGGGTGCGACCCAATGCTTGCTCCCGAGCCGTTTTAGGAGGTTCTTTAATGAAGTTTTGGAAACTAACCATTGTTGCCTTGACGCTGTTAGCGGGCATGGCTGTAGCCCAGCAGCGTCCCAGGGTGGTCATCCCCACGGGGAGTACCGGTGGGGTATTCTTCTTTTACGGGCAGGCCATCGCTAAAATCTTGAGCGAGGCTGGGGTCGCTGACGCCACCGCCCAGCAGACCGGGGGTTCCTACGACAACCTCCTGCTGCTGCGCGACCGCACCGACCCCCGTTCCAACACCTACTACTGCGCACTGGCCACCACCGACTCGGCCCTGGTCACCTTCACCGGCGAAGAGCCCCGCTTTGCCCAGCGCAAAGCCGATATGCAGCGGATCATGTTTTACATGTATCCGAGCCTCATTCACATTGTGACCACCGAAAAGTCGGGCATCAGGTTTGTGGGTGACCTGCGGGGCAAGCGGGTCTCGACCGGCCAGCCCGGCTCCTCCACCGAAAACCTGGCCCTGCTGGTGCTTAAGGGCGCCGGGGTGGATGTGCGCGAGTTTGCCAAGCGCGAGCGCCTGCCCGCCGCCGAGTCGGCCAAGGCCCTTTCCGAGGGCACCATTGACGCCTACTTCTGGGTAGGGGGTGTGCCAACCTCGAGCGTGGTCGAACTGGCCCAGAGCCTGGCCCGCAAAGGCGACCAGATTAAGCTAGTAGACTCACCCCGCACCGGCCCCACTGCCCAACTGCTGCTCAAGGAGTTCCCTGGCATCATCACCACTGGCAAGCTGCCCAAGAGCGCCTATGGCACCAAAGATGACGTCTTTGCCCTTTATACCGGCAACGTCTTCCTCTGCCCGGCTTCCATGCCCGACGACCTGGCCGCTGCCATCATGAAAGCGGTGTTCAGCAACCTGCAAACCCTGGTCACGACCACAGCCGCCGCGCGGGACACCACCCTGAAGAACACCGTTGACCTGTACAACCAGAAAACGGTGATTCCCTTCCACCCTGGCGCCATAAAGTACCTGCGCGAGGTCGGAGCCATCCGCTAAACCAGGCCTAACCCTAAAAGCTCCCTCGAGCCGGGGGAGCTTTTTTATAGGTGCTACAGCCTCTTATGAACTCGGTATAATCGCTCAACAGGTTTTTTGGGAGGTCTGATTAATGGAGATACCTCGAGACAGTGCAGGTAGAACCACCCCGCTGGGACGCCTTATCTGGTGGATCCTGCTGGCGGCAGCCCTGTTCAGCCTGTACCTGGTGCTTCACCCTTTCACACCCTTGAGCCGGCTGGACATCAGCATCCTGGATCAGGTGCAGCTACGGCGGGCCACCCACGTCTTGCTGCTCTTGGTGGCGGGCTACCTGATTACCTCGCAGCTTCAGGCGGCCCGGCCCACCGTGGGGGCCTGGGTGTTTGCGCTTTTGTCGCTGCCTTTCCTGTACACCTTCTGGGTGCCCAACGTGCCGGGTGTGGAAATTCCCCTAGCGGGAAAACTCGTGGGCACCTTAGCCTGGGCCCTGGCGGTGGGGCCTAATTTGCTACCCCGGTTGCGGCGCTACGCCGATATCGCCGCGGCTTTGCTGGCCATCGCGCCCTGGGCCTACCAGGTGCGCTACTACGAGGAGCTGGTCAATCGGGCGGTGATTCCCGCGGGCTGGGATATGGCCATGTCCTTTACGGTCATCATTCTGGTGCTGGGGCTGGTCAGCCGGCTGCTGGGCCCCATCATGCCCTCGCTGGTGCTGGTCTTCCTGACCTACAACATGTACGGTCAGTACGTGCCCGGCACCTTCCGTGGGGCCAAAAACGGCATCGACCTGATTCTGGGTAAAACCTACAACGAAACCGAGGCCGGCATCTACGGCCTGATTACCGGGGTTTCGGCCAAGTACCTGGTCTACTTCACCATCCTCTCGGGCCTGATTGGGGCGCTGGGGCTGGGTAAGGTGGTGGCGAACATCGCCCTGGCCATGGTGGGCCGCACCCCCCAGACCCCGGGCCGGGTGACCGGCATCGCCTCGGTGTTTATGGGAATGTTCAGCGGCTCCGGGGCGGCCGATACCCAGTTCGTGGCTACCCTGACCAAGCCCCTCTACGAGAAGGCCAACTACGACAGAATGATCGCCGCCGGCCTGGTGGCTACTGCGGGTACCATTGCCCTGATTACGCCGCCGGTGCTGGGTTCCATCGCCTTTGTGATGGTGGAAATCCTGCAGATTAGTTACCTGTGGGTGGTGATTATGGCCCTGGGGCCCATGCTCTTGTACCTGCTGGGCATTCTCACCTTCAACGAGTTTTATACCCGCAAGGCCAAGCTGCCCCCGGTGGGCGCAGACATTGCCCTGGGAAAACGCTACGCCCTGCGCTACAGCACCATCTTCATCCCGATTGTGTTAATTGTGGTGCTGCTCTTTTTGGGCACCGAGGTGGCCACCGCGGTGTACCTGGCGGCGCTGGCCTTCGTGCTCATCTGCTACCTCGACCCCACCCTGCGGCCGGCCCCGCTGGCCGAGGCCATGCAAAGCCCCGCCTACAAGGTGGGCCTGCCCCTGGGAATTGGGCTGGCTGTGGGCGGTGCCTTCCTTCCGCTCTTGGCCGGGTGGAACCTGGGCAATATCCCGGTGCTGCCCATAACGCTGGCGGTGCTGGGGTTGCTGTTGGGTACGTTTGTTTATCCGGCGGCTGCCGCGGGTAAGCTGCGGGGGGCCCTCGAGCCCATCGCCCAGGGTTTGGTGGAGGGTTTCCGCCAGCTTATACCCATCGGCTCGGCTATCGTGGCGGCCAACCTGATTTTCGGGATGATGGTGATCACCGGCCTGCCCTCCAAGTTCTCCATTTTTCTGGGGCAGGTCTCGGGGGAAAGCCTGCTGCTGGCTACCCTGGTCACGGCCATCTTCAGCCTGATTCTGGGGATGGGCGTGCCCCCGACGGCCACCTACGTGCTCACGGCCTCGCTCACTGCGCCGGCCATCATCAAAATTGCCGCGGCCAACTTCCAGGGCTTTGGCCTCGAGCCCCAGCAGGCGGTGCTGGCCGCCACCCTGGCCACCCACATGTTCCTCTTCTACTACGCGGTGCTGGCCGACGTGACCCCGCCGGTGGCGCTCTCGGGCTATGCGGCGGCCTCGGTCTTCAAAACCAACCCCATCCTCACCGGGGTATACGCGGCGCGGGTGGCGCTGGCCAAGTACATCATTGGCTTCTTCTTCCTGCTCTCCTTCACCGGCACCGGACTGCTGATTTTGCCGGTTTTGCAGAACCTGCCGGGCCTCGAGGGATGGCTGATCATCCTCGAGCGCTTCTTCTTTACCGCCACGGCCATTGTCTTCCTGGCCGCGGCCACCGTTGGCTACACCCGCCGCCCCTTGCGGCGCTGGGAAAGCTGGGTGATGGGGCTCCTGGCCCTGGCGTTGTTCTACCCCTACCCCAACCTCTGGATGGCCTTTATCCCCTTTGTGTTGGGGCTGCTCTTCTTCCTGCGTGGTGAGGGCAAAGCCACCGCCTCGCCCCAGGCCACCGACTAGCGCAACTTACGGTCGAGCACGGCTTTATAGAGGGCCAGGCGCTCTGCGCGCACGAGGGGGGTTTGGTTGGCCGCAAACCCCCAAAAAGCAGGCGGGGCCCCGGCGGGCTCTTCACCCTGGCGTAGCAAGGCTTCCAGCCGGCCCTCCTGGGCAGCCTGGCGCAACCGGGTGCGGTAGTTTTGCAGGGTTTCCACGCGCAGGCGGGGCCTGGAGTTGGCATCACCGGGCAGAAAGCCAAAAAGGAGCTCGAGGTCGTTGTCGAAGCCATCCCCGTCGGAGTCCAGCCCGTCCTGGGTCACCTGCTGCAGGGCCTGGCGAATCTGCACCGCGCTTAGCTGAAAGATGCTGCGCGACTCGGGGCTGTCGGGCCCCACGGTTTCGTCCAGGAGCCGATGGACGATGGCCTGATAGTCCTGGCCGAAGGGGTTGAACTGCTTGCTGCCCAGGGGGCCGAGGTGGCAGATCGAACAGGTGGCCTGGGTGGGCTCGAGGTGGTAGCGCACCGCGAGCTCCTGCAGCGAGGGAACCCCAAAACGAAGCGGTGGCGTGGCGGCGGGGATCAGCCCCAGGGCATCGGTGTAGCGCCCGCGTTCGCGAAAGACCTCGCCCAGGCCGCGCCAGCTAAAAAGCGCAAAGCTGCCCAGCAGGAAGAGCACCAACAGGAGCCGCAGACGGTTGTCCACCGGTATCCAATCTATCCGAAAACCGAAGGGCCGAAGGTGGGATGGTGAAGGGATGGATGCCGTGCTACCCAGATGGTCAGAAGCACCGCGGGAGGGCCCCCGAATGGATAAACTCAGGTTATGTTGACGCTCATGCGCCGGGGTGGTTTTCGCTTTTATGTTAAGTCGGGCAGCGCCCAGGAAAAGCCGCACATCTTTGTAACCCGCGACGGGGACACCTGGGCCAAGTTCACCTTGAAGCCGGTAGGGGTGGTGATCAACAGCGGCCTGGCCCGCAACGAGCTCACCCGGCTGCAGGGGATGGTGGCCGACCTCGAGCCCCAGCTTTTGCAGCTCTGGTGGGAGTATGCCATCACCCAGGGGGTCAGGCCCGAGGCCGAGAAAGAGAAGAAACACGGGCCCGCCCCAGCCCCTGCCGCGCCGCTCGAGCCCAGCTCCGAACCGGCGGCGCTCGAGGCGGTTTGAGGAAGGAAAGCTCTGTGGCCCCGTTCAGGCTTTTCTTCTTAGGCTACCAGCCTAAGCTGTAACTACCTGCCATCTGGTATCCTGCCACTGCGCATGATTCAGGTCTTTACCGGCGACAGCTTTCTGGCTCGAGAGGCCCTGCTCCAGGAGGCCAGCCTGCAGGGCCTGCCCCCCCGCCTGATGCCCCCGGAGCCGGCCCTGGTGGCCCAGGAGGCCAGTGGCGGGCTGTTTGGCCCTGGTGGGGCTCTGGTGGATCTGCGCGACCTAAGCGAGGCCGAGTGGAAGCCCCTCAGGGAGGTGCTGGAAGGCCTGCCGCCCGATGCGGTGGTGCTGCTGCTCGACCCCCGGCCCACCGCGACCCGCAGCAAGTGGTACGCCGAAAAAGCCCAGAAGCGCGACCACCCCACCCCCGGCCCCAAGGAGATGACCAACTGGGTGGTGAACCGCGCCCGCCACTACGACCTGAAGCTACCGGGGGCCATCGCCTCGTACCTGGCGGGCCTGGTGGGGGGCAAAGGCAGCGCCGAGAACCCGGCCATGGGCCTCGAGGCCCTCGACCAGGAACTTCGCAAACTCTGCCTGGTCACGCCCCCCATCACCCTCGAGAAAGTGCAGGCCCTGGCCGCTCTGGACACCCCCATCTCCGGTTTCGACCTCGTGCGCTCGATCACCGAGGGTAAAGCCACCCTGGCCTTCAAGATTGCCCGTGAGCTACTGGAGCGGGGGGAAGACCCTTTGCGCATTCTGGGTGCGCTCTCCTGGCAGTATGTGCGGGTGGCTAAAGCCTGGGCTCTGCTGCAGGACGACCCCCTGATGGGGGAGGGGGTGGCCGCCAGCGCCCTGGGCATGCACCCCTACGCCGCTAAACAAACCTTGCTGCTGGCAAAGTCAATGTCGGAGGGGGCAATCATACGGGCCCTGGAGATCCTCATGGAGGCCGAGGAAGCAGCCAAAACGGGCCGGGATATGCGCCTGGCTCTGGAGCGGGCTTTGGTGGCACTGGCCGGCTAATACCAGATTCGGTTAGTTCGTCACCGAACGGTGGCGAACTAACCCGACTGAAGTGAGGGCGATACCGCCTCTTGGAACGGGAGTGCTCTAGGATTCAAAAAGATAGCCGCTCAAAGCTTTTTGTTCGATGACTATCTTTTTGAATTCGGTACAATACAGGAAGACTGGCGCAGTTTCCACAAAAAAGCAAACCCCCGGCCCTGCCGGGGGTTTGCAGAAAAGCCAGCTAGACTCGAGTTACCGAGCGGCTGTCTTTGGCAGTTGCATGTCCGATGGCCTTTTCTTGGCCGTCCACCTCAAAAGCATGAAGCTTGCTGGTGTCTACCAGCAGCTCAACTGAGTCACTGGGCAGCACCATGGCGTGACCATCCACCTTGGCGGTTATCATATGCCCCGCTACATCGGCGTGTACTTCGGTATCGGCCCCCAATGGCTCGACCACCTCAACATTCCCTTTAATTACATTTTCCCCTTCGGGGATGGACGTCCAGCCTTTGAGGCCGATATGTTCTGGGCGGATACCCATCCAGACCTCTTTACCGTTGTAGGGCATCAGGCTGGCGCCCAGGATTTCATTGGCTTTGACCTTAAAGCCCTCGCCCACAAAATAGGCTTTGCCGCCCTCGACCTGCACCCTCGAGCGGATGAAGTTCATGGAAGGAGAGCCAATGAAGCCCGCCACAAACTTGGTCTCGGGGAAGTCGTAGAGGTTGAGGGGGGTGTCTACCTGCAAGACCTCGCCGTCCTTCATGACCACAATCCGCTGGCCCAGGGTCATGGCCTCGACCTGGTCGTGGGTTACGTAGACGGTGGTTACCCCTAAGCGGCGCTGGAGTTTGGAAATTTCGGCCCGCATCTCCACGCGCAGCTTGGCATCGAGGTTGGAAAGGGGCTCGTCGAACAGGAAGACCTTGGGCTCGCGCACGATGGCCCGGCCCATGGCCACCCGCTGCCGCTGACCCCCCGAAAGCTCGCGGGGCTTGCGTTGCAAGAGGTGGTCAATCTTGATGATGCGGGCCGCCTCTTTTACCCGACGGTCAATTTCGTCTTTGGGCACCCGGCGCAGCCGCAGGCCAAAGGCCATGTTCTCGTAGACGTTCATGTGGGGGTAGAGGGCGTAGTTCTGGAAGACCATGGCGATGTCGCGGTCTTTGGGGGGAACGTCGTTTACCAACCGGTCGCCGATGTAGAGCTTGCCCTCGGTGATGTCCTCCAGGCCGGCAATCATGCGCAGCGTGGTGGTCTTGCCGCAGCCCGAGGGGCCTACAAACACCACGAACTCGCCATCCTCGGTCTCGAGGTTGAAGTCCTTGACCGCTGTAACCTTGCCGCCGTACCGCTTGTATATGTGCTCCAGTCGGATTTTTGCCATTACCGGCCTCCAATCTGATGCCAGGCCATTGTGTAGGCTTGGCGCGTACCGCGTTCCCGCGCTGTGAGACCTCGCCCTAGCGAGCCCATCGGGGATTCGTCTGGTACGCGGTTAGTTTACCCAGTTTACCCCCAGAAGTTCAACACCTGGAGTGGTTCTGTGGTTCAGCCCGAGGCTTGCGCTTCAGCTTCACTCCTACTCCCTTCGGTCGGCTCGAATCCTTCACCTTTGATTACGCCCAACGGTGAAGGACTCAAGCGGAACCAGTATCAGTGGCCTGGTTCGTCTGCTTGCTCTTGAGGCGCTGTACCAACAGTTCGGAGATGTCCAGCACTTTGGGGGCCTGGCCCTCGGGTTCCTGGGCGGTCTCGAGGTTCATCATCTGCATGCAGAAGGGGCAGCCCACCGCGATGGTCTCGGCGCCAGTGCCTTTAAGCTCACGGTAGCGGTTGGTAGAGACCCGCTCCTGACCGGGCTCCTCTTCCTTCCAGAACTGGGCCCCGCCGGCCCCACAGCAGAAGCTATTGGTGCCGTGGCGCGGGGGTTCCTGAAGCGCAAGGCCGGCAGCCTGGATGACCTGGCGGGGTTCTTGCAGCACCCCGTTGTGCCGGCCCAGGTAGCAGGGGTCGTGGTAGGTGACCGCCCCGCTCATGGGTAGGAGCTCGAGCCGCTTAGCATCAATCAGCTCGGCGATGAACTCGGTGTGGTGCTTGACGGTGTAGCGGCCGCCGAAGTCTTTGTACTCGTTGGCCAGGGTGTGGAAGCAGTGGGGGCAGGTGGTCACGATGGTCTTGGGCTTATCCGCCATGACCGCGTTCAAGGTCTCCACATTTTCGGTGGCCAACTGCATGAACAAGAACTCGTTGCCGGCCCGCCGGGCCGCGTCCCCCGTGCATTTTTCCTGCTTGCCCAGCACCGCCCAGCTCGTACCGGACTCGTGCAGAATTTCCGCGAAGGCTCGAGCGGTCTTCTGGGCGCGGGGGTCGTAGGCCGGGGCGCAGCCCACCCAGTAGAGCACCTCGGCCTCGGGGTTCTCACTTACGGTCTTGACTGGAAACGGCAGCCCTTCGGCCCAGGCCAGGCGCTTATCGGCCCCCAGGTTCCAGGGGTTGCCGTTGCGCTCCATGCCCTTAAAGGCGTTGTTGAGCTGGGTTGGGAAGGCCCCCTGCATCATCACCTGCTCGCGCCGCACGTCCAGGATGTGCAGCATGGGCTCGTTGCCCACCGGGCAGACCTCCACGCAGGCGTTGCAGGTGGTGCAGGCCCAGAGGGCCTCTTCGTTCAGGGCAAAGTCCAGCAATGGGCGGGGGCTCTCCTGGCCCGCGGCAAAAGCCGGCAGAATCTGGTTCAGCTCGTAGCGCTCGTTGATGATCAGGGCCGAGGGCGAGAGGGCCTTGCCGGTGGTGTAGGCCGGGCAGACCTCCTGGCAGCGGTTGCACATGATGCAGCTATAGGCATCCAGCAGGCGGGGCCAGGTGAAGTCCTCCAGCCTGGCGACCCCGAACTTCTCCAGTTTTTCCAGCTCTTCAAAGTCCTTGGCGATGGGCAGCAGGGCCCCCGGCTTCTCCTTCTTGAAGGCCAGGTTGAGGGGGGCCAGGAACAGGTGGATGTGCTTGGAGCGGGCAAAGTAAGGGATGAACAGCAGAATCGAGCCGATGGCGAACCACCAGAAGAGGTGCTCGAGGACGATCAACCGGTCTACATCCACCCACAGGAACAGGTTGCTGGCCAGGCTGGCCACCGGCTGGAAGGGATCGGGGCCGTACTCGAGGTTGGCGGCCTGGGCGGCCTTGTTCAGCAGGCGGCTCCCCACGTGAAAAAGAATGAACCCACCCACAATGGCGCTATCGGTGGGGATTCCCTCGCGCACCCGCTCATGCAGGGGGGTCTTCTCGTTCCAGCTAAAGGTCTTGCGCCCCGCCCCGGAGTAACGCCGGATGAGCAGGCCAGCAATGCCGACCAGAATGAGAGCCGTGAGGATGTCGGCCACCAAGTTGTAGCCGTTCCAGAAGCCCCCCCGGGCCTTGAAGGGGAAGAAGCCCTCGAGCACGTCCACCAGGTTCACGCTCAGGTAAAACACGAAGCCGTAGAACACAAAAGCGTGCAGCAGGCTCACCAGAGGCCGCTTCTTGAAGACGGTCTGCATGGTGAGGGTCTGCCACAAAGCCCGGCCCGCTCGAGCCGGCAGGTTGTCGAAGCGGTCTTCGGGCTGGCCCCGGCGGATGGCCTTGTAGACGCGGTACAGCGCTCCCCCGCCAAAATACAGCGAGGCCAGCACCAGCAGCAAGAAGAGGACTTTTTCAGGTGTGCTTAGCATGGAACTCCCTTCAAGCGGTCAAAATTTATACTGAGTATAAGTTTATTGGTCGGCTGGGCGGATATCAAGTGCGGGCTTTGCCTCAACCCATCGTACAATGCGGGGCGATGAGTACCTTCGTGCTGGCCTGGCTCTTGTTGCTGGTGTTTGCGGCTTTCAACAACTACATCATCTACCGGCTCCTACGGGAGCGGAACCGCACCGACCTGATGTGGATCGGCGTGGTTGCCACGGTCATTCCGGTGGCGCTTTTTGCTCTGTGGCCTGGGGCGCTGACCCTGATGTCGTTCCCACTTTTGCAGAGCATCGGGATGCTATTGATCATGCGCCTGGCGCAGCGATAGCCCTAGCGTGGCTGAGCCAGCACCACCGCCCAGGCGTGACCGACCCTGGAGAGCCCTGCACCGGCCTCGGTGTAGTGGGGGTTCATGATGGCCCGGCAGTGTACCGGCGAATGCAACCACCAGCGCACGGCCCGCGCTGGGTCGCTGTTACGGCCCTTGAAGATGATTTCCGACATGCGCAGATAACCATAACCAGCCCTGGCAACCCGCACCCGTGGCCCTACCCCCTGGAAATAGTGCGACATAAAGCCGTAGCGCCCCATGTTCAGGGCATGCTTCTTAGCAGCCAGGGCCAGGGTTGCGTTGTAACGCAAGGGGGGTAGCCGGACACCACCACCACCCCCACGGCAGACCACACCCCGAGCCCTTGCATCATTAAGCAAGGAGAGAATTTGCGCCTCAAGCTGAGTGGTGGACTGCGCCACTGCCAGCGGGCCAACCAGAGCAATAAGCACCCAGACCACCTTTTTCATAGGACTGCCGATAAACTACCACTCCATTACCCCCTCAGGCAACCCCAGCGGCTTTGGATTCACACCAGGGCGAAGCTCAGGAAAGCAAAAAGAATACCCAGGACAGCCCCCACGGCGACCTCGAGGTAGGTATGGCCCAGCAACTCTTTGAGCGGCTCGGGCCGGGGGCCATGCGCAAACACCGCGCGAAACTCCTCGAACAGGTCGTTCAGCCGCTCGGCATGCAGCCCGGCCGCCCGGCGAATGCCGGTAGCGTCGTACATGACGATGGTAGCCAGCACCACCGCAATGGCGAAAAGGGGACTCCCCAGGCCCTCGGTAATGCCCAGCCCAGTGGCCAGGGCCGCCACCGTCGCGGAGTGGGAGGACGGCATTCCACCCGTCTCGGCCAGACGCTCCCACTCCCAGCGGCGCTCTACCAGGTAATAGATAAAGAGCTTGAGGAGTTGTGCAAAAACACTGGCCAGAATAGCTGTCCAGAGGACTTGATTGGAGAGCAGTTCGCTCATAGCTAGGGCAACTATTTAGATTCTAACCTGATATAAGCTCGCCTGGCTTTGCCCGCCGCCGCATGGCTGCCAGTACGGTATTGCGCAACAGCATAGCTACCGTCATGGGGCCCACTCCACCCGGAACCGGGGTCAGGGCCGAGGCCACGGTAGCCACCTCGGGGGCCACATCCCCCACCAGGATATCGCGGCCCTTCTCGCTCTGGCCCACACGGTTGATGCCCACGTCCACGACCACCGCTCCCGGCCGCACCATCTGAGGCGTGATGAGGCCAGCTTTCCCCACCGCAGCTACCAGCACATCGGCCCGGCGGCAGACAGCGGCTAGGTCGTGGGTACGCGAGTGGGCTAGGGTTACGGTCGCATTTTCCCGCAGCATCAGTGCGGCGAGGGGTTTGCCCACCAGGTTGCTTCGGCCCACAATCACCACTTCTTTACCGGCCAAGGGGATCTGGTAGTGCTTCAGAATACGTATGACCCCGGCGGGTGTGCAAGACTCCAGTGCTTCCAGCCCCATCCACAAGCGCCCGGTATTCACCGGGGTCAGGCCATCTACGTCTTTCGAGGGATTAATGGCTTCCAGCACGGCGTTGAAATCCACGTGTGGAGGCACTGGTGATTGCACCAGGATGCCATCGACCTGAGGGTTGGCATTGAGTTGAGCGATATGGGCCAGCAGCTCTTCCTGGGAGGTGTGTTCGGAGAAGACATCCACCTGGCTGGATAGCCCGAGTTTTTTGGCCTGGCGGTCTTTCAGGCGCACATACGAGACCGAAGCCGGATCCTCGCCCAGCCGTACCACCCGCAGGTGGGGCACGTAGGGCAGGGTAGAGAGCAGGGCGCGCAATTCCTCATAAACAGCCTCGGCAACAGGCGGGCCGGATAGTTCTAGCATGGCGTACCTCGAGGTCGAGCGGAAAATAAAGTTTTTTTCTACCGTTGTCTAATCGCTTTTGGCCACTGCCAGTAGCTCGCCCGCTTCGATGCGCTTGAGCAAGCGGGCCAGTACCCCGTTTACAAACCGCCCCGAGTCTTCGCCGCCGTAGCGCTTGGCTATCTTGACCGCCACTTCGATGAGCGGAGCGTAGGGCGTGGGTTCGTACAGCATCTCATAGGCGGCCAACCGCAGCACGGCCAGATCGGTTTTGGCCATCTGACCAAAGCTCCAGCCCTCAATGGTGCTGGCCAGCACCTCGTCCACTTTCTGCTGCTGGGCCTGATACCCCAACACCAGGCGATGCGCGAACGCAAGCCCTTCGCTATCGAGTACGTCGGCGTCTTGATCAGACTCTTCGGGCTCGACTTCCTGGGTTGCATGTTGCCAGGCAGCCTCGAGCGGAACCCCACCCACCGCGTGCTCGAACAGCACCTTGAACGCTAGCTCACGCGCTTTACGCCGCATGGGCCCTCCGGCACGAGTCTATACCGACAGACAAGGAGCCCTTACCTTCGAAAAATGGCGTCTGCTCCATGGTTCTACTTATACGCGCAACCGAGCTTCTAGCATTATGCTGCATGGGGCTCCTTATACTCCACAGCCACCACCGTAACGTTGACAGCTTTTACCTTGAGGCCTGTAGAGGCGATCAGGACATCGCCAACGATTCGCTGAGCTTCCTTGGCTGACTCGATTACAGACTTGCCGTAATCCACGCACACGTTAAGGTCAACCACCAGGGTATCCCCCTCGCGCTCAATGCGCACGGGACGTGAGCGACGCCCTGAAAGCACATCGCCCACACTGCGCCCACCTGCCTGAGCCAGACGCAGCCCCTTTTGTCCTTCCAAGGCCAGTGTGACCAGACTAACCAGGGCCGATTCGGACAGGTCGTAATCCACCATGTCCGTAGTTTACCCGCTAATGGGGTAGAGCACAAAAGCAAAACGACACGCCGTCCAGAGGGCAATTCTTCAATAAGGCAGCGGCCAGGTTCGGAAGTAGTCGCGAATGCGGCCCCACAAACCCACCAGCCCCCTGGGTTCTAAGATCAGGAACAACAGAATTAGCACGCCAAAGGCCACGCTGCGCCAGGCTGAGAGCTGAGCCACGTACTGCGGCCCAAAAGCCCCGGCAATCACGCTCAGGGTTTCGGGAATCAAGACGATGAACAAAGACCCCAAGACCGCACCCAGCACCGTTCCGGCCCCACCCACAATCACGATGGCTAGGTACTGAATGCTAAAGGTGAGCACGAAGTTCTCCGGGGTCACTGCCCCAATCAGATGCATCAGGATGCCCCCGGCAATGCCCCCGTAGAAGGCTGATAGGGCAAAAGCCGTGAGCTTGGAGCGCACCAGGTCTACACCGGAGAGCTGGGCCGAGAGGTCGTTGTCGCGCACGGCGAACCAGGCCCGGCCCGCCCGGGTTGAGAGCAGGCGCTTGGCATAAAAGAACATCGGGATAGCAAAAGCCAGGCCCAGATAATAAACCACCCGGTCGTCGGCCAGGGGCAGCCCCAAAAAAGTACCTTCTGCAGGCAAGGTGCGGCCTGCTACCCCTCCGGTAAAAGCGGTCCAGCGCTTGAAGATGTAGTCGGCCAGGAACTGAAAGGCCAGCGTAGCAATGGCCAGGTAGGCCCCCTTGATGCGCAGCGAGGGAATGCCCAGCACAACCCCAATCAGTGCGGCCACCAGCCCGCCGGCCAGGATACCCAGGGGGGCCAGGTCGCCCGAGAGATGGCTCGAGACATAGGCACCAATGCCCACAAACGCCGCCTGGCCCAGCGAAATCTGGCCTGCGCCCCCCACCAGCAGGTGCAGGCCCAGGCCGGCCAGGGCTGCCACGAGTATCTGGGTTGTCACAAACATCGGGTACTGCGGCAAGAGCAAAGGCAGGGCCAGCACGCCAATAATTGCCACGGCCAGCCAGAAGCGCCCCTGCGGGGTGCTGGCGTAGGCCTCGTCCTGGCGGTAGTCTTCGCGCACCGTGCGGGAGAAACGGCGGCTAAAGGCATCGGTTAAGGTTTGGCTCAGGCGGTACATGACGGGTTTCCTCGAGGTTCAACGGAAGGGTCTAAAGTCATATCTCGCTTCCTTAGGCGCGTACTTTTGCTTCATCCATTGGCCTGCCCACATCGGCAATCTGCACCTCGGCCTCGAGGGTGCCCTGGCCCTCGAGGTAGCGGATGGGCAGCGTTAGCTTTACCTTTTTGGAGCCATCGTACAGCGCCGCTAGCAAAGCAGCGTAGCGGGACTCCACCGTACCCCGCTTGACCTTGCGGGTGCGGGTGATTTCCTCGTCGTCGGCATGCAGCTCTTTGGGCAGGATGGCAAAGCGGCGCACCCGAAGCTCTTCGGGTAGGGTTTCGCAGGCCATGCGCAGCTCTTCGGCAATGAGCTCGTAGACCTGCGGGTTGGAGGTCAGGCTCTGGTAGGTGGAGAACACGATGCCGCGCTTGCGGGCCCAGTTCTGGGTGTTCTCGGGGTCGAGCTCAATCAGGGCGGTCACAAACGGCTTGGCGTGACCGATCACCACGGCCTCGCGAATGTAGGGCGAGTATTTGAGGCGGTTCTCCAGGAATTGCGGCGCAAACCGGGTGCCGTCGGCCAGCGCCCCCACCTCCTTGAGCCGGCCCAGCAGCACCAGATGGCCGTTTTCGTTGAAGAAGCCCGCATCGCCGGTGCGGAACCAACCGTCCTCGGTGAAAGTTTCCCTGGTAGCAGCCTCGTTCTTGAAATACCCCGCAAAAACCTGCCCGCCCTTGACCTGAATCTCGCCATCCTCGGCGATGCGCACCTGGGTATTGGGCAGGGGCTTGCCCACCGTCTCGGGCGGGGTGTCGCCGGGCAGGTGGGCCACGCTGGTGGCCGCGGTCTCGGACTGGCCGTAGACCTGGCGGATATCCACCCCCAGCGCGCGGAAAAAGGTAAACACCTCGGGGCCCAGCGGGGCCCCCCCCGTAGCGGCGATGCGGCAGGCCGCCAGCCCCATGCGGGCCCGGAGCGGGCGGGCCACCAGCGGATACGCCAGGGCGCGGGCCAGGTTGAGCCCGAAGCCAATGGGCTCTTTGCGGAACTCGCGCTGGGCGCACTCGAGCAACACCCCCATACCCCAGCGGTAGACGGCCTTCTTGAGCCCGTCGGCGTCCTCCATCCGGCTGCGCACAATAGCCGCTGCATCCTCCCACAGCCTTGCCGGGGCCAGATAAAAGTCGGGCTGCACCTCTTTGACATCCTCGCGCACGGTGATCACATCCTCGGGGAAGTGCACCACCGTGCCGTCGGTAAGGTTGCGCACCACCGTGAGCATCTGCTCGCCAATCCAGGGCAGCGGCAGGTACGAAAACACCCACTCCCCGCCGCGGATGCTGATGGTCTCGCGGCCCGCCTCGGCCCCGGCGATCAGTTGGGCGTGGGTCAGCATGGCCAGCTTGCTGCGGGCCGTGGTGCCGGAGGTGGGGGCCAAGAGCGCCACCGTATCGGGCCTGACCTGGGCTTGCGCGGCCCGCACAGCCTGGCGGTTTTTCTCGGTCTTGCCCAGCTCCAGCACGCTGCTAAAGGGCCTTACCCGCTCGTTCCAGTATTTGCTCATGCCGGCCTCTTCCCAGACCAGCACAAACTTTAGTTTGTCCAGGTGGGGCAGCACCTTATCCAGTTGCTCCTCGTCCGAGACCACAATGCCCGCGCACTCGGAGAACTCGATGAAGTAGCCCACCTCCTCCGGCATAGCATCGGCGTAGATGCCCATGGGCATGGCCCCTACGGTCTGGGCCGCCACTTCGGATATGACCCATTCCGGCGCGTTCTGACCCAGAATAGCCAGCACCTTACCAGGCTCCAGGCCCAGTTCCAGCAAACCCCCCGCGAGCTGCTCGACCTTCTCTTTGAGGTGGGCCCAGGAGGTGGTCTCCCACACCCCCAGGCGCTTGACCCGCAGGGCGGGAGCCTGGGGCTTGGTCTGGGCGTGATGGGCCAGGAATTCAATCAGGGTCTGACTCATGCACTCCTCCCCAGATAGGCTTCGGCCACGCGCGGGTTCTCCCGCACCCCCGCCGGGGCTCCCTGGTACAAGACCTCTCCGTAGGACATCACCAGCACCCCGGTCGAAAGCTCCAGCACGGCTTTAAGGTCGTGTTCCACCAGCACCAACGTAACGCCCCACTCACGCCGGGCATCCAGCAGAAAGCGGGCCAGGTCTTGTTTTTCTTCCAGGCTCAGCCCGGCCATGGGCTCGTCCAGTAGCAGCAGCTTGGGCCGTCCGGCCAGGGCTCGAGCCACCTCCACCCGCTTTTGCAGGCCGTAGGGCAGGGCCCCGGCCGGCACGTGGCGGTACGGCGAGAGGTGCAGGTAGTCCAGCACCTCTTCGGCGTGGTGGCGAATCTTCCATTCGATCTGGGCTTTGGGCATCAGATCGGTGTAACTGCCCACGGCCAGCTCGGCCCCCAGCTTCACGTTGTCCAGCACGGTCATGCCGCGGAAGAGCTCGAGGTTCTGGAAGGTGCGCCCCAGCCCCTTGCGCACCCGCTGCTGGGGGCTCTGGCCGGCCAGGTCTTCACCCAGAAACACCACCCGGCCCTGCTGGGGCCTATATAACCCCGACAACACGTTGAGCAGGCTGGTCTTGCCCGCGCCGTTGGGGCCAATCACCGCGAATAGGTCGCCTTCCGAAACGCTAAAACTTACGCCCACCAGCGCCTTTACACCCCGGAAGGAGAGGTGCAGGTCGTGGGCTTCCAGCAGTACCTTAGACATGGACAACCCCCGTGCCGATGCGTCCTTTGGGGCTTAGGTTCAACGGCGAGACAAGGGGAAAGAGGAAAGAGAAAGGCAACGGCAGTACGTCTGTTTCCTCTATTCTTTTCTGCAGCTCCCTGAAACCCCTTCGATTTACTGCGCAAACACCCACGGTTACACCCACCTTTTCCGTCGCCGATACCGCTTGGCCTCTGCGAAACCTCCGGCCACCGCACCCCCTAAGTAAAACTCCATCACGTCGGCGTCGGCCTGGGCTTCCTGGGCGGTGCCCTCGAAGACTACCCGGCCCTGCTCCATCACATACACCCGCTCCACGATGGAAAAAGCCGCCCGTGCGTTCTGCTCCACCAGCACCAGGGTAAGGCCCTTGTCGCGCCGCAGCTCGTCCAGTACCCGCATGACCTCCTCGGTCAGCTTGGGCGAAAGCCCCAGGCTGGGTTCGTCCACCACCAGAATCTTGGGCTCGGTGAGAAGGGCCATACCCAGCAGGAGCATCTGCTGCTCGCCGCCCGAAAGGTAGCCCCCCTGCTCGAAGCGGCGCTCGTAGATGCGGGGGAAACGGGTAAAAATCTCGTCGGTTATCTCTTTCTGGCGCTGCGCGGTTAGCTTGTGCCCCGCGGCCCGCAGGTTTTCGGTCACGGTGAGGTAGCGAAAGATGGGGCGGCCCTCGAGGATGGCGGTCAGGCCCAGCTCGGCCACCTTAAGGGCGGGCAGGTGGTGGGTTTCCTGTCCGTTGATGGCAATTTTTCCGTCCAGTACCCGCCCATCATACTGCGGCAGGAGCCCCGAGATGGCTCGCACCAGGGTGCTTTTGCCCGCGCCGTTGGGGCCCAGAAGCGCCACCGCCTCGCCGGCCCCGGCCCGCATGCTCACCCCCTGCAGGGCCAGGATGACCCCCCTGTAGACCACTTTTAGGTTCTCAACGTTAATTTCGGCCATTCAGAAGCTCCTTGGATAGGGGGATGCCCTCCCTTCACACCCGCTCGATGCGGTGCTGGCCAAACAAGCCATAGGGGCGGAACAGCAGCACCAAGAGCACAATCAGGAAGGGGATGGCCTGGGTGATACCCGGCAGCAGGGACTCGAGGTAAAGTTGCGAGAAGGCCTCGATCAGGCCAATCAGCAGGCCCGCTACCACCGCGCCCGGCACCGAATCGAAGCCCCCCAGGATGGCCACCGGGAAGACGATCAGCCCAAGCAAAATCAGGTGATGGCCGGGGCCGCCGCCCCCCGCTGCGCCTGCCAGAAACGCACCGCCAATGGTAGCCATCACGGCCGAGATGCCCCAGGCTACCGCCACCACTCGAGGCGCATTGATGCCCATGGCCAGCGCAGCGGTTTCACTCTCCGAGACCGCCCGCAATAGCACCCCGTAGCGGCTGTATTTGAGCGCCACCACCAGCAGAATGGCCAGGGGCAGGGCCAGAATTAAGCTCCACACCGCTTTGGAAGAAAGAAACACCCCCCCCAGGCTAAAGGCCAGGTTGGGCATCTCCTTGGGTAACTGGGAGATATCAGCGGCCCCCATGGCTTTCTGGTCGGGGCCCCACAGGATGAGGGTGGCCCCGTCCAGGGTGGCAGCCAGACCAATGGTTGCCATAATCACCGCCACCACGTTTCGCCCCAGGAGGGGCCGCACGAACCCCCGCTCGACCAGCACCCCAAAGACAAAGGCCAGGGGCAGGGCCAGCAGAATGGCCAAGAGCAGCGGGAAAAAAAGCGACATGGTGTAGGTCAGGTAAGCACCGATGAGTATGAACTCCGCAATGGCGAAGTTGACCACGCTGGTTGCGCGGTAGACCAGCACAAACCCAGCGGCAATCACTGCATACAGCGCACCGTTGGCCAGGCCGTTGAGGGCGGTTTGGATGACTAAGGCCAGATCCATGATTCCCTTATAAATGGCTTGTGGCAGGCTCGAGGGCCCGGGCCAACCAGCGGTCAGCTCCCGACCCTCGAGCCACCCCAGGCAATTTAGAGCTTAGAACCGTCTACCCAGTCGGTAATGGCATCGAAGCGGCCATCCCGCACGTTGGCCCGCCAGAGCTTGGTGAAGGGCAGACGGTGGTTCACCCAGCGCATGTTGCGCACCTGGCCGCCAGCGTTGTAATCGCCCAGGCTTTCCAGGGCCTCGATCATGCCGGGGCGGGTCAGCTTGCCCGCCGCGTTGGCCCGGCGCATGGCCTCGGCGATCACGTCCATGGCCATCCAGGAACCCATGTAGTAGGTGGTGCGGTACGAGAGGTCGCGGCCTTTGGAACGGCGCAGGGCCCGGATCTGCTCCACCGCCGGCACCGTGGTGTCGTAGTAGTAGGCGTTGTGGTAGGCCACGATGAAGCCATCGGCCGCCGCCCCGGCCCGCTGCATCAGAGCCAGCTCAGCCGAGTAGTAGGTGCCCATGAAGGTAGCCCGAACGCCCTGCTCGCGGGCCGCCCGCACCACCAGCGGCTCCACGGTGAGCACGTAGCCGTGCATAATCACGAAGTCGGGCTGGGTCTGGCGTAGCTTGGTCACGATGGGGGTGGCATCGGCGATGGCCAAGGGGGTTACCTCTTCGCCTACTATCTGGAAGCCCAGCCGGGCCGACTGCTCCTTGATGAAGGGGATGGGGTCACGCCCGAACTCGGAGTTGGAGTAGCACAGGAAAATTTTGGCCCCGCGGCCTTTCTGACGGCGAATCTGCTGCAACAGAGCCCCGGCCATGTCGTTGTAGGTAGGGCCAAAGACGAAGATGGTGGGGTAGGTTTTGGGGTCGGCCAGCTCGTTGGAGAAGGAGGTGGCCGTGTAGGGCAGGCGCAGGCGGGTAATCTCGGGGGCCAGGGCCTTGGAAAGACCGGTGGAGTCGCCGTAGACAAACACCAACTCCTCCGGGCTTTCGCGCTGGACGATGCGGTTGAAGACGGCCGTTCCGCGGGCTACGTCGTAGCCATCGTCCTCGACCACCAGCTCGAAGCGCCGACCGCCAATACCCCCAGCGTCGTTGATGCGGTCGGCGGCATCGCGGAAAGCATCCAGGGCCGCATTACCCGCGAAAGCAAAAGCACCCGTGAGGGGGAGAATGGCCGCGAGTTTGACCGGCCGGGCCTGCGCACGGGCGATCATCCAGGGGCTGTATACGGTAGAAGCAGCTAGACCAGCTTTGAGCACTTGCCGACGGTTCATCTTCATGCACTTCCTCCTCGAAAAACAACTTCGGTTGTGTTGTGCCCCCAGGATACTATGACCCCTCGAGTTTTGTGTACCCGGTTCAAAACCGCCTGGCTTATGAAGTCCACCGAATGGTCTAGCACGGTAGTGCGTCAGGATGAGCCCCTTTTCTCCTGCAGAGGCTATTGAACGCTCGAGGCCGGATCCCCGCGTTTTGTCAGGATGCCTATTGGCAAGCCCTTTACTGGAAGCTAGGCTAGTCGAATGTATCTACCCCAGCACTTTGCCGTGACCGACCCAGTGGTGCTGTTCGACCTAATGCGGCAGTTTGGCTTTGCTACCCTGGTCTCGGTGCATGAAGGCAGGCCCTTTGCCACCCACATACCCTTTACGGTCTACCCCGAGCGCAACCTGCTGGCCAGCCATATAGCCCGTGCCAACCCTCAGTGGACCAGCTTCAATCAGAACCAAGAGGTGCTGGTGATCTTCCAGGGTGACCACACCTATATATCGCCAGGCTGGTACGAAAAACATCCCAGCGTACCGACCTGGAACTACATGACCGTCCACGCCTACGGCAAGGTGCAGATTGTTGAGGAGTCCGCTGCAGTGAAAGCCCTTTTGCGCGACCTGGTTGTGCAGTACGAGCAGCAGTGGAAGATGGAGGAACTTCCCGAGGACTACCTACACGGCATGATGAAAGGGATTGTGGCCTTCCAGATCGAGATTACCCGGCTTTTGGGCAAGTTCAAGCTATCGCAAAACCGCAGCCGGGCAGACCGGGAGCGGGTTATTGCAGCCCTGGAGCAAAGCCCCAACCCCAGCGACCGGGCTGTTGCCCGAAAGATGAAAAAGCATTCAGAACAAGTATGAACCCCCACCTCACCCAACCCATCACCCTCGAGGGTCACCTCGTCCGGCTCGAGCCCCTCACCATGGCACACCTGCCCGCCCTGCTGGAGATGACCCAGCTCGAGGAATACCCCTACACCACCGTGCCCAGGTCGGAAGTGGACATGCGGCGCTATATTCAAGCCGCCCTGGACGAGCAGGCCCAGGGACAGGCCCTGCCCTTTGCAACGGTGGACAAGCGGGCCGGTCGCGTGGTGGGTAGCACCCGCTTTATGGCCTTCGAGTACTGGCCCTGGCCCGAAAACAGCCCCCACCACCGCCCCCAGCAGCCCGATGCGGTGGAGATCGGCCACACCTGGCTGGCCCCACCGGCCCAGCGCACCGGCCTCAACACCGAGGCCAAGCTCCTGATGCTCACCCACGCCTTCGAGGGGCTGGGGGTGCGTCGGGTGACGCTCAAGACCGACGCACGCAACCTGCGCTCACGCCGGGCCATCGAGCGGCTGGGAGCGCATCTCGACGGGATTCTCCGGGCTCACCGACCCGCAGCCGACGGCGGCATTCGCGATAGCGCGATGTACAGCATTCTGGCCGAGGAGTGGCCGGTGGTTAAGACCCGGCTTTTGGGCTTACTGGCCCAGACACGCCAAGCTGGAAAGCTGCCCGATCTGCTTTAACCCGCCTCCACATACGAGGCGATGTACTCGAGCTCCTTCAGATGCCGCAGGTCGTGGCCGGCCAGCATCTTTACGATGAACGAGATGGTCTCGGGGCCGCGTTGGGGGTGGTAAGCCACCCTGTTCCAGTCCTGCGGCTCCAGGTTGCGCAGGAGCTCGAGGTTCCACCGTCGCAGACCACAAAAAGCCTCCAGGGCCAGCCTGGCCGAGTAGCTCTCGTAGTTGCGGTAGCGGATGCCCCAGCGGTCGTGGTCGAAAGCCTGGGCCTCTTCGGTGCCGGCCAGGGCCTGGCGCAGGCGGAAGCCATAGCCAATCTCGAGGTCGGCCAGGTGGCAGTAGATTTCCCCCGCCGTCCAGTGGGTCAGTTCGCAACCCCGGCGCATATCCAGCCGGGGGAATAGCTCGGTCAGGAGATCGGGCGTCTCTGCCAGCACCTCCAGGGGGTCACGGTCGCCCAGGGCCTCGAGGTTCTTCTGGACGTACTCGAATTTTTCCATGTACCTATGGTAGAGCCATTGCCCAGGTACAGAATTCCCCATCGGCAACCGATGCCGTACTGATCATGAACAAAACTGCTCAAACTGCCTGTGGTTCGAATTGCCCCTAGAATGAATACCATGCTCCAGCTACGCCTGCTGGGCCCACCGTATGCCCAGCTCGAGGGTCAACGATGGGAGCTGGCTTCGGGCAAGCCAGTGTATTTGCTGCTGTATCTGGCCTACCAGGGTGACTGGGTCAGCCGGGCACACCTGGCCGCTTTGTTCTACCCCGACCAAGACGAACCCACCGCCCGCCACCGCCTGCGCTTGCTGCTCTCGCGCCTTCGGGAACTCCCCTGGGCCGGGGGGCTCGAGGCCGAACCCCAGCGCTTACGCTTTCGGGTAGCCACCGATGTGCAGGCTTTTCGCGCAGCCATCCAGCAGCAGGACTGGCCCAAAGCCATACAACTCCACCTGCAGCCCCTGCTAAACCAGTTTCCTATCCGTGAGGCCGACGCCTTTGAGGCCTGGCTCGAGGCGGAAAGGGAGGAGCTGCGCTCGCTCTGGCGGGAGGCCGTTCTGGAAACAACCCTTGCGCTGGGGCAAAATGGCCGCCACAAGGAAGCGGCTGGCCTGCTACGCCAGGTTTGGGAACAAGACATCTTCGACGAACAGATTCTGCAAGCCTATATGCGCAGCCTGCACGCACAGGGCAGTCGAGATGGCGTGCTGGCCGTGTTTGAACTGTTCAAAGGCCAGCTACAAAGCGAGCTGGGGCTGGCCCCCCTCCCCGAGACCGAACAACTGGCCGAGGCCATTCGGCAAGGACGGCCCCCGGCCCCCCCTCCAGCCCCGGCCAGGCTTCCCCTCCCAGACAGCCCCCTGATCGGTCGCCAAAGGGAGCTGGCGGAGCTGAGCTCGGGAGCCGCCCGGCTGCGGGTGCTTACGGGCATGGGCGGCGTGGGCAAAACCCGGCTGGCCCTGGAACTGGCCCAACAACAGACCGCACAACTGGCCCACGGAGCCTTTTTCGTCTCGTTGACAGGGGTGGAGAACCCTGAGCAACTCCCTTCCGCCATCGCCGAGGCCCTGGGGTTTACTTTCTTTGGCCCCAGGGAACCCAAAACCCAACTGCTGGATTACCTGAAGAACAAAGAACTGCTGCTGGTGCTGGACAACTTCGACCACCTGCTGCAAGAAGCCGGGCTGCTGGCAGAGATGCTCGAGCAGGCCCCCAAACTGCACCTGCTGGTCACATCGCGGCAACATCTGGATCTGCCCGAGGCCTGGAACTACCCCCTGACGGGCCTGCCCCGGCCCGACCCCAACAACCTGGAATCGTCCGAAGCCATCCAGCTGTTTGTGCAAGCCGCCCGGCGCAGCCGCCCCAACTTCCAGCCGACCCCAACCGACCTGCAAGCCATCGCCGAGCTCTGCCAGACCGTAGAGGGCTTACCCCTGGCCCTGGAGCTGGCCTCGGCCTGGGTGCGCGAGCTTTCCTGTAGAGAGATTCTGGAGGAGATACGCGACCACCAGGCGCTACTGGACCCAAAAACCAGCGGGATGGAGGCGGTGTTCGAGTATTCCTGGCACCTCCTCTCACCCGAGCAACAGCACCTGATGCTGGGACTGTCGCTGTTCCGGGGTGGGTTTAACCGAGCGGCCGCACAGAAGACCCAGGGGGCCTCGCATTACCTGCTGTTGAGCCTGGTAGGCCGCTCGTTGCTGCAAAAAGAACCCACCGGGCGTTACCAAATGCACCCGCTGTTGCAGCAATACACCTGGCATAAACTGGCCCGGCAACCCCAGCTCCAGAGCCAGCTACAGCGCCAACACGCCCTGTATTTTGCCGCTCTCCTCGAGGCCGGGGGTGAACAACTGCGCCAGGGACGTTGGGATCGGGTGGTGGATGAGGTGGCGGTGGAGGCCGAAAACATTCGTGCAGCCTGGGCTTGGTTGCTGGAGGGGCACCACTGGCCCCAGCTCGAGGCGGGTCTGGGGGCTTGGGGCCATTCTCTGAGCGCAAGGGGCCTGTACCGCGAGGGGGAGACAACCTTTGCCCGGCTGGCCGAAACGGCCCAGCGCGAAGGAAAGCCGCTCCTGTGGGCGCGGGCAACCCAGCGACGGGGCTGGTTTGGCTTGCAACTAGGCCAGACCGAGAGGGCCAAAGCACTGCTCGAGCAAAGCCTACCCCCCGTGGAACAGCAGCACCACACCGATGGCCTGCTGTTCGGCTACAACGGGCTGGGGGTGGCCTGGGAGCGACTGGGCGACTACCCCCAGGCCGAACACTGGTTCCAGAAGGCCCGCGCCCTCGCCGAACAAACCCAGAACACCGCCAGCCTGGCCAACATCCTCAACGGTCTGGGCAATACCTGCCGCTGGACTGGTAGGTTTGCCGAGGCCGCCGCGTATTTCCGACAAGGGCTGCGCCTGGCCGAGGCGGTGGGCAACCGGCAAACCACGGCTTTCCTGCTGGCCAACCTGGGCGGCGCACTATGGGAGCTGGGCGAACATCCAGCAGGTTGGCAGACCACCCAGCAAGCAGCGCAACTGGCCGAGGAACTCCAGCACTGGCCTTTGTTCTCGGGCTGTTTATCCAACCTGGCCGAGATGAGCTTCGTACAAAAGGACTATGCCCGGTCCAGCGAGCTGCGCCAGCGCAGCCTGGCTTTGCGGAGAGAGTTGGGCAACCGCCGGGGCGAGGCCTTCGATACGGTGATGCTGGGCTACAATGCCCTGCGATTGGGTCAGCCACTGGAGGCCCGGCAGCACTTCCTCGAGGGACTCCAGATCGCCCAGGAGGTGGCGGCCAAACCGATTCAACTGGATGTGCTGATTGGTCTGGCCGAACTCGAGCTGCAACAAGGCCAGTTCCAGCAAGCCCTGCCCATGTTGCACCTGGCCATGCAACACCCCGCTACCTCGGCCGAGGCCAAGGGACGCGCCCGCCAACTCCTGGCCTCCCTGCCACCTGAAGCACAGGGTGTGGGCGGCATTAGCACCCCAGATTTGGAGCATTGGGTAGCCCAAATCCTACAGCAGCCTCCGGCATGAGACAGCCATAAGGCGGCCTGCCCACAGACTCGGATTGTGGGCCGCCTGACCGCGTCCAAAACCCGCCCCCAGACCCTGGCCAGCTACATCCTTAGGCTCGAGGGCCGGGCGGGGGTTTTGCGCTACGTGCTGCACGACCTGGCCAGCGGGGAGCGGCTGGTCTTCGACTCACCGGAAGCCCTCAAGGTCTTTCTGGAACGGAGCGCTGCCATAAGACGCCAATGAGACGGCCCACGGAGAAACTCGAGCGCAGGAGGGAAGCATGAAACGAAGGTGGGTTGGGATTCTAGCAGCACTGGTGTGGGTTCTGGCAGCCTGCGGGGGCACCCCCCAAGGGCAAAACGGCGTATGGGATCAGTCCAACTGGGATTCTGCCAACTGGCAGTAGGGAGGTTTGTATGAAAGGTCGGAACATCTTTTATTTCGTTTTAGGTGCAGTCTTGGTGGCCACCGGCTTGTACGGCCTATCGGTGGGCAACCTGACCAACTTCACCGCCGGAACCCCCATCCGGGCCAACGAGGTGAACACCAACTTTAGCGTTCTGCGGGCAGCCATCGAAGCCCTGGAGGCCCCGGTGGACACCGCTCGGCTGGCCGACCGGGCCGTAACCCCCGCCAAGATGGCCGACCAGGGTTGCCCCAGCGGACAAGCCTTGGGCGGCTACAACAACGGGAACCCGAGCTGTGTAGCCGTGCAGGGCGGGGCCGGGCTGACCGAGGTAGCGCGGGACAATACCCTGAGCGGCAACGGCACAGCAGCCAGCCCGCTGGGACTGGCCAACAACAGCGTCATCACCGCCAAGCTGGTCAACGGCGCGGTCACCACCGCCAAGCTGGCCGAAGAAGCCATCACTTCAAGCAAAATGGCCAAACTACCCCTGATCCTGAATTCCACCGGCGCACCGCAGCTCGAGCTGTTCGAGACCAGCGCGGGGCAGTTCAGCCAGCTCCGCCTGAGCACACAGGGCAATCCCAACTTCTGGGACATTGCGGCCCGCGACGTGCTCAACATCTACCGTGAGGGAACCGGCAACGTGGTCAGCCTTCAGACCAACGGTGACATGAACCTGAGCGGTGACTTGTCCCAGCCCCGCGACAAAGACGGAACGACCAAAGCCTCGGCACTCATCAACTGTGGGGCCACACCCAGCGTGGCCCGCTCGTTCAACCAGGTGGGCGGAACCATCACGGTGGAGGGCGGAACGGCAGGGAGATGCACGGTGGACTTTGGCTTCAATGTGAGTGACCGTTTCTGGCAGGTCAGCTCGTACAAGGTGAGCGGAACGACGGGGATTGACCCTCAGATTATCAACTGCGAGTTTAGCGCGGGGGTGGGCAACAACAAACTGACCTGCTTTGTGTACAGAATCTCTACCGGCAATTTGCAGGGCGGTTCGTTCATGGTCACGGTGTTTTAGGGGGTTGGGGTGAAGGGATTGTTCGGTGTGGTAATCCTTGGGCTGGCCTTGGGGCTGGCCCAGGGGGTACAGCTTCAGTCGGGCCGCCAGTACGGCGCGGGCACGCGGGTCAGCTCGCCCTGGACGGGGGTTTCCTTTGTGGTACCCCAGGGCTACCGGGGCAGCTACGACCCCGACGCCGAAGGCTTTGTGATGAGCAGCGCGAAAAAGGACTACCTGGCGGTCTATGCCTTGTCGGCAGCGGCCCCAGAGGAATTCGCCGAGTACCTGCTGGAGGCATTGGGAAAGCAGGGGATGCAGCTTCAGCTCAAGGGCGAGCCCAAGCAAACCCCGTCCGCCCTCAGCGCCCAGGCCGTGGCGCGCACCGCGCAGGGGCAACTGAGCTTCTACTTCACGGCCAAGCAGGGCCAGGCCGGCAACCTCCTGGCGGTGGTGGGGCTGGCCGCTCCCAGGGACGAAGCGGCCCTCAAAAAAGTGGCGGATGGGCTGCTGGCTTCTGCACAGTTTGGCATTCCCCAGGCCGAAGCCTGGAAGCGTGAGCTGGGCGGGGCGTTGCTCACCCTCAAGAGCCGCAACAGTGCCTGGAGCCGCGACCCCAACCCCAGCCGTAGCGCTACCTTTAGCAGCAACACCAAGGAGAGCTACGTTTTCTGCTCCAACGGGCAGTACGCCTTTAGCACCAAGACCGAGCGCTTTTTGAGCAACTCAGCGGGCTACCTCGAGTCCACCGACTCCGATGGGCACTCGGGGGAGTGGAACCTGATTGCCAACATCATCGGCACGCCAATTTTGTATCTGGAGGCCAGCAACGGCAAAAGCTACGAGTACGTCCTGCGTGTGCCCGGGCAGGGAAGCCTGGCGCTGGATGACCGGGTTTACACGGTGGGGCCCAGCGATCAGTGCAACTGATACGCATTTGGGTAGTATCGTTCACTTTGACAAGCCTAAACGATACTACCGAAATGCTTTTCTACTCCCTTCGGTCGGCTTGAATCCTTCACCTTTGACTACGCATGGCGGTGAAGGATTCAAGCGGAAACGGTATGACGCTGGGATTCAAGCCCCGGCAAAGGACAGCTCCGCCACCTCGACCATGGGCGAACCCACGATGCCCATCATGGGGTTCCACTCGAGCTCGCTGCCCAAAGCGGTGATGCGGGTGAGCAGCTCCAGGAAGTTCCCCGCCACCGTGAAGTTCTCCACCGGGTAGGCCACCTCGCCCCCCTCCACCTTAAGGCCCAGGGCCTGCAGGCTGAACTCCCCCGAGATGGGGTTGGCCCCGGCGTGCAGGCCCATCAGGTCGGTGATCACGATGCCGCTGTCCATCTGCACGCCCGCGCCGGGCTCTACGAACAGGTTGGTGGGCGCAATGCCCAGCACCCCCTTGTAGTTGCGGGCGGCGTGGCCGGTGTTCTCCACCCCCATCTTGCGGGCGGTCTCGGAGTTGTGGGCAAAGGTGCGCAGGATGCCCTTCTCGATGAACACCGTGCGCCGGGCCGCGGTGCCTTCGGCGTCGAAGGGGCGCGAGGCCAGCCCGTCCGGTAGGGTGGGGTCGTCTACCAGGGTGAAAATTTCCGAGGCGATTTTCTGCCCCACCCGGCCCGCCAGCAGGCTCTTGCCCTCGAGCACGTTCTTGGCCGAGAGCAAAAACCAGCCCATCATGCCCAGCAGTTGGGCAAAGGCCTTGGGTTCGAAGTAGGCTTTGTAGCGCCCGGTCTGGAGGGGGCGGGCCCCCAGCAAGCGCCCGGTGCGGTGCAGGTACTGCTGGGCGGTGCGGCCCGGCTCGAGGGCGTGAAACTCCTTGGAAAGGTCGAACTCGTAGCCCTGCTTGAGGCTACTCCCCTCGCCCATCACGGCGCTGGTCAGGAGCAGGGCGTAGCCGTTGCGAAAAGCCCCCGAGACCCCCTGGGTGGAGCCCAGAGTGGCCTGGGTTTCGTTCTCGGAGTAGCGGGTCATCTGCACCTGCCGCACCCGGGGGTCGGCCCGCAGGCTGGCCTCGAGGCTCAAAGCCGCCTGGCGCTTTTGCTCCAGGGGGGCCGAAAGCCCCTCGCCCAGCAGGTCGTGCTGGCCCAAGGCACCCCCCGCCGGCAGGAACCCCCCGGTCTCGGACTGCAATAGGGCGTTCTCGTGGGCCTCCTGGAGCACCCAGTCGAGCGCCGCCGGGGTGCGCTCCTCGGTGTAGGCATAGCCGGTTTTGCCCTCCACCACCACCCGCACCCCCACCCCGCCCTGGGTGGCCTGGGTGATTTCTTCCACCTTGCCGCCGTGGGCCTGGATGGTGAGTTCGCGGGTGTGGGTCGCCAGCACCTCGGCCTCGAGGCCCAAGGCGCGGGCTTTTTGCAGCAGATAATCCCTGGCTTCTTCAAAGGTCATGGTTCTTCCCCCATTCGAGAGCCGGCTCAAGCCTGGCCCCCCACCACAATCTCGGAGATCAGAAGGTGCGGCTGGCCCACCTCCACCGGCAGGCTGCCCGAGAGTGAGCCGCACATACCGGGGCCCATCTCGAGGTCGTCCGAGACCGCCACAATTTTCTGGATGCTCTCGGGGCCCTTGCCCACCAGCATGGCCCCCCGCACCGGCTCCTCGATGCGCCCGTGGCGGATGATGTAGCCCTCCTTGACCGCAAAGTTGTACTCACCGGAGCCGGGCCGCACCTGCCCCCCGCCCATATCGGCGGCGTAGAGGCCGTACTCGATGCCCTCGAAGAGTTTTTCCTTGGGGGTGGTGCCGGGGGCGATAAAGGTATTGCGCATCCGGCTGGTGGGGGCAAAGGTGTAGTCCTGGCGCCGCCCCGAGCCGGTGGGCCGGTAGCCGGTGAGCAGGCTGCCCAGCCGATCCACCATGTAGCTTTTGAGCACCCCGTTCTCGATCAGCACGGTGCGCTCGGTGGACATCCCCTCGTCGTCGAACTCCTGCGAGCCCCAGCCGTGGGGGGTGGTGCCGTCGTCGATGTAGGTCACGCAGTCCGAGGCCACTTTTTCGCCCAGCTTGTCGGAGAGCACGCTGGCTTTTTTCGCGACGGAAGTGGTTTCCAGAAGGTGCCCCAAGGCCTCGTGGAAGATCACGCCGCCAAAGCCGTTGCCAATTACCACGGGCATGGTGCCGGCGGGGGCCGGTTTGGCCCGCAGGTTGGTGAGGGCCTGCAGGCCGGCCTTGCGTCCGACCTCGGCGGGGGGGGTAGCGGTCGAAGAGCTCGAGGCCCACACTGAGCCCCGGCCCCATCACCCCGGTCTGCATCCCGCTCTCGTCCTGGGCGATGGCGGTCACGTAGAGGCGGGTGCGCACCCGGCGATCCTCGGCCCAGGTGCCCTCGCTGGTGGCCACGAGCACCTCCTGCTCCCACTCCATCAGGTTGGTCTGCACCTGCTTGATCTGGGGGCCGACCTGGGCTCCGGCCTCGGCCTCGCGGAGGCGCTCGAGGCGGTAGCGCTTGTCTTTGGCGGTAAAGGGAACCTGGGGGGCGTGCAGCCCCTGGGCCACTACCTTGCGAAAATCGAGGCCGCCCCGGCCCAGCGCGTCCACCTGGCCCGCCTGGCCCTTGAGCTGCACCAGGGTCTCGGCGACCTCGAGCAGGCCCTGGGGGCTCAGGTCGTTGGTGTAGGCATACACCACCTCGGTGCCGTAAAAAAGCCGCAGCCCGGCCCCGTACTCGAGGCCGCTGGTGGCCTCCTTCACCTCGCCCGAAAGCACCCGCAAGGCCCGCCGCCGCCAGCGCTCCACATACAGCTCTGCGAAATCGGCCCCACCCTGCCGGGCACGGCGGAGCACATCTCCCACCAATGCTTCGTCTAACACACAACCTCCTTGTAGCCTCTACAGCCTAGCAGGCCTGGCCCCACCCCAAAACCCACCCTGGTTGCATTTTGTACCCACAGGGCATCCGCCGGTTGGTGAAGACGCCAGCGCCTAAAACTCATCCTGAACTTTTGTGCCGCAATAAACTGAGGCTGTTTTGAAGATGTCTCGCCTGCATTTGCGTTTACTGATGGTTGCCCTCTTGAGCACCGGCGCTCTGGCCCAGAGCCTGCCGCCCCCCCGCATCGGCGACCAGCCGGGGTTTACGCGGGTGGTGCTGGACTTACCCAAAGAGGCGACCTACCAGATCGAGCCGCTGGGCGCTGCACTGCGGGTGACCCTGCCAGGCCAGACCGTTGCGCCCGGCCTGCACTTTGTGAGCCTGCCGGAGCTGGCCGGGTATGTGCTCGAGCAGCACGAAGACAAAGCGGTAATGATCCTGCTCACCCCCCAGGGGGTCACGCCCCGCTCCGGTTACAAAACCATGACCCTGGCCGCCTTGCAAGGCGACGGGCAGCGGTTGGTGATCGACCTCTCGGGGGCTTTTGTGGATATTAGCCCGCTGCCGGCCTTCCCGGAGTTTCGCTTTATCAAGTCGGGCGGGCGGCGCTTTTCGGTGGTGGTGGATGCCGGGCACGGCGGCCCCGACCCCGGCGCTTTGGGGCCGGTGGCAGAAAAAGCGGTGAACCTCGAGGTGGCCCTGCGGGTGCGCCGCTTTTTGCAAAACGCGGGCGTGGAGGTCGTCATGACTCGCGAAAGCGATACGGCCTTTTCGCGCGACAAGCGCACCGACCTGGCCCAGCGCGTGGCCCTGGCCGAGGGCAAAGATTTGTTCGTCTCCATCCACGCCAACGCCACCGTACCGGCCCGCGCCGACGGCTGGTGCGGCCTCGAGGTCTACTACTACAGCCCCGACACCACCCGCCCCTTTTTCCCATCCCCGGCGCCGCTCCTGCCCGCCCCACCCCCCCTTGCGCTCAACCCGCTGGATGCGCTCGAGGCCGTCCAGCCTACCCCAGCGCAAAGCCCGCTCGACCCAGGCACCCAGCCCAGCCCGGAGGACGTCAACCCCATCCCGCCGCAGGGCCTGCCCACCCCCACCCCCCAGATGAACTCGCTGCGCCGCATGGAGCTTTCACGTACCCTGGCTACCCGGGTGCTCTCGTATACGCTGGGGGCCACCGCTGCCGTCAACCGCGGGGTGCGCAGCGCCGACTTCTTCGTGATTCGGTATTCCAGCGTCCCGGCCATCCTGGTGGAGATGGGATACCTGAGCCACCCCATCGAGGGCCAGAACCTGCGCGAGGCCCACTACCTCGACCGCATCGGCTACGGCATCGCCAGGGGGGTGCTGGAGTATCTGGAAAACGACCAGCCGCTCGAGTAGCCGCCTTCGATGCTCTGCGCTGCAACGAACGACACATGGGATGGGTATGGAAGCGGCTGCCCAGATAACCGCTATGAGTACGTGATAGGTTTAGGTGGGCAGTCTGGAAAAAGAGGATCTATCCCGACCGGAAGAACATTACTGTAGCGACCCATCCCGTACACCAAAGTGCCTATCTCGGCACGCCCCGCACAGCGCCCGACCGCAACCGTTGCAAGAACTTAGCCTCGGACAACCGTCCAGCTAGATAGTCGCTCACATCGGGGGCCGCCTTGCCGGTCTGAATCATCTGGCTTAGCACCCAGAACTGTTCCAACCGAATCTTGCCCTCGCGCCGCAATGAGCCGATTTTTTGCAGACGCCTATCAATGGAGGTCTGCGCCGGAACCCTCGGAATGGCTCCAGCCCGAACCAGATTCACAAGCTGTCCACCGGTCAGGGCTCCCGCCAGATACAGTTTCAGGTCATCGGGCTGCCTTTTGACCTCGAGCCAAGCGGCCAGCGCATCAAACTGCTCGCCATTGATATGGCCCGAGAGCTTCAGGCTGGCCAGACGGCTTAAGGCCACCGCAACAGGGTTGAGGGCCAGGATGTAGTCGTCGGGGCCATAGAGCTTGGGGGTCTGGGGAGTGCCTCTGCGCGAGCTGAACGCTTCAACGCGAACTGCAGCATAACGGTAAGCCTCCCCAATGGTTACATAGCCATCCCCGTTCTCATCGGCTTTTCCCGAGATGGCTTCCAGCAAGTAGGCCGTAAAAATTCCACCCCCCAGCTCGGCATCCTCCCAACTCGGCTCCGAATCGGCAGAGGAAGCTAGCAGCACATCGGCCCCGCTCAGATCGGGCTTTTGCGGCTTGGGAAAGTCCTTGCGGCCCGGCATGGTGAAGCTGCGCGAGCCCGCTTGAGACTGCCCACTAAAACAGGCATCCAGTATCAGAATCAGGCGGCCCCTGCCCTGGCTGGCCTTGCGTACTTGTTCTCGCAACCCATCCAGGGGCAGCCAGGTTTCCTCGTCGTTGATTTTGGCGTCGCCGGGCATCAGGGTAGCCTGCCCCAGGTGGTTCAGCATCCCGTGACCGGAGTAGTAGAAAATCAGGGTATCGCTCACCCGCATGCGCCGGGCCAGATCGCGCAACTCGGCCTCGATGGCGGTCTTGCTGGCCTCGGTATCCAGCAGCACCCGCACCTTGCTTACCTGACCCTTGTTTGGGTCGCGCAGAGCCTGGGCCATTTTGCGGGCATCGCTCTCGGCGTAGCTGAGGGCGGGCAGGGAGGGAGTTTCGGGGTAGGGGCGGTAGTTGTTGATACCAACGACCACGGCGTAGGTTTCGGGTTTGGGCATGGGCTGGCCCAACCCAAACCAGCACCCCAAGCCCAGCCCGACGAGCCAGGTCATTGGCCGGCTCCAGCAACGTCCCATACACTAACCCTGGCCCCCACCCTCCATTCCCTAAAGTTAGACGGAGATGAAAGCAGACTAAGCAATGCGGGAGACAGCGTTAACCCATTGAAAAGGGTGGATTTGTAGTATATCACGGAACAAACCCTTTTTTACTCGCTTTTTTGCCGTCTAGAGGGGCACAACTCGTAGTGCAACCGGTGCAAGTTTCTACCAGATGTTGTGTATTTTATGGTTTGGCTCGAGGTTCCTGAATCCAAATGGCGATGGCGAGGTACGCGGTGAATGAACCGCCCCGTCCGCGAACCCTTTCACCCCACGCGCGTAAAGCCTTATGGCGCACTGGGCTGGTGGTGCTGGTGATGGTGGCCTCGTCCTACATTTTGAGCAACAACCTGCTGGGGCCATTTGGCGCTTTTATCAAGGGTCCGCAAGGGGTCTCGCTGGATCGCCTGACCAAAGTGGTGCATCGCTGGGGTTCGCCGGTGCCTGTGCGCGATTTTCCACTGGTGGTGTTGGTGGAACTCGAGCAGAGTAGCATCCAAGAACTCAGCCCCAACAGCAATGTCTTTCACCGGGGTCAGCTTGCCCGCATCACCCAGAAAATTCTCAGTTACCAGCCCAAAGGTCTGTTCCTCGACTTCGATCTGCGCTACCCCAGCAACGAGGGCGGGGCCCTATCGGCAGGGGATGGGCAGTTGCTGGAGGTGCTGCGCCGCACCCAGGTTCCCATCCTGCTACCGGATGAACAGATTTTGGGCCGGCCCCTCAGCAGCCTCAACCCCAAGTTGTTTGCTGTGCAAGCCCAGGTGCTCTACGACGGCGACGGGCTAACCCGCAAGATTCCCCGGCCCCTTCCTGGGCAGCCTGTAGCAGCCTCGCTGGGGCTGTACTGCTTAGGACTGGGCATAGACTTGCAGGATGATCTTCGCTGTCCGCAATCGGTTGCGCTTGGCAATCCCCAGTCCGATGGCAAGCGTATCGTCTACCGCGAGATACGGCGCTATGGAGCCCACACCGAAGGTCGGCAGCTCTGGCCCAATCTGGTGGTGATGGGAGGGCTTCAATTCTTGGAAGGTGGCCTGGTGAAATCGGAAAAAACCCAGGGGGCTTTGTTCCTGGTGGGGCGCACCTACCCCAAGGCCGACGACGCACATTTCACGGCGATTGGGGCTGTACAGGGTATTGATATTCACCTAAACGCCCTCCTAACCCTGGCGACCTACCGCAGTTATTCCGAAACCCTGGGCTGGGGGCCGGTGTTGTTGGTGGTGCCGCTGGTGGTTTTTCTGGCCCTCTGGCTGACCTACTCCATCACCGATGGCTGGCTGAGGGCCAGCCGCTTCCAGGGTTTCGTCCAAGCCCTGATCGAGACTGCGGTGGCGGCCTGGTTTTTGTTTTTCGCTGGGGTGCTCATTTTGCAGTACACCGGGCATTTTCTGGATTACCTGTATCCCATTGTGGCCTTTCAGATGGGAGCCCTGCTTCTCAAGCTGTTTGCTGGAGGGAAGAAAAATGAGAACAAAACCAGTGATTCAGGCCAGGAAGTGGCGGATAAACTCAAGGAAATCGTGGAGGGAACCGGGGGGGATCGGTAGCGCGTGGATGGCCGCTCTGAGTGGGATCAACCCTGCTGGCCGATTGGTCAAACTGCTGGCCTGGAGGCGCGGTGCCCTGATGCAGGGTGAGCCGAGGAAAGCAGCCTCCACGCCCTGGAAGCACTTGTTTGTGGGGATCATCCTGGTCTTTTGTTCGCTGGCCCTGGCCGAACCGGCCCGCCTCGAGCTCAGTGGAAAAGCCCGCCTCCTTCGCCCCGACCAGACCATGCAAACCTACACCCGCAGCGGTGGCCCTGCTTTGCTGCTCAACCTCGAGGCCGGAGACCGTCTGTGCGTTACCGAAGGCCAAGGACGTCTCCTGTACGGGGTGCGGGCCTTTGCCCTCGAGGCCAGAGGCACTGCCTGCTTCGAGGTGGCCCGGCCCAGGTCGTTCTGGCAAAACCTGGTAGCCAGCTGCCAGGACATCGGGGTATGCAAAAAACAAGCCGAGGTCGCCTTCATCAAGGAGGCCAAAAGCCGCAACCCGGCGGGCAACGCCCCGGTCCTCTACCTGCCTACCGACTACAGCCTGGGCACCCTGACCCTCACGGTCGCCGGTGGACAGACCCTGCGCTTGTTGAATGGGGCCAGCGAGTTACAAAAAGTAGAGGCCCAAGGAGACGGGGTTTTTGCCATTGCAACCGAAGCGCTGCGGCAGACTGGGCGCCTCGAGGTGCTAAGCCGCTCTGGGCTGGTGGTATACGCAGCCCCGGTACAGTGGGTGAGCTTCGCTAGCGAGGTCGCGGCCAATACCCCATTCGAGGCCGCCCTGGCCCTGTGGCTCACCAGCGAGATCGGCTATGCCCCTGCCGCTTATAGCTACCTGCTGGCGGCTGGAGCCAGCGAGCTGGCCCCCATCCTGGAGGCACAAATTCGCCGGGAGTTTCGCGGTAGCGCGCGCTAGCGGTTCTTGTGGTATGGGAGGGAACTGCCTGCAGCGGTTCCAAGTTAGGCTCCATACCAGGCAACCCAAGGCATTTTCCGGTATGCAGTGGGCGGCTGTGTCCGTTGAAGCCGATTCTTGCGGGATACTGGTTGTTTTCGACGGTTAGAGAATCTGAACTCGAATCACATAGTTATAGAAGCATCGGTGGGTTTTGGTCGTGTAAGGAATTATGTGTAGGGGTTTGTGTAAAAAGAGGGGGTACCGCAATCAACAAGGAGGTACCCCATGGATCAGGATACCCTACAGATGATTTTGCGCGAAGCGGTAAGGGAAACAGCCACCGAGGTCTTGCAGATTCTGCTGGACGCCGACCGGGAGGCCTTCTTGCGGGAACACGGAGGACGCAAAAACGGCTACTACCCCAGGCGGCTTTCGACCCGCTTTGGTTCAGTGAACCTCCAGATGCCCAGGGATCGCGAGGGGTGCTACTATCCCAGCTTCCTGGAACCTTATGCCCGGCGCCTGGTGGACGTGGGGGAGGTGGCCGTGGCCCTGTATGCCGCCGGGGTGACGCAGCGCAAAGCGGCGGAGGTGCTGAGCCTGTTGCTGGGGCACCGCTATACCCACGAGACCCTTAGCAGCCTGACCGACCAGGTCTTGCGGGCGGCGGAGCAGTACCGCCAGCGGCCTTTGCCGGAGGAACTGGCCGTGGTCTACCTGGACGGTCTGTTTCTGAGGGTCATGCGGGACGACCTGGGGGTTCAGCAAGAGGCGGTGTATGTGGCGCTGGGCATCACCCCCAGCGGGGAGCGGCAGGTGCTGGGCTTCTGGCTCCTGCCCGCAGAGAGCGCTCTGGCCTGGGAGGAGGTGTTGAAGGGCTTGTGGCAAAGGGGCCTACGGCGGGTCTTGCTCTTCGTGACCGATGGCCTTCCCGGCATGGAGGCGGCCATCCAAAGGGTCTACCCCGGCGCCGAATGGCAGCGCTGCGTGGTGCACATGGTGCGCTCCAGCCTGGCACAGGTGCGTGCACGGGATCGGGGGGCGGTGGCCGAGCATCTACGCGGGGTGTACCGGGCGGAAAGCCGACAGGAAGCCCTGGAAGGCCTGGAGCGGCTGCGGCGAACCTGGGGGTCGAGGTACCCGCGGCTGGTGAGCGGTTGGTGGGAGGACTCCGCGGCGCTGCTGCGGTTCTATGGCTATCCCAAGGTGCTGTGGCCCTACCTTCGGAGCACCAATCCGATGGAACGGTTTATCCGGGAGATAAGACGCAGTACCAAGGTACGGGATCACAAGTTTCCTACAACGGAGGCGGTGTTCAAAGTGCTGTATCTGGAGAGCGAAAGGCAGGAGGGCAAATGGACAGAGCGTACACTCAGAGGCTTTGCCGAGGCAAAGGAGATGCTAGAACAGATGCTGAAGGAGCGGTACTTCCCCTCTACACAGACTGCTACACATAAATCTTGACACGACCTGGGTTTTTGTTACCCTACTCGGCATGGAGTTTGTACTGAACTTGCTGCTCATTGCTAGCGGCATCGTGCTGTTGTACTTTGGAGGCGAGGCGCTGGTAAAAAACGCGGTGGTGCTGGCCCGCAGTTGGGGCATCAGCACCATGGTGGTGGGCCTGACGGTGGTGGCCTTTGGTACTAGCAGTCCCGAGCTGGCCGCCAGCCTGGCCGCTGCGCTTACTGGCAGCCCGGCCATCGCCATTGGCAATGTGGTGGGCTCAAATATCCTGAATATCCTGCTCATCCTGGGGGTCACCGCCCTGCTGGCACCCATCCGCGCCCAGGCCCAGTTCATCAAGCGCGAGGTGCCCTTCATGATTGGGGCGGCCTTGCTGCTTTTTGCGTTTTTGTACTTCGACCAGCAGATAACCCGCTGGGAGGGGTTGTTTTCGGTGGTCTTGCTGGGTCTGTATATCTGGTTTTTGTACCGCAGCAGCGCAGGCGAAAGCGCCGATGTGCTCGAGGAGTTCAATCAGGAGTACGGCCAACCCGCCAAGACTGGCTGGCAGACCTACGCAGGGTTAGTACTCGGACTGGTGTTGCTGGGGGTGGGGGCTCGCCTGCTCACCATTGGGGCGGTGGAGCTGGCCCGGGCTTTTGGAGCCCCCGAGCTCATCATCGGCCTGACCATTGTGGCCCTGGGCACCAGCCTACCGGAAGTAGCCGCCTCCATCACCGCGGCCCTGCGCCGCGAGCCGGACATCGCGCTGGGTAATATCGTGGGTTCAAACATCTTCAACATCCTGGGCATCCTGGGGATCACGGCCCTTGTCCAACCCGTTGGCTTACCCTGGGAGAACATCCAGCGCGATATGTGGGTGATGCTTTTGGCCAGTGTGTTGCTGTGGCCGTTTCTGGCGACTGGATCCCGTTTGGGACGGAGGGAGGGCGGGGTTTTCCTGGGGCTGTATGTGGCCTATATGGTATTGCTTGTTCAGAGCACCGCCCAGCGTAGCATGGGATAAGCCCTTGTGGTTATTGCGCCTGCTACCAAAAACTCTCCAAAAGGCTGCTTTTTTTAATCCCATGGTTGCTGCGCTGGGTGAAGAAGCGCTTTCTTTCAAGAAACACCACTTTCTGATACAGGGATAACTTCGGTCAGGAGGTGTTAGCCGAACCGCTCCCACCAGGCGTGTAACGGTTGTTCGGGCGGGCTGGCTCCCTCCACCGTGCAGGTGATGGCGGCCAGGTGGCAGGAGGAGGCCAGGATAACCGGGAGCTGGGTTCCATCCCAGGTGAGTAGCTCCATCCTCGAGCCTATCTCTTGCTTCATCATCCCGTAGATCAGGCCAGCTGTGAAAGCATCCCCGGCTCCAATGGTGTCTAATACCGCTACCTTGACCCCTGGAACCCGCATCATTCGGGTACGGAAAGCGCCTATGGCCCCGGCAGCGCCCAGGGTCAGGATTGTGATTGGCGCGCCCAGCTCGACCAGGTGCTCGAGCAAGACCTGGGGGTCGTTTGGGGCCTTGGGGAATAAGTACCGGGCATCATTCAGGCTGGCCTTCAGCACCGAAATATAGGGCATATAGCGCAGCAATTGCTCCCAGTAGGCTTCATCGGGGCTTGCGTGCAGATTGGGGTCGAAGCTGACCAGCACATCGTAGTCGCGGGCAATTTCGAGCAGGCTTTCGATGCCTGGGACGTTGCGGGGGGCAAAGGCCGAGAGGGAGCCAAAGTGGAACCACTTAGCCCGGGCCATAGCTGCGCTATCCGAACGAAACTGGGTATCGCCAAAGGCCCGGTAGAAGCTGAACTGCACCCCACCTTCGGGGCCTATCTCGGCCAGGCTCAGAGGGGTGGTTACCTGCGGGAGCTGCTGGATAAAGCGGGTTTCGATCTTGTACTCGGCAATACGGGCCAGGGCCCAGTCACCCAAAAAATCCTGTCCAAGCTCGCCCACAAACCGCGTGGGCATCCCGAGGCGGGCCAGAATGGTGGCGGTGTGGAGGGCCGCTCCCCCCAGCGCCCCGTTGTATGAGAGCGTAGCTTTTGATGAGGTGTTGCGACCTGTGAGCTCAACGAAAATCTCTCCGGTGATTACCACCATTCCGCCGTATACTCTAACAAATCTCCGAAATTGCAAAAGTCCTGGCCGCTCGAGCCTACCCAGGCCCGGCCCCAGAGCGTATGATTGGCTTTGTGAGTCGGGCTTTTGTGATTGGAATTGCCGGTGGAACCGGTAGCGGAAAAACCACCGTAACCGAGGCGGTGATGAAAGCGGTAGGGCCGGAGCACGTGGCCTTATTGCCGATGGACAACTACTACAAAGACAACGCGCATCTGCCTTTTGAGGAGCGCCTTAAACAAAGCTACGACCACCCCGATGCCTTCGACCTCGAGCTCTACCTTACGCACATCCGTCAGATTGTGGCGGGCCAGCCGGTGGCGGTTCCGGTCTACTCGTTCAGGGAGTACACGCGCTCCCGCGAAACCATACTGGTAAAGCCGGCCCCGGTGGTGGTGCTCGAGGGCATCATGCTGCTGGTGGACGCTACCCTTCGGGCCCAGATGAACCTCAAGGTTTTCGTGGACGCCGATGCCGATGTGCGCTTCATCCGGCGTTTGCAGCGCGATATTGCCGAGCGCGGGCGCACCGCCGAGAGCGTAATCGAGCAGTACCTAGAACAGGTTCGTCCCATGCATCTGTCCTTTGTGGAACCGTCCAAACGCTATGCCGATGTAATCATTCCCCACGGGGGGCATAACCAGGAAGCCCTGGCCATGCTCACCGCGCGGGTGCGCAGCCTGGTGCAGGACAGGAAAGTGGGGCAGGGAGGGTGACTGTGAAGCTGGGTAGCCTTTTACGAATAACGGTACTGCTGGCGGCCGTGCTGAGCCTGCCTGCGCTCTGGCCCCGGATGCAGGCCGAGCGCCCTGGGCCGGTGGTGCTGATCATGGACGGCGAAGAAGTGGCCGATCAGGCCCGCTTTACCGGCAGAACCTTCCTGCAGGTGATGCAAGAGTACCGGGCTTTGGGGGTAGGGGGGGTGGCGCTCTACGAGCAGTCGGTGCGCAACTGGGTGAGCCGGGGGCTTCTGACCTACCACCCGGCCAACACGCTGCAACTGGTCTATCCCAATGCCCAGATCAAGCCAGGATGGTTTTACCTGACCGGCCCCCAGGCACTCCTGGAGGCTATGGTGGCCCGCTGGAACATTCCCAGCGAGAAAGTTTTGATCGGAACCCAGACCTGGCTGGCCACCCCGGTTAACGTAGACTTTTTCCCCGCGGGCTACGACCGGGCCCTGGCCCGCGAACTCAAGGCCCAGGGCTTTTACATCGCGGCCCGGCCCTTCGACCACCCCTACCGCACGTACGATGTAGAACTGATTCCCCCCGAGGCCGATGTGGTGGTGTTTGCGGGGCTGGATGTGCTGGGGTACAAGGACAACCTCGAGACCGTCGCAGCCGGTCTGGAGGGCAAACCGATCGCCTGGATCGAGGGTACCCCCCAGCGGGGCTTTGCCCAGCTCGCCCGAACCCTGCCGGTCAAGCGGCTTTTTAGCATCCGCCCGGAATGGCAGGACAAGCTCACCCCTGCCGAGACCGCCGACAAGTTCGTGCTGGCGGCCCGCGAGCGCGGCCACCAGTTGCTCTACCTGCGGCCCTACCGGCAGCCTGGCGACACCCAGCAATTCCTGACCATCCTAAAGCGCGACCTGGAGCGTTCGGGCGTTCCTATCGGCGAGCCCACGGCCCGCGACTTTGCCCCTTCGCCGCTGCGCTATGTGGCCCTGCTGGGCATCGCGGCGGGGTTGGCGCTGCTAGCCATTGGGCTGCCGCCGCCCTTTGGCATTCCGGTAGCCGTGCTGCTGGTGCTCTTTGCCCTGGGGGTGGCCCGCGGGGATGCGGCGCCCTTGCTGGCGGCGATGGTGTTCCCGGCCCTGGGTTTTCTCGAGCGCCAACTGTCCGGTTTGCGCCTGTGGCTGGCCGCGGTTCTCTACTCGCTGGCCGGGGTGGTCTTTCTGGCTGCGCTGGGCAGCACCCCCCAGAGCGTGCTGGGCCTGGATCCTTTCCGGGGGGTATCGCTTACGCTGGTGGTGCCGCCCCTCTTGGTGGCCCTCTCGTTCTTGCCCACCGACTACAAGCCGGCCCTCAACTTCTTATATAACTATCAGTTCAAACTTGGCGAGGTCGCGATCGTCCTGGTGGGGCTGGCGGTGGTGGCCCTGGCCGTCTTGCGGCGCGGCAACGACGCTGCCCCCTCCATCGTGCCGGAATGGGAATTGCAGCTCAGGGCCTTTTTGCAGGACGTAATGGTACGCCCTCGTTTCAAAGAGATTTTTGCCCATGCCCTGGCCCCCATGGCCCTGCTGCTGCCCTGGCCGACCTGGATGAGGAATGCGTTGCTGGTGCTGGTGGCGGTGGGTATGGGTTCCATACTGAACACTTTTTCCCACTACCATACCCCTTTGAGCATCTCTTTTTTCCGGGTGTTGAATGGAATTCTCATCGGCCTGTTGCTGGGCCTGGTGGGGGTCTGGGTCTTCCGCCGCCTGCGCGAATGGTGGCTCAGGTAGAAGCATCTAATGCCCGGCCATGCCAAGATGGAAAGGAGGGTTTATGCGCGTCGGGGTTAGCGGCTATTACGGCTTTCAGAATGCGGGCGACGAGGCCATCCTCGAGGCCATCGTGCAAGAGGTGCGGGCCCGTGGGCACCAGGCTGTGGTGTTTTCCAACAACCCCGCCGAAACCGCGCAGCGCTATGGGGTGGAAGCCGTCAAACGCACCCATCCCCTCGAGGTCTGGAAGGCCCTGGGCCAGATCGACCTGCTTTTATCGGGCGGCGGGGGTCTGTTGCAGGACAAAACCTCTGGCCTGAGCCTGTGGTACTACCTGACCGTGATGGGCCTGGCCCGGCGGCGGGGCAAAGCGGTGTACGTGTTCAACCAGTCCCTGGGCCCCCTGAGTAAGCGCGGTGAAGGACGGGTGCGGCGGGCCTTGCGCGGGGTGCCCTGTTACTTTCGCGATGAGGGCTCGCTCGAGTACGGGCGTAGCCTGGATCTGGAGGTGCACCTGGGGGCCGACCCGGCCCTGCTGCTCCCGGTGCCTCCGGTGGAGCGGGAGCCCAACATGGTGGTGCTGGTGCCCAAGTACGGCACCGAGGAGGCCAACGCCAACCTGCACAAGCTGGCCGACCGGCTGCGGGTGGAGGGCCTCGAGGTGGTGGTTCTGGCCCTGCAACCGGGCTTCGACGAACCGGTGCTGGAAAAGTTCAGCAGCTTCACCCGCGAGCTGGCCTGGGACCCGCGCCGGGTGAGCTACCTGCTGGCCCAGGCTGGCTACGTGATCTCGGTGCGCCTGCACGGGGCCATCCTGGCGGCGGCGGCCGGAACACCCTTTGCCGGCATCGCCTACGACCCCAAGGTGGCCGGCTTCTGCCGCGACGCCGGGGCCGTGTACGTAGATATGCCCGGCGACCCCGATCTGCTGGCCTCGGCGGTGCTCACCCAGCGCCAGCCCAACTGGGCTGCCATCGAGGCCATGAAGGCCCGTGCCCGTAGCAGCTTCGACCAGGTTCTGTCGGGCCGCCCCCAGGGGCGGATGCAGCGCTCGAGGTAGGGCTACAGCGGGATGTTCCCGTGCTTCTTGTAGGGCCGCTGCTCTTGCTTACCGGAGAGCATCTCGAGGTGCCGTATCAGGAGCCGGCGGGTCTCGGCGGGGTCAATCACATCGTCAATATAGCCCCGGCTGGCCGCCACGTAGGGGTTGTCGAAGGCTTTCTTGTACTCGGCAATTTTGGCCTGTCGTGTCG